>JAYVCD010000415.1:0-57044 GCA_043750125.1 Archangiaceae bacterium | reverse complement strand
CTTGGCGGCGACCCGCCGGATCATCGCGGGCACCATCGAAGGGTGGGGCTTGACTTGAGCCAGGCCGACCGCAGCGCTCAAGGCCAGGGGCTTCTCGTCTGCCATCTCGACCAGCAACTTGCGCCAGGCGGCGGGGAGGGTGTCCCCATGGCGTGCGAGGGCGGCGACAATCTCTTCAGCCACCGCGGGGTTCTCAGTCCGCGCGGCCTTCGACAGCTTCGGGGCCAGCGTCGCAAACGCCTGGTTCGGGTTCCGCTCGACGAGCGCTTTCACATTCGGCGGCCTGACCATCGGTCTCCCCTACCACGAGCGCTCACCCCGTTGCCGAGTGTGGGCTGACTCGGTGCGCGGGCCGTGACCTCCATCGGTCACCGGAGGATCAACCGCTTGGCTCGCTGCGCAGGACGGAACGCAGCTTGCTCTGGGTCAGCTCATGCGCCTGGTGCTCGCCGCTGTGCTGGTCACTGCCTCTGCCTCGTCCGCGTTCGAGCTCAAGCGCGACTCGGCCGGTGAGCCCGCGGCGTGGAAGACCCCGCTTCACTTCATCGTCGACGAGCACCTGGCGACCCGGCTTCAGGCGAAAGGATCCGCGGAAGCGGTGCGGGCGGCGCTCGAGACGGTCAACACCGCGTTCCCCACGCTCCACCTCTCGGCGGAAGCCGGCAAGCCGCAGGGAATGGGGTACGACTTCGAGCACCCGGAAGCGAGCACCAGCGATGTGAGCGCTCCCGAAGAGTGGAAGTGGAACGTCGACGCAGTGGCCACGACGGTCATCACCTTGTCGCGCTCGACCCACCAGATCATCGAGGCCGACATCGCCTTCAACGTGAAGCACACCGACTTCGCGGTGGTGGCCGGCGATGCGGGCAGTGAGCGCTACGACGTGCAGAACGCGATGACGCACGAGCTGGGGCACGCGCTGGGCCTGGCCCACAACAATCTTCCGAAGACGGTGATGTTCCCCAGCAGCTTCCCGGGCGAAATCGGCAAGCGGGCGCTCGCGGCCGACGACCTCGACGGGCTTCGCTTTCTCTACGGTCAGACGGCCCCGGTGTCTGAAGAGCCGACCCGTGGGTGCAGCACCACCGGCTCGGCCCCCTTTGCCCTCGCCGCCTTGCTGCTGGGAATCGGGGCGCGCCGCCGACGGATGTTCGTGGCCCTGGCAGCGGCGGTGGGCGCGCTGATCTTCGTCGGCCCGGTGTTCGCCGCGGCGCCTGCGGCCGAGCGGGTTTGGACCGTCCTTGCGGTCACCACCCACCCACCAGGTGCCGGCGCAGCCATTCTCGAATCTGAGGTCACCTTGAGTCGCGGTCATGAGCTGCGAACGATGCGGTTCGCCGGCGGCCGGTGGGGCGACCTCGAGCAGGTGGTCGAAGGGGTCGCGGTGCCGCTGGTGGGCGAGAGCTTGTCGTCGGTCGGGGACCTCTGAAAACACCCCCCGGGGAGCGCGTTTTTCACAGCCCTGTTACAAGCGCCCGGGTGCTTTCCGAGCTGTGCCGTTCTTGCGGGCTTTGCTGCGATGGGTCGCTGTTCGGACACGTGCGCCTCTCGAGCGACGAGGTGATGCGATTGAAGGCGCTGCAGGTCCCGACGGTGAAGTACGCGGACGGGACGCTGCGGCTGCGCCAGTGTTGTTCGGCACTGAAGGGAAGGAACTGCGGCATCTACTTCTCTCGTCCCGAGGGGTGCCGCAAATACGTCTGCGACCTGGGCGAGGCGGTGACGGAAGAAGAGATTCCGCTCGAGGAAGCGATGGCGATCGTGGTCGAGGCGCACCAGCTGATTCGCAAGGTCGAGCTGGCACTTCCCGACCCGGAACCGGGATCCCCGGCGACTCCGCTTCAGCGGGCGCGCGAGGGCCAGGACGGGCCGATTTCCGAAGACGCGCACCAGGCGTGGCTGAAGGCCGAAGGCTTCTTGCGTCACCACTTTCTGGGTCATGACCCCGATGACCCGTGAGCGGACCTCGCCTTCAATGGCGGGCGACGAGATGAGCGAATCGGCGGCGAGCAGTCTGTGTACGGCATGCGGGATGTGCTGCGACGGGACGCTGTTCTCGTTCGTCGTCCTCTCGGCCGAGGAAGGGCGAACGATGAAGGCCGCCGGGGTCGAGGTGCACGAGGAAGCCGGCCGCTCGAGACTTCCCCAGCGCTGTGGGGCGCTCGCCGGGTGCCGGTGCACCGTCTACGCGCAGCGGCCCTTCACGTGTCGACGGTTTGACTGCCTGCTCGCGCGATCGCTGAACGACAAAGAGCTGCCGCTGGACGAAGCGCTGGGCGTCGTGGCCCAGGCGCGGTCGCGGCTTGACGTCCTGGAAGGGTTGCTTCCCCCGCGGCACGCCGATGAGCGGTCGGGGCCGGTGCTGCGGGCCGCGCGACTGGCCCAGGGGGGAACGGAGGTTTCCGCTGCCGCGCGAGGCGCGTTCGATCACGCGCAGGACTACTTGCGTCGGCACTTCGTCCCCGACTGAAAAAGCCCCCGGGTGAGGACGATTTCGGGGCCCGCTTTGGAGTAGATCGCGGGCCATGAAAATCGTTCGGACGGCAGAAGTGGCGTGGACGGACGCGATGCAGAAGGGGGCTTTTCACCAGCGCCGCAAACCGTTGGGAGGCGAAAAGCTCAGCTGCGGCTTGTGGGAGCTGACCCCAGGAAAGAAGTCGTTTCCTCTTCATTCGCACCACATCACCGAAGAGGCGATGTTCGTCATTTCCGGCAAGGGCCAGGTGCGGACTTCGGAAGGATTAACGCCGATCGCCGCGGGCGATTACGTCTCGTTTCCCCCCGGCGGTTTGCCGCACCAGTTGATCAACGATGGCACCGAGCCGATGGTCTATGTCGCGATGTCGGCGACGCAGGGGGTGGACATCGTCGAGTACCCCGACTCGGACAAAGTGGCCGCGGCGGTCGGGGCGCCTCCGAACACCAAGCGGTTCATGTTCAAGAAGGGGACGCAGGTGGAGTACTTCGAGGGCGAGAAGGACGCCTGATCGACGGACCTCGCCCTCACCTGCGCCGTTTAAAAAAAAACCAGCGCGGAATCTGACCCGTCGACGGCTGTGAGCGGGCCACCCCGACCGCGATCCCCACGGCGGCGGCGGTGACCAGGGTTCCGACGACCCCGGTCAGCACAATCCACTTCGCCTTGCCGCCTGCGTGGCAACAGCCGCCCGACATTCCACAGGCGCGCGTCCCTTCGGTGGCTCGATTCGCCGGGGCGGCGCCCTCGGTCGGAACCAGCGACGCCTGGGTCGGCTGGTCTGCCGCGGGCGCTCCCTGTACATCCTCGGCAAAGGCAGACATCGGCAGCATCAGACACAGCGTCAGGCTTGTATCACTCGCATCATGTGAAATCCCTCCGGGTTGTTCGCAGAGTGTTCCTCTCGATGCACCGGGGGCAAGAGCCTCAACACTTCTTCATCAGCCTGCCCAGGTTTCGCAGCCCAGAAGGCAGGGTGTCTCAATCGCACCGCTGCGGCGGGCGGCCACATGTCAGACCTGATCAGTACTCTTCCTCTCGTCGCACTCACTCGTAGGAATTTTTTCCGGGGGGAAGAAATGAAGCGAAGCAACCGAGAGGAGTTTTTTCCGCAGTCCGAGGTTCCGGCGTCGGGGCCGGCCCTGCAGTTCGATGCCGAAGGGGACGTAGCCGAAGCGCTGATCCAGTCGCTGCTCGACGAGGCGCACTGCCTGCCAAACGAAGCTCCATCGATGGTGTTCGTGGTGGAAGGTCGGGCGACCTGCTCGCTGGTGTTCACCGAGCCGGCTCCGATGCCGCTGGTGCGAGCGATGATCAAGATGTTGGGGGGAGGAATGCTCAGCCCAGTGCGAATCGAGGCGATGAAGCTGCGACCGCTGCTGCGAATCAACGAGGCCGGCTTCTCGTTGTTCGTGCGGCCGGTGGTGGCGCAGGTGCAGGCATGAACGCGTTGACTCTCGAGCGTTCGGCTGCCATTTCATTCGACATGAGCGATCAATTTCCAGTCACTGTCGCAGTCACCCGCAACGATGGCTCGGTCGAGCAGGTGCGCGTCGGAACGGCCACCAAAAGTGCGGACGGTTTCAGCATTTCAATGGGTCAGCTTTCGATCGGTTCGACGCCCGCGCCTCGTGCCGCAGCCGGAGGATCTGCCGGAGCCTCGGGTGGCGGTGACGGGCTGGTGTTTCCTCCCTATGGGCGCAGCAAGGGGATGCCGGTTCGCGGGGGCTCGATGCAGGACCTCGAGTACTACGCCAACGGCTGCAAGCGAACGCTCAATGACCCCAGCAAGAGCCGCTGGCACGACAAGGAACGCGTGCTTCTCGCGGCGATTGAAGCCGAGGTCGCTCGCCAGGGCGGCGGAAGCGGAGGCGGAAGTGGTCAGGAAGAGCCGCCCCCTCCGGGCGATGAGGATGCTCCCTTCTGAGCGGACGCGCCCTCAGGGCTCGCGCTGTTTCTGAATCGCATCCGCGGCCCGACGGGCCAGTGCCAATCGGGCCGACTGGTCGAGCAATCGCACCAGCCGCGCCGCATGCCAGGGCTTGACGACCACCGTCAGCAATTGAGCGCTCTGGCGCTGCGCCGCGGTGAGCTCTTCGTCCTGCTCGCCCAGCAGAATGCAGCTTAAGGATCCCGGCATTCGGCCCGCTTCGGTGGCGACTTTGGCTCCGCTTTGGTCTTCCAGGTTCTGCTCGATCAACAGCACCTCGAAGCGCCTCGCCTCGAGCACGCTGAGCGCTTCTTTCCCCGTCGCCACAGCATGAAGTTCGAAGTCCGGCTCGAGCAGGCTGGCCAGCGAGGTCCGCTCTGCGGTGTCTCGAACCACGAGCAGAACGCGAAATCGGGGAAGTGTTTCTGTCATTGGTGGAAAAATCCGCCTGAAACGGTGCTACTTCATTTGATCCTGCGCTGTCGAAGGGTGGCTTTTCACCCACGGCTGGGCGAGGAAGGCTGACGCCATGAGTCATTTCATTCAGGAAATCGTCGACGCGGACAAGGCCTCCGGAAAGTGGAGCGGGCGGGTGCACACCCGGTTTCCGCCGGAGCCCAACGGGTACCTGCACATCGGTCACGCCAAGAGCATCTGCCTCAACTTCGGCCTGGCCAAAGCCAATGGAGGCACCTTCAACCTCCGCTTCGACGACACCAACCCGGCGAAGGAAGAACAGGAATACGTCGACGCGATCATCGATGACGTGCGGTGGCTGGGGGCCGAGATCGGACCGAAGGTGTTCTTCGCTTCGGACTATTTCGAGCAGATGTATGGCTGGGCGGTCGACCTGGTGAAGAAGGGGAAGGCCTTCGTCTGTGACCTGACCGCCGAGCAGATGACCGAATACCGGGGCCGGTTTGGCCAGCCCGGAAAGAACTCCCCGTTTCGCGATCGCAGCCCCGCCGAAAACCTCGAGCTGCTGAGCAAGATGCGCGCGGGCGAATTTGGCGAAGGCACCCATACCCTGCGCGCGAAGATCGACATGGCGGCGGGGAACATCAACCTGCGCGACCCGGTGATGTACCGCATCGTCAAGGCCTCGCACCACCGCACCGCAGACGCCTGGTGCATCTACCCGTCCTACGACTGGGCGCATGGGCTGGAAGACTCGATCGAAGGCATCACCCATTCGATCTGCACCCTCGAGTTCGAGGACCACCGCCCGCTGTACGACTGGTTTCTCAACGAGCTGGGCATTCACCACCCGCAGCAGATTGAGTTCGCGAAGTTGAAGGTCAACTACATCGTCACCAGCAAACGAAAGCTGCTCGAGCTGGTGAAGGGCAAACATGTCAACGGGTGGGATGACCCGCGGATGCCGACGCTGACCGGGCTGCGCCGCCGCGGCTACACCGCGCAGGCCCTGGCGAAGTTCGTCGAGGACGTGGGAGTCACCCGGCTCGAGTCGACCATCGACCTCGGCCGGCTGGAGAACGCGATTCGCGAAGACTTGAACCAGACCGCCCAGCGGAAAATGGTGGTGCTCCGGCCGCTGAAGGTGACGATCGAGAACTACCCCGAAGGGGGGGAAGAGCTGCTCGAGGCGATGAACAACCCCGAGGACCCCACCGCGGGCACCCGGCAGGTGCCGTTCGGGCGCGAGCTCTACGTCGAGCACGAAGACTTCATGGAAGTGCCGGCGAAGAAGTTCTTTCGCCTCTTCCCCGGCAGCGAAGTCCGGCTGCGCGCGGCCTACTTCATCACCTGCAAACAAGTGGTGAAGAACGCCGCGGGCGAAGTGACCGAGCTCATCTGCACCTACGACCCCGCGACCCGGGGCGGAGACTCGCCCGATGGCCGCAAGGTGAAGGGCACCCTGCACTGGGTGTCGGCGAAGCACGCGGTGAAGGCCGAGGTTCGCCTGTACGACCGGCTGTTCAAGCACGAGAGCCCCGATGGCGCCGACCGCGACTATTTGAAGGAGCTCAACCCAGCCTCGCTCGAGACGTTGACCTCCGCGCGCCTCGAGCCCTCGGTTGCCGCCGCGAAGGTCGGCGAGCGCTTTCAGTTCGAGCGGCTGGGCTATTTCTGCGTCGATCGGGATTCCGCCGAAGGAGCGCTGGTCTTCAACCGGACGGTGTCGCTCAAGGACGCGTGGGCGAAGACGGCGGCCAAGCCTATTTCCTAGGCGTCCTTGTGTAGTAGGCGCCCACCACCATGCATGACGCAGTCATCGTCGGAGCCGGCCCGGGGGGCGCAGCAGCCGCGCTCGCCCTCGCGCAGCGCGGAGTGAAGGACGTGCTGTTGTTGGATCGCGACCCGTTTCCGCGCGACAAGACGTGCGGCTCGGGGCTCTCGCCGAACGCGCTCAAAGTGCTCGACGAGCTCGGCCTGGGCGACGAAGTGCGAAAGCAGGCCTACCCGATCATGTCAGTGCGCATCGTGACCCCGGGCGGGAAAGAGATGATCCTCGCCTCCAACGCGGCGGCGGTCGTCTTGTTGCGCCGGGTCTTCGACAACCTGATCGTCGAAAAGGCGCAATCGCTGGGAGTGACGCTGACCACCGGCTTCCGCGCCGAGCGGTTGATCAAAGACGAAGCGGGTCGCGCGATTGGCGTTCGCAGCGTCGACGGGCAGGAACACCACGGCCGCTTTGTGCTCTGCGCGGACGGGGCCCACTCGATTTTCTCCAGCGACCCGCGGCCGAAGCGATCGATCTCGACCTTGATGGGTTGGTGGGAAGACTTCGAGCACGCTCCTGGGCAGCTCGACATGATTTTCGACAAGCAGGTCGCGCCGCTCTACGGGTGGATGTTCCCCGAGACGGCCCACCGGGTGAACATCGGGATCTGCGTCGACGGCCAGGACGACGAGGGCCAGAAGTCGACCCGCAACCTGCGCCAGGTGTTTCAGCGCTTCCTCGATGATCACTACGGGGCACAGCTGAAGACGGCGAAGCCGGTAGGAAAGTGGAAGGGCCACCCGATCGTCTACACGAACTGGGTCGGTCACTGCACAGCCGCGGGCTCGCTGTACCTGGGCGAAGCCGCGCGCGTCACCCACAACGCGACCGGCGAAGGCATCTACCACGCGATGCAAAGCGGGATCTTCGCCGCCGAGGCGGTGTCGGATGTGCTCCAGGGAAAGGCCACCGAAGCCAAGGCGTGGGACGGGTACCTGTGGAAGCACCGCAAGCGCTTCACGACCGGCTTCGTCGGCGGACTTGCGCTGCGTGCGGTGGTCGCTTCGCCGATTCTCGATGCCGTCGCCGGCGCCTACAACAACCCGACCGTGCGCAAAGCGGTGGTGAGGCTGCTGGGCAGCGTGCTCGCGGGCAGCTCGATTTCGAACGTGTCGACCGCTGCGGCGACCACCGACCGCGACGCGGCCTGACGACGGGCCGGCCGCGCCACGGCGGAATTTGAAAGTCCAGGCGACGAAGTTCCGGCTGCAGCCCGAGCTCCGGGCCGGCGGTTCCGCGGGGGAAATCGGCTCAGGCGCTGAGGTTCCGGCCGGCCGCCAGGTCTGACTGCAGCTGTTCCATCAACAGCGCCACTTCGGTCCGGGGCACCTTCGCGCCCGGGCCCCGCTGCTCGATCGCCATCAGCGCCTGGTGCGCCAACCGAGCAGGAAGGGCGGTGAATGCCAGAAAGCCCTGGGGGGCTTTCGCGTTCTGCAGAGCGGCGACGTACTCGAAAGACGCTTCGAGATCTTTGCGCGCGAGGGCGAACACCTCGGCCCGCGGGACCGTGGGCGGCAGGTAGACCCGACCGTCGCGCGCATCGTCTCCGGCGTCTTTCAAGATGTTCACCAACTGCAGCGCTTCTCCGAAGGCGGCCATGTGTCGCCGCAGCGTCGGAGCGATTTGCTGCAGCTGGGGCGCGTCGTGAAGGAAACAATCGGTCAGCAGCTCGCCGACGATTCCCGCGACGATGTAGCAGTAGTCCTTGAGCTCCTGAATCGAGGCCAGCCGCAGGTTTCCCTGGTCGTCGGCGCGGGCCACCACCTCGGCCATTCCCTCGGCCGTACGGACCGTGTGGCGAATCAAAATTTCCCGAGCCCCGCTCGACATCTCGTCCAGCTCGGCCACCACTTCGACGGTCAGCTTCAACAGCTCGAGGTAACCGGGGTGATCGCAAGGAGGCACCGCCAGCCAGCGCTTCGTCGCCGCCTGCAGGCCCGCGCGCGGCGGTGGATCTTCAATTCCCCGGGCGAAGGCCGTCAGCGCTTCAATCCGTTGTTGGCTCGGCCAGGTCGTCGCGTCTTCGAAGGTGTCCGCGATTCGGAACAACAGATACGCCACCGAGACCGCGCGCCGCGTCGGCTCGGGCAACAGGGGAATGGCGAGCGCGAACGTCCGCGATGTTTTGAGCAGCAAGTCATCGAGATCCACACGCATGGCTGAGCATCGACTTACACGAGCCGCGCAGTGGGCTCACCTGTCCCGAGGGTCGAGTTGACTGACGAGTGTCAGAGGCCCCGTGACGCGCTTCACCGGCCGGGAACCCTCAAGTACATCGCCGCCCATGCTCAGGACCGAGGTGGTCGTCGTCGGGGGAGGGTTTGCAGGCCTGGTCAGTGCGGCAGCGATGGCTGCGCGCGGAGCCACGGTCACCGTGCTCGAGTCCCACCTGGGCTTTGACCCCCGATTTCGAGGCGAGCTGATTCACCCCCGTGGCGTTCGGGGGCTCGAGACGCTGGGGCTGAAGGCTCCGCTGTTCGAGGCGGGGGCGGTGGCGATCAAAGGCTTCGCGGTGACCGCGGGCGAAGGTCAGGTTCCGATGGTGTTGCCGTACGGAATCGGGTTCGGCACCGGGGTGGGCATCGATCACCACGCGATGGTCGGGAAGCTGCGCGAGGTGGTGGGGGCGCGCCCGGGGGTTCGGCTCTTGACCGGGCAGCGGGTCGACGGGCTGCTTCGCGACGGGGCGCGAATTTCCGGGGTCCGCACCGCCGATGGAAAACAGCACCGCGCCGACCTGACCATCGGCGCCGATGGACGGCAGTCGAAGATCCGCGCGCTGCTCGGCCTGAACCCCGAGGTGAAGCTGCTCTCGCATACCGTGGCGGTCTCGGTGGAAGGCGATGTCATGCCGCACCCCGGCCACGGCCACGTCTTCCTCGGAGCGCCGGGGCCGATCCTCGCCTACCCCTATGGACAGGGTCGGGTGCGGATGTGCATCGACGTGCCGGTCGGCGAGGCCAGGGGGAAGGCGGCGATCAAGCAGTACGTCGAAGACGCGTTCGCGCCTTTCGTCCCCGAGCCTTTGCGCAGCGCGATGCTGCTGTCGCTGCAGAATCGACCGCTGGAAGGGTGCGCGACCCACTCGGTGTCGACCGACGCGTGCGCGGCGAACGGAATCGTGCTGGTGGGAGACTCAGGCGGCTGCATGCACCCGCTGACGGCCGCGGGCATGACCAACGCAGTGAACGACGTGTTGACGTTGTGCGCGTGCCTGGGAACCGCGGGCCCGTCGCAGAGCGCCCTGCTCGAATATCAGCAGCGCCGCTATCGCTTTATCCGGTCGAGAGAAGTCTTCACCGAGGCCCTGTACGAAGTCTTCCGCGCCCACGACGAAGGCTCGAAGGCGCTGCAGGCGGGCACGTTTCGATATTGGGGCTCGTCCCAGAAGGCGCGCGCCAAGTCGATGGGCATTCTCTCGGGCGAATACGCCAACCCACGGACGTTCGTCTCGGAATACGCGCGGGTGATGGGGCTGTCGACGTTCGACGTCTGGCGCGAAGCGGTGAAGGGCCGGACGCCGATCAAAGGCGCCAGCCGGATGCAGGCGCTGCTGTCGACTTCTTTCGAGCGGCTCGAACGGACGTTCAGCCGGGTCTTGACGACGGTGGTGCAGGAGCGCCGCGCCGCGCTCCACCCGGTTGCGCCGATGCCCGAAGCGACGGCGTAGCCTTCTCTAGCGAAGCTGCCAGTCGATCGAACCGCGGCCCTTGGCTTCCAGCGCCGCATTGACCGCAGAGAACGGGCGGCTCTTGAGGAAGCGGGTGGTGTTCATCGGCGAGGGGTGCGGAGCGATCGCGACCGAGTGCTTCGACAAGTCGATCATCGAGGCCATCTTCTGGGCCTGGGCTCCAAGCAGCAGGAACACGACCGGCTGATCCGATTCGTTGATCTTCTTCAAGATCGCCCCGGTGAAATCCTCCCACCCCTTGCCGTGGTGGGAATTGGGCTCGCCTTCGCGCACCGTCAACACCGTGTTCAGCAGCAGCACGCCCTGGTCTGCCCACTGCTCTAGATTTCCGTGGGTCGGAGGGGTCGTGCCCACGTCCTTCCCGAGCACGGTGTAGATGTTCTTCAGAGAGCCGGGGACCTTCTTGTCCGGGTTGACCGAGAACGCGAGCCCGTTGGCGTTGCCCGCCGTGGGGTAGGGGTCCTGGCCGATCACCACCACCCGCACCTTTTCGAGCGGCGTATGGGCGAGCGCAGCGAAGGTCAGCGCTTTGGGGGGAAAGACGGTGTGGGTCGCCCGCTCGGACGTGACGAATGCGTCGAGGGCCTTGAAATACGGCTTCGACGTCTCGTCTGCGAGCGCCGCTTTCCAGCTGGCCGGAAGGTCCGCGGCGAGCCCGGCACGCTGCACCTCGACCCGCGCACCGAGTGACCTCTGGTCGTTCGCAGTCGACGGGCATGGCTTTTCTGCACTACGACGGCCCCTGTGAAACGCGCTCTTGCATTGGGTCTCGCACTCTTCGCCTCGGCCGCAGCGGAAGCCGGGGGTTGAGCAGGGTGAAGCAATCCCACGCTCCCGGTCGGGGGCGCACAGTCCGCAACGGTCAGCCCGCACCACCTTCGGTTGGACGCTTCGCTGACCGGCTCGCATGCGGACTCGACGCACGATGAGTCGTGCCCTGAAATCGGCCCCATCTGCGCTCAACGCGACGAGCCCCCGCAGCAGCACCACACCGCGCTGTGGCTCTTCGAGTTGCGGGTGTTGGCCGAGTACGGGCTGTTTGAAAAGCTGGCGATCCAAGCGGTGCTGCCCCTTCGCCTCGCCAACAGCCTCACCACCTACAGCGATTTGAACGGCACCCCGAAGACCCTCGACTACCAGAACATTCACCACCCCAACGCGACGCTGGTGGGCCTGGGCGATGCGCAGGTGTTCGCCCATTCGGGGCTGTCGTTTGGAAACCTGTTGTTGGGAGGGCGGCTGGGGCTCTCGCTGCCCTTGGGAAACATCGTCGAGAACCCGTACCAACTGGGGGACCAGGGCAAAGTGCATCAGCACTTTCAGTTCGGGACGGGCACCTTCGACCCGCTGCTCGGGGTGGATGCGACGTACGGCTTTGGGCCCTGGTCGTTGGCGGCCTTTGGCTTTGGACATGCGCCGCTCTACCGGGGTCGGTACGGCTACCAGGCGGGGGCCCAGCTGCTCGGTGGGCTGGTCGCGTCGTCGACTCCCGCGGGAGGAAAGCCTTCGGCACGCGTCTCGGTCACGCTCGCCCACGAGTTCGCCGAGCGATGGGACGGGCGGGTGCGCACCGACGACGGCAATCAGGGCCGCACGGATCTCTTCGTCGGAGCCGGGGCCACTTTCCCTTTTGCAGACGACTGGAGCGCGTCGGTCGAAGTGAATGCCCACGTCTGGGGACAGGTGGTCGGGGCGCAGCTGGACTTGCCGGTGGTGCTCCAGTTCTCGATTGGGCGGCTGTTTCACCTCGAATCGGGAATGCACGAAGAGTCAGGGTCCACGGTTCCAGCGGGCGACGTGCTCGAGCTGGTCACCCAGGGCGAGGCGGTGCCTTTGGCCGGGGTCCCCGGAAAATGGACAGTGATCGACTTCTGGGCGCCGTGGTGTGAGGCCTGCATCGGCCTCGACGCGAAGCTGCGCGAGCTGACGGGGAGGCAAGAAAATCTCGCGGTTCGTCGGGTGAACATCGTCGACTTCGACTCGCCGATCGCCAGGCAGGAGCTTCCCGGCGTCGACCTGTTGCCGCGGGTGCGGGTCCTCTCGCCCGCGGGAGTCGTGGTGTTCGAAGCCAGCGGCCCTGCCGACAAGTTGTTCGAGGCGGTGCGTTCGGCGATCACTCGTTGAGCAGCAGCGGCACGGGGTCGACCGCCCGGGTGCGCCAGAGGCCGACCCGGTAGACGCCAAAGTGCAGGTGCGGGGGCGTGGTGTGTGCGTTGCCGGTTGCCGAGACCACGCTCGTCCCTCGGCTCGCGAAGAGATCGACACCCTGGTGCCGACACCCGCCCGAGCGGGGTGCATTCCAGTTGCTGACGACCTCTGCCCGCGGCAAGCCGGCCACGGGAATTTCCAGCGTGGTCATCGGGAGGCATTCGAGCGCGCACCCCACGACAAGACTGAGTTCACGCGCGGAGACGCGGGCCTCACCTTCAGCGACCTGGTCGTCGGCGAGAAAGCAGTCGTTCATGCCCGACAACACGATGGCCACCTCGTCCCCCACGAGGTGAAGCTGGCGAGAGCTTTGGTTCGTGCCCAGGGAACAGATGGGGGAACCGGCGTCGGTGGCGGCTCGGCTACGTCTTTGCCCGACGGTGGCTATTTTTTCAACAGCACATCGTGCCGATCTTCAACCAGTCGTGCGGTGCCGGAGACAACAACTGCCACTCCCGAATCGCTTACGGCCCGACGACCGCCGGGGGTTGCCGAGGATGGCTGTCATTGTAAAATGTGGCGCTGGGCTCGAAAGATCCCAACACCCAGGCCGCGACGGGGTGTCCGGATCGCACGTTGTGGCAGCGGCTGACTGTGCTCGATTCGTGGTTGTGTGAGCCCACGCGCAAAAAATACATCACCCCCAAGTCACCAGGAGTCCCGCTGGCCAAGATGCCTCTCGGGGCGGTGCTGGACGCAGTCGCGGTGAAGAAGCTCGAGACCTGGATTCAGCAGGGCGCTCCCAACAACTGATGCGACGGCTTGGCGCAGTAGTGATTGGACTGTGCTGTTCATGCGGGGCCCACGGCGCCGGTCGATGTCGCGGCTGACCGCTACCTGGTGCTCGACGAGGTGAAGGTCAGCGCCGACGGTCAGCTCTCGACTCAGACCGACAACCTCGACGTCATGCTCGGCCGGCAGGGCAATGTGCTGTTGGTCAATGGCCGAAAGCTGCCTTCGCTGACCGTGGCGGCGGGCTCACGCGAACGGTGGCGGCTGGTCAACAGCGCCAACGCTGATGAACGTGGTGCTCGGGCCTGCCCGCGCCACAGCTCCCCTCTCGTTGCCGACGACCTGGAGAGACTTGCCGGTGCTCCCGGTCACCGCCGCCACCCCGGTTCGAAAATTCGTGCTCAAAGAGGTTGAGACTGCTGCCGGCGTGGCCTTCTCGATCAACGACCAGGTGTGGCCCTTCAACACTCTACGATAACCCCTCATGTCCTACCTGATCCGTCGTGGCGACAACCTCAGCACGCTCGCGGTGCGCTTCAAGACCACGGTCAAAGCCCTCGCCAAGGCCAACGGGATCAAGAACGTCGACCTGATCTACGCCGGCGCCTGACTGAAGGTCCCGGGGGACGGGTTTGATTCGAGTCCCCGCCGCGGTTCTCACCCAGCCGGGCGACGGAACGCGTGACAAGGGCCGCGGACCCATTCAACTCACCGGCCGCGCGAACTGCCGTTCGGTCGGCAAGGCCCTGGGCCTCGATCTCGAAAACAACCCGTCGATCGCGGCCCGCCCCGAAGTCGGCTTCCGCATCGCCGCCTACTTCTGGAAGTCGCACGGCCTCAACGCCCTGGCCGACTCGGGCAACTTCCGCGAAATCACCCACCGGATCAACGGCGGGTACAACGGCCTGGCGGAACGCGAGATGTACCTGGCCCGCGCTCGCGCTGCCATCTGACGCTTCAGCCCGCGACGACCGGCTCGGCGGCCTTTGATTTGAAGGCCTGCTTTCCAAACTCGAACATCTCGCGCACGTTGACCGCCCGGCTGAGCACGACTCCCGCGGCGTAGGCGCAGCCGTTGATCGTCATCCGCACCAGTCCCGGAATTCCCGGGGCCTGTCGGCGCAACATCCAATCGAGCCCGATCACGGCGGCGCAGACCGCGGCGGTCTTCAGCAGCATCTTCACCGAGCGTGCGTCGAAGCTGCGCCGGCCCATCATCACCACCATCGTCGTGGCGACGGCGGCCTCGGTCAGAATCTGAATCGCCGCGCACGCCACGCCTCCGGCGGAAGGCCCGTACCATTGCAGCGCCGGCCCAATCAGCAGCAGGTTGGCGATCAGGTTCAACACCAGGGCACACGCCGAGATGATCGCCAGGGTCCAGGCGTAGTTCTCGAGCAGCAACACCACTCCGCTGATGATGCTGACGTAGATGAACAGGTAGACCGGGGCCAGCAGCCGCAGCGCGAGGCTGGCCGGAGCGTAGGCGTGCCCGAACAACAGCCCGATTCCCACGTCGGCGCCAATGCCCAGCGCGAGCGTGATCGGAATCGCGACGGTGAGAATCAGCTCGAGCGAGCGCTTGATCAGCCGGTTGTATTCTTCCGGGTCCTTCTCGCGCGCGCGGGCGAGCAGCGGCATCATCACTCCGAACAGCAGCGGCACCAGCAGCATCGACATTCCGCCCAGCGCCGACGCGGCTCCGTACCAGCCAGTCTCTTCGTCTCCGGCCCGCACGCCCAGCCTGTCGCCCGCGATGACCGAGAGCAGGAAGACGTCGACCTTGTTGTAGACGGTGTGGAAAACGGTGTTCAGGTAGAAGGGCAGCGAGGCGAGGACGATCACCTTCGCGGGTCTCCAGCCGAAGGTGGCCAGCGAGAGGTCCAGGTGCTTGCGGCACAGCGACCAGGACAACGCGGCCTTGATGGTTTCAGAAAACAGCAGCGCCAGCGCGACGGCCTTGATTCCGTAGCCCAGTGCAACTCCGCCCAGGGCCACCGCGGCCCACAGCACCTTCGAGAAGACGTTGACCGCCGACAACCCATCGACCGTGGTGTTCGCCTGCAGCAGCGAGCCCAGCGTCGAGGCCAACGCGATCATGAACTGGGTCAGGCCCAGCACCCAGACCAGCCACTGGAGCAGCGGCGGCCGATGGGTGGCGATCATCACCCCTTGCATCACCGCGAAGATGGGAACGCACAGCGCCAACCGGGTGAGCAGCACCGAAGCGAAGAAGTCGTTCGCGTGTTTGGGCCGAAGGGGAATCTCTTTGAAGATGTAGGAATCGACTCCCAGGGTCAGCGCGATGAAGCTCACCGCGGTGAAGCCGTCGGCGGCGTCGAGCGGGCCGAACGAATCGGGCCCCAGCCATCGGCGCAGCAGGGGACGAATCACGAAACCGATCACCAACGTCAGCCCCAGCGAACTGCCCAGCTTCGCGAGGTTTCGAACGGCAACGAGGATGTCCGAAGACGGCTTGGCCAGTTCTGACACGCGGCGCAATCTAGCGGTCGCGCGCCGGGTGGCTACCCTTTCTGTGGGTTACGGCCGGGACGAGATCTGGATCACCCGGAAATCGACCGCGTCGACGGCGTAGAGCCGACCCTGGGGGTCGAAGTCGAGGCCCATCAGCCCGCCCGGCTTGACGATTGGCGAGAGGTCGAGCCAGTCGATGAGCTTCCCGGTGAGGTCGAAGGCGAGCACCTGGGACGTCTCGTTGTCGCCGACGTAGAGGATGCCGTTGCGCAGGGCGAGGCCCGACGGCCGACGCAGCGGGCTGGTCGAAGCGTCGACCAGGGTGGTCAGCGTCATCCCCGTCATCTTCTGCTGGGTGGCCCCGTCGTAGTTGGGGGCCAGCGGGGCGCCAGTGGTGACCGCCGTGGTGTTCATCACCGCGATGCGGCGATTGCCGGTGTCGGCGATGTAGAGAAGCTTGGAGGTTTGATCAAGCTCCAGGCCAGACGAGATTCCCTTGAGGTACGAGACCTCGCCCTGCACGAAGCGAGAGATGATTCCATCGCTGTGATCCGCACCCGCGGGCCCGTGGTCGGTCGCGAAGTCGTAGCGGGTGATCGCGTTGTGGTACCCGTCGAAGACCCAGTAGATGTTCGCGCGGTCCCACGCGATGCCCACCGCGTTGGGACTGTTGTGGAGCATGTCCATGTGCGAGGCGTGGCCGCCTTCGAAGGTGGCGTCGGTGGGCCAGAGCGAGGGCCCCATGAAGTCGGCCGGAGTACCGCCGCCTTCTGTCACGCGATCTTCTTCATGCGCGGTCGCCATGCGATTGGTGGCTCCGAAGGCCAGGGCTGACGGCCGGGGCATGAAGTGCACGCTGCCCAAACCGCTCTTTTTGACCTTCGTCTGTTGGGCCGTGCCCAGCCCGCGCACAATCACCATCGAGTTGTCGGCGTAGTTGACGATCCACACGTCGGTGGGTGAGGCGGGGTTGATCGCCACGTCCCGCGGTTGATTCAGCCCGTCGGCAGGACCTGCCACCAGGCTGTAAGCGACCGAGTTCAGATTATGCGCGCCGTTGCCCAGCACCGGAATTCCGCCAGGCTGACCCGCATCGGGGAGACCTGCATCGAGCTGTCCCGCATCGGGTTGCCCAGCGTCCGGCACCACGCCCGCGTCCGGAACATCCAGGACGGCCGCGTCGGCCACCTCGATGGCAGGAGCCGGAGCGCCACAGGCGGTCATCAGCAGGGCGAGAACGACGAGAATGGGACGGATGTGTTTGCTCATGGAACCCCTGTGGAGCGGCACGAGGTAGGCCAAGGCGTACATCGGGTCAAGTCGCGGTCGGTCAAATGTCGCGGTGGCGCGACGAGACCTCCGGTCAACCCCACCAGTACGACCATTTGATCAGCACCGAGTCGGTCGCCGGGCCCGCGAAGAGGTTGTCGGGAAGCAGCGCGGCCAGGCCCTGCACGTCCTGGGTCGGCGCCCCTTGCTGGTAGCGCGCGTAGACCGCGTAGAGCGTCGAGCCCGGCAGGTATTCCCATCGAAGCACCACGTTGAAGTTGAGCGCGCTGCTGCGTTCGATCTTCGGCGGCCCAAGCACCGGGTCCAGGTCGGCGCCGTTGATTGGCTGCTGGCCCGTCGAAGACCCGTTGAAGAATCGAAGCGCGTACTGCGAGTCGGTGAACAGCTGCCCCCAGGCCTGCAGAGTAAGCCGCGGCGTCAGCACGAATTGTTGGCGCAGGGTCAGCGAGAGGAAGCGGGAATGGAGCTCACCGAACCGAAACTGCTCCGCGCTGATGCTCTCGATGTAGCGCGGCCCGTGGGGGGTGTAGTCCAGCCCGACGACGAGCTCGGTCAGCACCCGGGGGTGAAATCGAAACCGGCCGGTCACCTCGCCCCCGTAGCCGGGATTCCCGGCGAACAGCCCATAGGGAAAGTTGTAGCCGTAGCTGAGGTCGCCGACGACCTGCACCGTACGGGTCGCGTCGGTCTCGGCGTAACAGTCGAAGTAAAATGCCGGACCCCGGCCGAACGGAATGCCGGTCGAGCCGACTTCTCGAATGTCGTACCGGGGAAGCTCGATGTCGGCGTTGCAGCCGACAAAGTCGAAGGTCGAGAGCATCGACTCGAGGTTGAGCCACACCCCGCCCCCCCGGTAGACGTCCCGGCCATCGGTGGACGCGTAGTGGTTGGTGCCCAGGGTCAGGTAGAGCTCGCTGAACAACCCTTCCCGCCCGGTCTTCACCCAGCTCGCGTACACCTGGCCGCGCATGAAGTTCTGGTTTTGCAGGTAGCCAATCTGGTTCAGCTCGAGCGTCGGGGACGCGTACTCCACGTCGACTCGAAACCGGAACGGCTCTCCGCCCACTTTTCCGCCGCGGGCGTAGAAGCCCCAGCCCATGTCGTACGCGCGCAGCAAGACCCCATCGCGCAAGGTGCGTTCGGCCGGGCCGGTGACCACCGAGCCCTCGAGCTGGCCGAGCAGGTTCCAGTCGCCTGAATCGCTTTTGAAGTTCCAGTCGAGAGCCCCTGCGTTGCCTCCCGAAGGATCGCAGGCCCTTCCCGCCGGGCATCCAGTCGCCACCGGAACAACCGAGGTGACCATCGCCCCATAGGTCGCGTTCTTGCTGGCCTGAAGCCGCACCACCGCGGCGAGGTAATTGGTGGTGGTGACCGGCTGGTCGGGAAGCTCATCGTTGAGTCCGAAGTGAAGGGGACGCTCGAGGTGAAAGCCGAACTCCCGGCTCTTCTTCCCGCCGGGCTGCAGCGGGACCCAGGGTCCGCTCACCACCGCATCGAGCAGCCCCACCTGGGTGGACCCGACCGTGCCGGTAAATTTTCCGGCGAGAAAAATCGGGGTGTCGAGCCCGATGCGGCGCGGGTAAAACAAAGTGTGAGGCGAGCGCCCGTTCTGCGCACCGACCGGCAAGAAGACATCGAGCCCCTGGGTGAAGAAGGGTCGCCGTTCGGGAAAGAACAGCTCGGTGTTCGAGAGGTTCTGCGCAATGCGATCTGCTTCGAGCTGGCCGAAGTCGGGGTTGAAGGTCGCGTTGAGCTGCGTTTCCCGAGTGAGCTGCGCGGTCAAGTCGAAGCCCACATCGGCCGAGGGCCGCATCACCCGGGGCTCGCTCTGGCCCTCGACTTCTGGGGTGAGCACGAGCCGGGCCGCGGCGTAGGGGACCCACTGCACCGAGATTCCTGGCTTCTGCGCGACGCCCCGCAGGTGGCCGTAACGGGAAACGATCGCGTTGGCGTTGCGCGGAATCACCACCGAGGTAATCGTCTCGTGGGTCCGCGCGATGTCTCGCCGGGCAAAGAAGCCCCAGGTGGGAAGATCGCTGGTCGAGCCGGGCAGGGCGTTGAGCGGAATCTTCATTTCAGCCGACCAACCGTCGGGCCGGCGCGCCACCCTGGCATCCCAGACGGCATCCCAGGTGTTGGTGAACTGGGTGTCTTGAGTCATCACCCCATCGAGCAGCACTCCACCGGCGTTGACCCGGAAGACGAACGCCGACCGATGGTCGTGCCGGGTGTCGATCGCGATTCCGACCAGGTCCGAACCGGGAATGTCGTCGCGGCGCGAGAGGCTCGCCAGCAGCGTCTCGGGCCTGGAATCGAAGCAGACGAACGAGACGTACAAGTACGCGTCGTCGAAGAGCACCCGCAGCTCGGTGCGCTCGCTGGGGGGCTTGTTCGCGTCGGGAAACGTCTGCAGAAAGCCATCGAAGACCGGAGCGGTGTGCCAGGCGGCTTCATCGACCTTCCCGTCGAGAATGATTTCCGACGGAGCCCGGGCGGCGCTGAGGAACTGATTCACTCCCGGCCCTTCGGTTGCGGCGAGTGTTGCGAACAGCAGCGCCGTCAGCATGTCGAAGCGGCGGTGCTCGCACACCACTCGGCCAGAGCCCAGAGCGGAAAGTAGTGACGGTAGTTGTCGTAGTTGATGAGGCAGGTGCGGTTGAAGACTCCGACCAGCGACTCACGCGCCCAGCTGCCGTCGCGTTCCTGACGCGAGATCAAAAATTGCGCAGCCCGCCGCAGTGCTTCGGGGTGGTCACAGCCGGCGCGGACCAGCGCGAGCAGCGCCCACGAGGTCTGCGCGACCTGACCTTTGTCATGCTGAATGTATTTGCGGTCGCGGCAGCTGTCGCCCGCCTCGCCCCAGCTGCCATCGCTCTTTTGTTTCGAGAGCAGGAATTCGCAGGCCGAGCGCACCGACGGGTCGGACTTCGAGACTCCCGCGTCTCGCAGCGCGGTGACTGCGAACCAGGTGCCATAGGTGAAGCAGACCGCCCAGGCACCTTCGAAGCTGCCGTCGCTCTTCTGGGCGGCGCGAAGGAAGCCGAGCCCCTGGGCCACCGCGGCGTCGATCGCGTCATCGAACTCTCCACGAAAGCGGCGGCGGGCGCGGATCAACGCCTGAATGCAGGCGCTGGTGCATTCGACGTGGGAGTAGTCGACCATGATGTCGCCGAACACCTGCGAAGGGTTGAGCTCTTCGATCCAACTTCCGGCGCGTTGCTTCTCGTAGGTGGACCAGCCGCCATCATCGTTTTGCCAGCTCAAGATCAGCGCGACCGAATCGCGAAGCAGCGAAAGCGGAATTTCTTCGTCGGGGTATTTTCCCTCGAGCAGCAACGCGCACTTCAGCCCTTCGCTGGTGCAGTCGGTAATCGGCCAGCCGTGGGCGCGGTTCGAGAACGGCCAGCCGCCTTTCGAGGCGTGGCGGTAGTGCTCCAGTCGCTCGGGGACGTCTTCGAGGATCTGGTTGTCGCGCAGGTACCGGTAGGCGCGCTGAATCATCGCTGCGTGGGGCTCGCGCAGCTTCTCGGGCACTGCGAGCGCAGCTTGAACCGCGAAGCCCAGGTCCCACAGCTCACTGTTGTTGTAGCCCTGCATCTTCATTCCGTCGTGGCCATCCCAGAGGTACACCGCCAGCGCGGCGAAGCCCCGGCGAAAATCGTCTGTGCCTTCCTTCCCGCGGAAGTGGTGAACCAGGGTGTTGAAGACGGCGTTCACCGGCCCGATGTCGAGATCCAAGGTGACCTTGTCCTCGTAGCGAATGTGCTTCAGGCACTCGGCCAGCGCGCGCTTGCGCAGCGGCTTGAAGGGCAGCCGCTCGTACTGGCCTTGAGAGAAGTTCACCGCCTGCAGCGCGCGGGTGCGGGGCCGGTAATCGTCTTCGCGGCAGACCGTGTCTCGCTGCTTTTCCCACTCGACCTGGTCGTAGACATTCGCGCCGTACAGCTCTTCGCGCAGCGCACGGATGAAGCCATCGACCGGTCCGCTCGAGCGGGTGGCGTAGAGCCAGGCCATCGGCAGGTACACCTGGCGGCAGTGACACCACAGCTTGCTCGGGTGCATCGGCGCCTGAATCGGCAGCAGCCACAGCTCGGGAAGGACGGGGTGGATTCCGCGCCAGTCGTAGAGGCCGAGCAGACACAAAGTGAACTTTCCCCACGCCGCGGCGCCCAACGGGCTTCCATTTTCTCGGATCCAACGCGACATCTTCTTCATCCGGACGTCGTCGGGGGACAGGCCCAGAATTCGCAACGCCGCGTATCCGATTGCAGTCGTGAACATGCTGCCTTCGGTCGCTTCGGCATGCAGGCCCAGCGAGCCGTCGTCCCGCTGAACGGCGAAGAAATACGTCGTCATCCGCTGGGTGGCGAACGGGTCTGGCTTCTTCGAAGCCAAATGGCACAACGCCAAATACATCGGCATCAGGAACATCGGGCCGCCGTAGTCCCCTGCCCAGCTGCCGCGCTCTTCCTGCAGCTTCGCCAGGTTGCCCAATGCGCGAGACATCGCCGCTTCTGCGTCAGAGTGAAGCAGGGCGGGCATCACGGCGGGCAAAGGGGTCGGCTGCACCGGTTGGAGCATGCGCGGCGGCCTACCACCGTCGGGTCGAGGCCGTCATTTTCAGCAAAAAAATCCGCCGCCGAGATCGCCTGCCCAACGGGACGAATCGCACGTGGATCAAATCTTCGCGGGCGAACTCACCTTGCCCGGTGCGCGTGACCCGCACCAGCTTTTGATCGCGCTCGGTGCCCAACGGCATCACCAGCCGCCCGCCCGGAGCCAGCTGTTCCATCAAGGTGGGAGGCAGCCGGGGGCCCGCGGCCGAGACGATGATCGCATCGAACGGAGCTTGCTCGGGCCACCCGAAGGTTCCGTCCCCGCACCGCACCTCGACGTTGGGGTAGGCGGCCAGCATCTGCGCGGCGTGTTCCGCCAGCAACGCCACGATGAAGGGCTGTGAAATGGTCTGACCTTCGGGAAGCGAGAGCGCGAGCGGGCCCCTCGAAGATGGCCTTTGGCGGAGAAGCGGTGCGTGCCTGGAGCGGGGGCCGGACGGTCGTCATTCACCGCACCCCCATCAACCTTCGCGCCACTGCTAAGCGCGCATTCTGTCTCGACCCAGGTCGTCACTGATGGGTTTCACTGAAGTCTTCAGTGGACAGTTTCCGAGCGTCGTCGCCGGGCCAGCCAGAGCGCGAGCAGGGGCAGCAGCAAGGCTCCACTGCCTGCGGCGTTACAGCCAGGGCTGCGAGGCCTGGGCGCATCGCCGCCGCCGCCGACTCCGGTGCTCGCGCCGCCGCCGACTCCGGTGCTCGCCCCACCGCCGACTCCGCCGCCACTTCCGGCTCCGCCTCCTGCGCCACTTCCCCCGTCAGGCAACGCCGCCGAAGGCACAGCGCCATAGCGCCAGGACCTCGAAATTCCGACCTCGTCGAGCTCGCCCTGAAACGCGCCGTCGCCGTTGGGGCAAGTGGCGCGGACGCCGTTGCCGCCGATTCGCAGCACGTCGGTCACGCCCAGAATCGTGGCGGGAGCGCGGGTATCGCGCGCGGTCTCCACCCCGTTGATTCGAAAGACCATCACTCCGGACGCAGCGTCGTATTGAAACGCGACGTGGGTCCAGGCGCCGACGGCCACCTGTCCAGCTCCCGAGAACAGCTCGTACACCGCGCCGCCCAGCACCTGAACGCGGGCGTGAATGCTGCGGTCTTCCTCGAGGATCAAGCTGTACCCCAGGCCCTTGCCGAGCAGCAGCCGGTAGTTGTTGTTCGCATCGCAGTTCGGATCCGCGCCGAGCTTCACCTGCATCTCGAGAGTCAGCTGGTTGACCGGGTTCAGGCTCGCGGCGTGCGGGACTTCGACGCGCGCGGTGGTTCCGTTGAAGACAATCGCCTTGCCGAGCGCTCCGTTGTTCTTGAGCGGGAAGCTCGCCCCACCCACCAGCGTGCCGGTGTTCGAGTAGCCGCTGGAATCGGCGGTTCGAGTCCGATCAAACGCGCCGGTGTTGTTCACCAGCTCGTTGAAGTGCCACAGCCCGGCGTACTTCCCATCGAGCCCGTCGTCGAAGACGAGCTCGGTGTAGTTGGCGGTGTTGCTCCCGAAAAAAGGCCAGACGTCGACCCCCACGGTGGCCGGAAGCGGAATCGCGTTGGCCTGCCCGGGGGACGTGAAGAACAGCCGCACCGTCTGGTCGGTGTCCGGGTTCACCGCGCCGTCGATGTGGGCCAACTGCCAGTTGGTCGGGTAGCCAATCACCGAGAGCGCGTTGCGGCGCGGCCCGCAGCCCGGAGGATCTTCATTGGGCGCAGGAACCCGGCACGGCATGTTGACCGCGGTGAAGTTGATCGCCTCGCCACTGGGGAAGATCCACGGATACGCGCCGAAAAAAAGTTGGCCATTGGTGAACGCCACTCCGTCGGCGCCGCGAAGCGGACGTTCGGCCAACTTGTATTTTCCGATCAGCGCCGCGTCGAAGGCCATCGCGGTGATGGCCTTGGGTGCAGTCCACCCGGCGAGCGCGCACGGGGTGGGGTTGTACGCATAGACGAGGGTGTCGATCGCGCCGGTGTTGTTCGGATGTCCCTGCCAGACGAGCAGCTTCCCGTCTTTGGTCATCGTCGGCTCGAGCCCACGCAGCGTCGGCTGAAGCGGAGTCAGGGCCGAGTCGAGCCACACGTGGCTGACGATGTTCGCGGCCGCCGTGTTCGGACTTCCCACCACCACCTTCAATTTACGGCGGCGGAAAATGTCATTCGGTGGCACGGCCAGAGCGTTGGAATCGATGACGACTTCCTCGTAGCAGGCGTGCGTCCCCGCTGTGTTCGCGGTGCCATTGGGGTCGCATCGCGTCGGCTGCGGCGTCTCTTCACACAGCGCGAGCGCGTTCTCGGTGTTCTGGTCCAGCTGCACCAGTGGCGAGTTGCTGAACGCCCCACTCACGTTCGGGAAGCCCGCGGTGATGACCACGCTCTGCGGCTTGAGCAACGTCGCTTCCCAGCCCGCTCCTCGGCGAATGATGAACAGCCGGCCATCGAAGCTGACGTTGTGCCCGTTTCCGCCCGCAGGGCTCGAGACGGTTTTGGTGCTGGTCGCAGCCTGAACGGAGGACGCGAGGAGAATCGTCAAGACCAGGTTTCGTTTCAAATCGGCCTCCGGCGCATGGCAAGCCCCTTTGAGTAACTGCTCCGGATGTAGCACAACCCCTGCAGGTATGAGGACGGGCACGCTTCAAGCAGCAGGGCTGGCGTTGCTCTTCGCGTGTGGTCCCGCACCCTCGAGCCTCGATGGGGGATCCGCCGTCGATTCAGGGGTGGCCGACGCGGGGCCGGTGCCCGCGGTGAAGAGCCAAAACAGTTTGTTCTGGGCTGACCCCGAGTTGCTCGACGACGCGCAGGTGATCTCGTTCGCAAAGGTGATGGGGATCATCGCGGCCGACGGTCACGGCGGAAAAATGCTCGACCAGTGGTTTCACCGCTTCTCGACGACGCCGCACTCCGAGCGGGCCCTGCCGGCACAGTTCGTCGATGCGCTCGCCGCAGCGCAGGGCGCAGACCCTTCGAAGTGGGCGATGGGAAACCTGCCGTTCAAAGTGACCGGGGTGCACAACCGCATCGACCTCGCGAACTTCTCAGCCGGCGGGCATTGCGGCGAGCTGCGGGTGTCGATCGCCAGTGAAGACCCGACGCTGCAGCCGTTTCACATGCTCTTCTTGTTCCGCCAGCCGGCGCTCGCCGATGACCAGGACGCTGCGGGCATTCACTGCGCGGCGACGGCGCGCCGCTGGGCTGACCTGTCGTTGCTCGAAGGGCCTGCGCTGCGCACCGCGCTGAAAGCCAAGTGGGCCGAGGGCTTCACCCGGCAACGGTTCCTGCTCGCCGAGACGGTCGAGTTCACCCTCGCTCCGTGGGAATGGCGGCAGTGGGTTCCGGACGCGACGGGCGCGTTGGAAAATCCTCCGCTCTTCCAGCAGGTGGACGTAGAAAAGCTGAACCTGGCCGGCGCCGTGCGCGATGCGTTTCTGCTCTGGGTGAAGGACAACGCCGCCGCCCTCGATGCGCGCACCCAGGTGTTCCCCGAGAAGTTTCGAACCCAGTCCGTGCGCGTGACCCAGGGCGTGGTGCGGACCCCGTTGTCTTTGTCCGGCCTCGAGCCCCAGGTCGCCGCGCAATTTCCCCAGCTGCGACAGCAGATCGAGCTCGTCGGCTGCGCGGTCTGTCACACCGCCGACGCCGACTTCGTCCAGACCCGGCCCGACCGCACGGTCAGCAAATTCTACGAGAAGGAATTGACCGCCCGAGAGCGGCACCTCGAGCAACAGGCCAAGGGACAAAAGCCCAGAGCGCCGTTCGGGCCGCTGCAGGCGATGCCGGTTCTGCCCCAGTAACCAATTTAGTTCGCCTGCTTCCCTGACAGCTCGGCCCGGCGGTTTGCGGTGTACGCCTCTTCGGTGCTGCGGGAATCGACCGGCTTTTCTTCGCCGTAGCTGACCGTGTCGACGCGGTTGCCTGCGACGCCGAGCGTCACCAGGTAGCGGCCCACCGCGTCCGCCCGCTTCTGGCCGAGCGCGAGGTTGTACTCGACCGTGCCGAGCTCGTCGCAGTTCCCCGCGATGCGAATCTGGGTCTTCGGGTTGGCCCGCAGTGCGTCGGCCAGCGCGGCGAGGCGGTTCTGGCTGTCGGCGGTCAGATCTGCGGCATCGAAGCCGAAGTGAATCACCAGCCCCTTGAGCAGCGCGTCCAGATCTTGCTGCTTCTGTTCCACCGGGGCGGCGACCATCGGGGCCGCGGCGGGCGCAGCAGCCACTTTCACAGCGGCTTGCGCGGCGGGAGACACGACCGCTGCCTTCTGGGTGGCACAACCCACAATCCCCAACATCGAAGCAGCGAGTACGAGGTTTTTCATGGTTGGCCTTTTCCTGGTGATTTCGTTTGAGTGCCAACCATCTACTCCCGCCGGGGATTCCTCGCAAACATTGCTTCGGAGCAGAGGCTGGGCTTTACGGGCGAGATGCCGAGCGTTCCTTTGGAGAAGGTTCTCGAGTTCATGCAGGTCCTCTGGGCCCTGGACCATGCGCTTCAAGAACGGAGCAAGGCGATGGCCGCTCGCATCGGCGTCACCAGCCCCCAGCGGCTGGCCCTGCGAATCATTCACAGTCAGCCCGGAATCTCTTCCGGCGAGGTGGCCGACAAGCTGTTCCTCGATCCTTCGACGCTCACCGGCGTGCTGCAGCGGCTCGAGTCGCGCGGCCTGCTGACGCGCAAGAAGGACAAGGAAGACAATCGACGCACGCTGCTGCAGACCACCGCTGCCGGCAAAGCGCTGCTGGGGCAGGGCGAGTACACCGTCGAAGCGGTGGTGCGCGAGGCGCTCGAATCGGAAAAAGGCAGGGCGGTGCGCAGGGCCAGCGCGGTCCTCGAGCACATCACGGCCCGGCTGAAGGGGGCGCCCGCTCCGGAAAAAGGCGCGAAGAGGCTCAAAGCTGCACGGCGCGTTTCAGCTTCAGGCCGTGCTTCTTCATCAACCGGTAGAAGGTGACGCGGTTGACGCCCGCTTTTTTTGCGGCCGGGTCGACCTTGCCTTCGGTCAGGTCCAGCAATTCCGAAAGGTACTGACGCTCAAGCGGAGCCACCCAACCCTCGCGCAGCTGGGCCAGGGTCTGCGGACGATCTGCCCTGGCCCGCGGCCGGCTCGAACCCACCGACCCGTGCCCGCTTCGCATCGAGGCGGGCAGGTTCTCGACCTCCACCTGCTCGGTGGTCGCCATGATCACCGCGTGCTCGAGCCCGTTCTTCAGCTCGCGCATGTTGCCGGGAAAGTCATAGGCGCTGATCAACGCCATCGCGGCGGGGGCGATCGCATTGGCCCGCCGCCCATGCTTCTTCGCCGCCTGCTGCAAGAAGACCTGGGCGAGGATCTCGAGGTTGTCCTTGTAGCTGCGCAGCGGCGGCAGCTCGATCGTCATCACCCCGACGCGGTAGTACAGGTCGTCGCGGAACTTGCCCTCTTTCACCATCGCCGCCAGGTCTCGATTGGTGGCGCAGATCAGCCGCGCATCGACCCGGGCCGGCGGGTCGTTGCTTCCCAGCGGAGTCACCTCGCCCTGCTCGAGCGCCCGCAGCACCTTCGCCTGCAGCATCAACGGCAATTCCCCCAACTCATCGAGAAACAGGGTCCCCCCGTCTGCCTTCTGAAACTCCCCGACTTTGTGAAAGCTCGCCCCGGTGAACGCCCCTTTGACGTGTCCGAACAACACGCTCTCGAGCATCGTCTCGGGAATGGCCGCGCAGTTGACGGTGACGAACGGCTTGCTCGATCGCTTGCTGTTGAAGTGAATCGCGCGCGAGACGAGGTCCTTTCCCGTTCCGCTCTCGCCCTGCACCAGCACCGCCACGTCGGTGGATGCGACCTGCTCGAGCCGGCGCTCGACCTCGAGCCAGGCGGGGGAAAGACCTTTGATCACGAAGGGCCGCCCGGTGTCGTCGCGGGTCGCCCGGGCCAGCTGCGCGCGGCGGAGGAACTTCGCCGAGTCGGCCGCCACCTGCTCGAGCACCGCCACCTCGGCCTGGGCGAACGCACCCTTGCGCGCGGCTGAAACGGTGAGCACTCCGATCGGCCGACCCTGGTACGGAATGGGGACGGCGAGCACCGCGCCTACCTCGAGGAAGTATCGGGCGTAGTTCTTGTCCTTCGAGGTGTCGTTGCAGAGGTACGGCCGGCCGGTCTCGAAGCAGGTCAGCGCGATTCCGTTGGGGCGGCCGTCCTTTCTGATTCGCAGCACGCTGCCGGTGCCGGGGAGGGTGACGATCACTCCCGCCACCACGTGAAAGTCGACCGTCAGCCCCTTGAGCTTCGAATCGAAGAGGAAGACCGCCCCATCTCGGGTCCCGGTCTGCGCGCAGGCGACTTCCACCAGGCGGCGGGCCACCTGCTCCATGTCGGCAGAGTGCAGCGCCTGGTCGGTGTCGAGTTTCTGAAACATGTGTGTCACCGAATAGACGAACAGTTGCGACAATGCAACAAAGGCGAAGAAGCGACTGCGGGGTTTCGGGCGTTTGGAGGTGGGGTCAGAGCGGCATGGGGACTGCACAAGGTCCCAGCATGAACTTCTTCAAACTCACCGCCGTGCTCGCCTCTTTCGCGCTGCTCACCGCTTGTGGAATCGACAGCACCCCGGCCGCCGAATCGGATGTCCTCGACCAGAACCAGGACGCACTGATCGCCAAGGGCCGTTTCGAGACGTTCGTCGGCAGCGATGCGAAGACGTACTTCCACCTGCTGGCCGGCAACGGCGAGAAGATCCTCGCTTCGCAGGGCTACACCACGCTCGCCAGCGCCGAAGCGGGCATCGCGTCGGTCAAGACCAATGGGGTGTTGGTCGAGCGGTTCGTCTCGCGCACCGCGGTCGATGGCGCGTCCTACTTCGTGCTCAAAGCGGGCAACGGTGCGGTGATTGGCGTCAGCCAGATGTACGCGTCGGCCTCGAACACCGCCCGCGCGATCAACAGCGTCGTCGCGGTCTTGAAGGTCACCTTCGCGCAGGCTCCGGTCGTGATGGGCGCCCGCTTCGAGACCTTCACCGGCCTCGATTCGAAGTACTACTTCCACGCCCGCGCCGCGAACGGAGAGATTGTCCTCCAGTCGCAGTCCTACACCACCGCCGCCAGCGCTCGAAACGGCGTCGCCTCGGTCCAGACCAACGGCTCGATCGCCGCCCGCTACGAGCTGCGGGAGGCGTCCGACGGCCAGTACTACTTCGTCCTCAAGGCGGCCAACGGTGCGGTCATCGCCAGCGGCGAGACCTACGCGACGAAGTCCAACGCCGAGCGCGGAATTGAAGGCGCCATCGCGCTGCTGATCGGCGTCGTCGTCCCGTAATCCAAAACTTCAGCTTTCAACAAAAGGGGGGCCCTCCAAGACGTTTTTGGAGGGCTCTTTTGCGTTTTTCGGAAGGCTGCGATTACCGGCTGGCGGACTGCAGCTGCTCCATCGCCCGGCCAAGGAAATTCTTGATTTCCAGCCGGTCGGTGAGGTGCGCCACTCCCACTTCGCGCGCCAGCGCGTCCCACGCCCCACGCGGCTTGTTCATCGCCAGCGCGAACTGCAGGTCCGAGCAGGCCTGCTTCATCTTCTTCACGTAGCTGGTGATGTTGAGGTGGGTCGAGGCCGAGAGCTCTTTGAACGCGCAGCCGTAACCGCGCGCCTTGGGGGTCAGCTTCTGCCAACAGACCTCGCCGAGGATGCGCTGGGCGCCGAACCCGGGAAGGTCGAAAGCGACGACCAGCCGAGCTTTGGGCAGCTCGAGGTCCGTCTCGAGCCGCAGGCCACCCTCGCTGATTTGGCTGATGGTGGCCGGAAATCTCTCGAGGCCCACGGCGACCTGGGCGGCCGCTGCGATGGGGGCTCGGGACGAACGTCGCTTCGTGTGGTGGAGGGCGGCAAACATGAAGTCAAAGGGTACCCAACTGGCCGCCCGACGGGAAGGTGGGGGGGCGATCTTCGTCCGACCGTTTTGTTTGGGCGGATTGTTCAGGGTGGTACGGTTCGCGCTCCGCTCTCACCTATGTAGCGACGGATGGCGCAGGAACCCGACAACACAAAAAAGGAAGCACGAAGCCCCGGGCCAGAGCTGCGTCTCATCGACCGGCGCGCCTTCGTGGGCTTCCCAGAGCTGAAGCTCGCGCCGGGCGTCACCATCACCGACTTCGCGCTCCAGATTCCGGACGTGACCTTCCCGATGAACCTCTCGGGTGGGGCCTCGAAGTACCAGAAGAAGAAGCTCGATTTCGGGCTGCTCGAGCTCAACATCGACGCCGAAGTCATTCACCGGCACGTCGCCGCCCTGGCCGGAAAGCTGGGCGAGCTCGACGAGCTCAAGCTTCACTTCCGCCCCGGCTACCTCGAGGTCCAGGCCCGGCTGCGGACCAGCGAGCGGGCGGCGCTCACCTTCAAGGCCGCGTTCGATGGCGATGCCGAAAAGCTGGCCGTCTACCTCTACGACGTGCGCTTCTACGCCTGGGCTTCGGTGCCCGCCGCGCGGCTGCCGGCGCTCGTCACCCAGGGGTTGCAAGAGAGCGCGTCGGGGTTCCTCCCCCAGCTCGAGCGGCGCGGGGCCAACGGGTTCTCGACCGCCATCCTTCCTACTCTGGTCGAGCGGGCGGCCGTCGCGCGCGGCTTCAAGATGCCTTCCCTCGACCAGGCCCGCCTGGCCGAAGCGTCGATTTCCGGCAAGGGGCTGCGGTTGCGCTTCTCGTCGGGAGGGCTGCCTCCGCCTTCGCCGCCCGACGAAGAGCTGCTGCTGACGCTCGAAGGGGCGCGGGCGTTTGCCGACGCCGAAGAGCTGCTCGCGGAAGGAAAGCTGCTCGAGGCCCGCGAGGCTTATTTGAAGCTGGGCGATGCCACCGAGGCCCACCCGTTCGCGGTCGAACGGCTGCTGACCTTGCTGGTGGCCGACCCGCAGGCGCACGAGATGGCGCTCGACATCGCCGCGTCGCTGCACCGCCGGCGAGAGAAGAGCGCCACCGCGCTGTGGTCCGAGGCCGTGATTCGCGAGCGGCGCGGAGAGTTCGCCCGCGCGTCCGAGCGGTACCTGGCGCTGTGCAACCTCGCTCGCCGCCAACAGGAAGAAGCCGGAGCGTTTTTTGCCGCCGAAGCCGGAGCCCGCGCGGCGCGAGATCACGCCCCGCAGATGGCGGTCAAGGCGCTGCACGAGCTGCTCGGGCTCAAGCCAGATCACCTTCCCTCGCTCAAGGCGCTGGCCCGCGCTTCCGACCAGGCCAAAGATCGCGCCGGAGCGATTCGCGCCTACCGCCGCCTCACCGCGCTCGCCCGGGATCCCGCCGACGCCGCCGACGCCCACGTGCAGTTGGCCCGGCTGTGCGCCCAGACCGACGACGACATTCCGGGTGCGCGGCTTCACTGCGAAGCGGCGCTGCGGCTGCTGCCCGACCACCCCGACGCGCTGCTGCAGTTGGGAGAGCTGTGCTTCAAGAGCGGCGAATTCTTGCGCGCGATCAAAGCGCTCGACCGGCTGCGAGACGTGGGCCTGGCGCGCCACGAGGTCGATCGCATCGGCCGCGCGAATCTGCTCGCAGGTCAGGTCTGGGAACTGGGCCTCAAGCAGCTCGAGAACGCCCTGCTGCGCTATCGCGAGTCGGCTTCCCTTTTGCCCGGAGACCCCGAGCCGCTCTACCTCTCGGCGCGCGTCGCCGATGCGCTGGGCCGGACCCAGGAAGCGGTCGCGGGCTACCAGCAGGCGATTGAGCTTGCGGGTCCCGCTCCGGCCCACGAGACGGCCCGACTCGCGGCGCACCAGTCGCACCACGCGCTGGCCAAACTCTACAAGGGCAAGCTGTCCGAGCCGGCGCGCGCCAAGGACCACCTCGAGGCCGCGTTCGCGCTGGTCCCCACCGACCTGTCGGCGCTCGACGAGCTGCTTCCCCATTTCCGGTCGACCGGTCGCGCCGTCGAGCTCGCCGATGCGCTGGAAAAAGCCGCCGCGGTCGTCGACGACGGCTTTCGGCGCGCGGCGCTGTGGGCCGAAGCCGGCGAGCTGTACCGCAACCAGCTGGCCCAGCCCGAGAAGGCCGAACGCCTGCTCAACCAGGCCGTCGAAGCCGACCCGCGCAATCGCAGCGCGCTCGAAGGTCTGCTCGCGCTGGCCGAGGCGCGCCGCGATGGGCCGCAGCTGGGCCGCTGTCTGAAGGCGCTCGCGCTGCTGACCGAAGAGCCCAAAGAGCGGGTGCGACACCTGCGGCGGCTCGCGGTCGCCGGTCGAGACCTGTCGTTCGACCTCGAGCTGGCCGCGTGGGCGTTCGCCGAAGTGCTCAAGGTCGAGCCCGAAGATCTGCCGGCCCTCGGCGAGCTGTGTGCGCTGCAGCGCCGACGCGCGGACATGGCGGGGCTCGCCTGGGCGCTCGAGCGGCGGGCGATCGCTGCCGAGACCCACGGAGACAAGCGCCTGGCCGCCGCGGCGCTGCGCGAGCTGGGGCAGGTGCTCGAGGCGCGGCTGGGTCGACCCGGCGAGGCGCTGGTCGCGCTGGAAAAAGCCGCGCGCCTGTTTCCGGAAGTCAACGCGCTGCTCGACCTCGCCAACCTCTCGCTGCGCATCGAGCGCCCGACCAATGCCCGCCGCGCCCTCGAAGACGTGCTCTCGTTGCTGCCCAAGCACGCGGCGCCCGAGAAGCTCGCCGAGGTTCGCGCCCGGCTCGGCAAGGCCTGCGATTCGCTGGGCGACAAAGACGCCGCGCGCGAGAACTATGCGCTCGCCTTCCCGCTGCGCCGGCTCGATGACGAGCTGTGCGATCGCCTGGAAGCGCTCTACGAGGAAGGCAACTTCCACCGCGAGCTGACCGACCTGTGGGCCGCCCGAGCGCAGGCGCTGCTGCAGGCCAGCCGCCCGGCCGATGCCGCGGTGCTGTTCTTCAAGAGCGCCCAGGCGTTGCTCGACGCCGGAGATCGCGCCGGCGCCCAGCTGCGGTTGGCCGCGGTGCTCGAAGCGGCGCCCAACGGCGAGAAGGCGGGCGATGCCCTCGAGGCGATGGGAGACCTCGAGCTCGAACGGGGCGAACGGCTCGAGGCCGCCAAGCTGTACGCCCGCCGCGCCGGTCTGGAAAAAGTCGCCCGCCCCGCCGCGCGCTGGTTCTTCAAGGCCAGCAGCCTGGCCCAGGGGACCACCCGCGAAGAGACCTACCTGGCGCAGGCGCTCGAGCGCGATGGAGCGTTCGTCCCCGCCCGCCTTCGGCACGCCGAGCTGGTGTTTCAGGCCGACCCGAAGACCGCTCTGGCGGATCTCGAGGTGGTGCTCAGCACCGACGAGACGGATCCCGAGCTGGTCCGCATCGACCGGCCCGCTCTGCTGCGCAAGGCCGGGTTCGCCGCGGTGCATGCGCACCAGGAGCAGACGGCCCGCACCCTGCTCGCCCAGTACGCCGCCTGGCGGCCCGAAGACCTCGAAGTTTCCCTCGAGCTGGCGAAGCTGCACCGCCGGGCCGGAGCCACTGAGGCGCTGGTCGACTTGCTCGGCGAGCTGTGGCCGCGGCTCGAAGGGCAGGGCCGGCGAACCGCCCGCCGCGAATATGCCGAAGGCACGCTGCAGCTCAACCGCCTCGACGAGGCGCGCCAGACGCTGCGCAGCGCGCTGGAAGACGAGCCGGGGGACACCTGGTCGGCGGCCGAGCTGCTCAAGCTGCTGCCGATCGAAGACGCCACGCTCGAGGAACGCTCGAGCCTGATCAGCCTGCTGATCACCGAGGCCGAAGGCGACCGACGCGCGCAGCTGTTGTCGCAGCGCGCCGAGCTGCACCGGGCCCGTGGGTCCCTGGACGAGGCGCGCGCGGATCTGGCCGCCGCTGCTGCGCTCGCCACCCGCCCCGTTCCCCTGCTGCGCAAGCTGGCGGAAGTGGCGCGGCTCTCAGAAGACGACGCGATCGAGCTCGAGGCGTGGCGACTGGCGCTGGCACGGGGCGTAAGCGACGAAGCGCTGGTGGCCGACGCGGTCGAACGGGTGCTGTTCGTCGCGCGCGCCCGGGCCCAGCGGCAGGAAGCGGCCAAAGCCGGCGAAGCGTTCGAGCTGGCGACGAGCCTGCCGCTGTCCAAGGACGATCGCTGCGAGGCGTTTCTCGGAGTGGCGGCGGCCGCGCGGGCGACCGGCGATGCGCGCCGCGCCGAAGTCGCGCTGCTCGAGGCCTCGAAGCAGGGCCCGGTTCCCCGCCGGGTCGAGGCGCTGCTCGAGCGGGCCGGGCTGCTCGAAGCGCGCGACGTGCGGACGGAAGCCATCTTTGCCCTCGAGGCGGCGCTCGCGCTGGCGCCCCGTCACCCCCAGTTGCTGATCGCCCTGAAGCGAAACCTGCGCGCGGTGCAGGACTGGGCCGCCCTTGCCGAGGTGGTGGCGACCGAGGCGGCGCAGACTCCGCGGCAGCAGGCGGCTGCGTTGTTTGCCGAGCTGGCAGGCCTGTACCTCGATCAACTCGGGCTCACCGGCCCGGGCGAAGCGGCGCTCAAGCGGGTCGTTTCGCTCGACCCGACCGACGTGGGCGCTCGCCGCCGACTGGCTGCGCTGCTGGCTCCGCGCGGAGAAGTCGAAGACGCAACCCGGCTGTTGGAAGAGGCCGCCGCGACTTCCACCGCCGAAGAGAGTGCCGCGCTGCTGCGCGAAGCCGCGGCCCTGGCGCACACCGCGTCGGACGAGGCGCGCGCGCTGCGCCTGTACCGCAAGGCCCACGCCCAGGTCCCCGCGCTCGGAGCGCAGCTGCAGACGTTGGCGAACCTGCTCTACCTGCACGGCGCGGTGCGCGAGGCGCTTCCGCTGCAGCAGCAGCTGACCGCCGAGCTCGATTTCGCCGATGATCCCGATGAGGCCGAAGGGGCGTTGCTGCGCCTGGCCGACCTCGCCGAGCAGACCGGCGATGCCCCGCTGGCCGAGCAGACGCTGCGCAGGCTGTGGCAAGAGCGGCCCTTGAACGCGGTGGCGGTCGAACGGCTCGCGGCGCTGGTGTACCCGCGCAATCCTCGAGAAGCGCTCGGGCTGTTGGCCACCCACGCTCGCGCGCTCTCGCCCTCGCCTCGCACGGTCGAACGGCTGCTGCAGCTGGCCCGTCGCGCCCGTGAAGAGCTGGCGGACTTTGATCTTCCCGCCGAGCTGTTCGCGCGCGCGGCCGAGCAGTCAGAAGCTGCGCTGCCCATTCGCCTCGAGCGCGCGAAGCTGCTGCGCGATGCCGGTCGCACCGGTGAGCTGATGGGCGAGCTGCTGCAGGTGGCCCAGCTGCAGCTGATGGGCGGCGAAGTCGAAGCGACGCTCGAGACGTACGGGGAACAGGCCGAGCTGGCGCTGCAGGCGGGGCGGGTCGACGAAGCGCTCAAGTCGCTGCAGACGATGGCCGAGCTGTGCGACGAGCAAGGCGAGGCCGAGCGGGCCGCAGGGTTGTGGGTCCGAAGGGCGCAGCTGCTGCGAGACAGCAAGCTGGATCTGCTCGGAGCCGAGCAGTCGCTGCAGCAAGCGTGGGTCCTCGATCGCCAGGCCTCGACCGCGGCGCTGGGCATCGAGCTCGCCCGCCGCCGGGCCGACCGCGAAGCCGAGATCGATTGGCTCGAGCGCACGCTGGAATCTTTCGCCGACCACGACGGAAAAGCCTCTGCCTTCGTTCAGCTCGCGCGGCTGCACCTGGGAATGACCGCGCAGTCGTCGACGGGCGAGGCGCTGCCGCCGGGCGCGCCGATGCTCGCTCCGGACCAGGCCGAAGCCGCGCTGAAGCAGGCGCTGATCTTCGCTCCCGGGCATGCCGCTGCCGAGGCGCTGTTGCTCGCGATGTACGAGCGGCAGGACCGCGTCGCCGATGTCGCCGCGTTCTTCGAAGAGTCCGCGCTGCGCGCCACGTCGCTGCCTGAGCGCGCGCGGCTGTTGCTGCGCGCGGCTGCGCTCTACAAAGAGAAGGCCCAGCAGCCTCACGCCGCGGCCGCCGCCCTGCTCGCCGCGCGCGCCGCCAACCCCGATGACGCGGCGCTGACCGGGCTGGTCGCAGATCAGCTTCACGAGCTGGGTCGTCACCCGGAAGCGGCGGACTTCGATGCCTTGTTGCTCGAGGCGGATCCGTTCCACCCCGCCTTCGCCCGTCACCTCACCTTCCTCACCGAGACCGGCGACATGCAGGGCCGCGCGGTGCTGCTTTCCCGCCGGGCCGAAAAAGAGTCCGGCCCCGAAGCGGCGACGCGGTGGCTGGCTGCGGCGAAGGCCTTTGGCGAGGTCGGGGCGGTCGAGCGGGCACGGGTCTGCGAGGACCAGGCGTTCGAGGCCGCTCCGGAAGACGACGGGGCCTTCCTCACCCTCGAAGAGCGCGAGCGCAATGATCCCCGCGCGTTGGCCGACGTGCTGTTCGCGCGCGCCCGGGCGGTGCCGTCGGAAGCCAACGACCTGCTCAAGCGCCGCGCGCAGCTGCTGACGACCGCCGGCGAATCTCTGGAAGCCGCCGCGGCGTGGGACGATCTGCTCGCGGCATCCAGCGATGATCTCGAGGCCCTGGGTCAGCGCGCCGAGCTCGCGGCGGCCAGCGCCGGCCCGCGCGCTTCTCAGCCTTTCGACCGCCACCTCTTGCAGCTGGGAGGCGAAGGGCTGGGAAGCGAAGTGCGGCTCAAGCTTCAGCACCGGTTGGGCCACGCCGCCCTCGAAGCCAAGGCGTTTCACGACGCGGCCGAAGCGTTCGAAGCGGTGCTGCTGCTGGACCCGAACGGAACCAAAGGCCGCGAAGCGCTCTCGCTGCTGGTCGAGACGTACACCCAGACCCAGGACAACGAAGGGCTGTTCCGCGCCACGTTGAAGCTCGCTCAGCTGGCCGAAGGCGCCGAGGCGACCGCGCTCTACCGACGCGCAGCGGATCTCGCTTCGAAGCCGCAAGACGCGATGGCCGCGCTGTCGGTGTTGGTGCGGCAGTCTCCGTCGGACGAAGGGTTCTACGCCCGGGCCCGGCAAGCGCTGTCGTCGATGGGAAAGAGCGGCGAGCTCTTGTGGCTGCATGAGCAGTTCGCCGAAGCGGCCGGGGGAGAGCAAGGGGCCAACGCGCTGCTCGAAGCCGCCGACCTGGTCGAGCGCGAGTTTCAAGACGCGGCCCGCGCGACCGACCTGCGGCAGAAGGCGAGCAAGATTGACCCCGGCAACGCGGCTGCGCTCAGTCGCCTCGCCGAAGATCAGCGTCGGCGGGGGGACGAGGCCGGGCTGCTGCAGACGCTGGCGCAGCTGGCGCCGACCCTCGAGGACGAGCCAGGGGCCGAAGTGTCGTTGGAGCTGGCCGGTCTTCGTCATCGCGCGGGAGACATTCCCGGCGCGCGCGCGGCGCTCGAAGGGCTGCGGGCCCGCGGACCCTCGTTCCCCGGTTACCTCGGCGCGCTCGATGCCTTGATTGCGCTCGAGCAGTCGCAGGACAACGGGGTCGCGCTCGGTGAGGCCTTGATCCAGCGGGCAGCGCTCGAAGCGGGCGACGAGAAAGGCAACCGGTTGATCGCCGCCACCCGGGCCTTCCAGCAGGGTGGAAACCTCGAGCGTGCGTTGGTGGCCAGCCGGGAAGCGCTCTCGCTGCGTCCTTCGGTCGAGGTGTTGTTGCTGATGGTCGAGCTGGCGCGCGCGATGAAAGAGCCGCGTCGCGCCGCGCTGGCGCTGGTCACTGCCGCCGGCCTGTGCGTCGCGAATTCCCGGCAGCAAGGGCAGTTGCTGGTCGAAGCGGTCGCCGCCTGGGAACAAGCCGACGAGCCCGAAGAGGCGATCGACGTTCTCGAACGGGTCGCCCGCGAGCACCCCGACGCCCTCTCACCGACGGCGCTGGCTCACCGCTTCCTGGTGTTGAAGCTTCCGGTGCGCGCGCTGGCGGTCGGCTTTGTTCCGCTGATGGCCGGCTCGGACTTCGTCGGCGCGTTGAAGCTGGCCGACGCAGCAAAGGACGCCGCCCGGGCCACCGAGGCGCTGTGGGCGCTGGCCGGGCAAGACGGCAGCACGGTGCACGCAGACCGCCTGGCCAAGCAGCTCGAGGCGGCCGCAGACGAAGCGCAGCTGCAACGGCTCGCCGCGGCGCTGCAGCAGTCGGGCGCCACCGAGCGCGCGGACAAGGTGTGGTCTGGGCTGCTGCTGAAGTTCGGCTCGTCCCGCGCGCTCGAGCACTTGCGCCAGACGGGCACGCTGAGCTTCGTCATCACCGAAGCGCTCAAGAATCCGAACCCGCTGCTGCTCGAGCAGCTGCTGCCCCACGCGGACTCGCTGGACGAGCCGACCCGGGAAGCGCTCTGGGCGGTGGCGGCGGGTGAGCTGCCCGGGCTGCGAAAGATGCTGCTTCGCAAGCTGGTGGATTTGCGCAAGGCCGCCGGGCGAATCGAAGAAGCGGTCGCAACTCTGGTCGAGCTCGCGCCGCTGGAAGAGAACGGCCCGGGTCGGTCGGCGTTGCAGCTCGAGCGCGGGGAGTTGCTGTTGATGGACCTCAATCAGCCGAAGGCTGCGCGCGAGGCCTTCGAGCTGGCGTTGATCGCCGACAGCACCTCGGTGGGCGCGGTCAGTCACCTCGCCTCGCTGACCCAGGGCGAAGATCCCGCGCGCTTCATTTCGATGATCGAACGGCTGACCGAGCTGGCCGGCCCGGAAGCCGTCGAGGGCTACCAACAGGCGCTGGTCGACGCGTTCGAAGCGCAGGGACGGCAACGCGATGCCTTGCGGTTGTTGAGCAAGCTGCCCGAGACACCGGACAATCTGGCCCGCCGCGCCAGCCTGGCCTCGTCGCTGGGCTTCACCGGCGAAGCGTTGCAGCTGCGCGAGCGGGTCACCACCTCGTCGGCCGAGCTGGAAGGAATTCTGTCCGGGTACCTGCAGGCCGACCTGGTCCCGATGGCGGTTCGGTTGGGGCAGAAGATGGTCGCCGAGAACAAGCTCGGGCCGCAGACCCTGCGCTACCTCGCCGAACGGCTCTCGCCCACGCGGCAGGGCGCCGAGCTGGCGGCGAGCCTGTGGCCCCGGTTGCTTCAGAGCGCCGGTGATGCCGATGGCTGGACGCTGTTCGCCGAAGCGCTGCGCCAGGCCAATCGCGTCGACGACGCGGCCTTGGCCGATGGCTTCGGAGCGGCCCTCACTTCGGGTGAAACCCAGGCGGTCTCGGTGCGCGCAGAAGCGGTCGATGCGCCGGGGGCGTACAAGTTTCCCACGGTGCCCGAGGGGTTGATGCCGGTGACCGATTCGACAATGCCGCGCCTGAAGGCCGTGCTCGACGACGCGCTGCTGGGGTTGGGCGCCAGGGGAATCAGCGTCTGTCTCGACCCGACCGGAGGTCCCGAGGCCTGGCTTGCCGCGACGGGGTTGGTGGTGATCGGCGCCGGAGCCCTCGCCGTCTACGGCCAGTCCGAGCTGACCTACGTGCTGGCGCTGGCGTTGGCGCTCGGTGAAGAGGGCCACACCCTGCGAGAGCCGGGCGAGGTCAAAGCCTTCGTCGACGCAGCGGTGCTGGCGTTCGATGCCTACCCGTCCTCGCTTTCTGCCGGGCGGGTGTTGGCGATGCTCGACCCCCGGGTTCGCGGCAAAGATCCTCAAGCGGTGCAGCTGGCCGAAGTGTTGCTCGACAGCCCCGCCTTCATCGCGGTGGCGCGCCGAGCTCTCGAGCGGTTGGGGCGATGAGTCGGCGGGTCTTGATTCTCGCGGTCTTCGGCCTGTGCGGTTGCCCGGCGGACGACGGGCCTCCGGGCGACGAGAACATGGGCCTGTACCAGTTTCGGGCCGAGCCCCTGTCGCTGGCCTGTGGGCTGCCGGACATTCCAAACGCCGGCTTCGATTTCGCCGGAACGCTCTCGCGCTTTCGCGACGGGGGCCCGGTCTTCCTCACCCTCAATGGCATCTCGCGCGACGCGGGCTTCGATGGCCAGATTTTGACGTCCAGCCACGCGGCGCCGCGCACGTTCAAGCTGCCCGACGGGGGCTCGTGCGCGCCCTGCCAGATGCGGGTGATCGAGACGCTGTCGATCGCGCTGCTCTCGAAGTCACAGAGCTCGGCGGTCGGAGATCGCTGTCCGCCCAACCCGCTCGATGGAGGGGTTCCTTCCCCGGATTCCGGAGTCACCCTTCCGGGCAGCACCCAGACCGGCTTCGACGCGGTGCGCGCGTGCGGAGACCTGTACGAGGAAATCACCGGCGACGGCACGTGTGATCCCGCCTGCGCCTGCGTGCTGAAATACCAATTGGTCGGAGAGCGAAAGTGAGCCTCAAGAAGGCGGTGGTGCTGTTGTCGGGCGGGCTCGATTCGACGACCTGTCTGGCGCTGGCCCAACAGCAGGGGTTTGCGCCGGTCTGCCTGGCGATTTCCTACGGCCAGCGTCATTCGATCGAGCTGGAACGGGCCCGCGCCGTGGCGACTTCGATGGGCGTCACCGACTTCCGGATTGTGTCGCTGTCCCTGCGGGACATCGGCGGCAGCGCGCTCACCGCGGACATCGAAGTCCCCAAGGATCGCGACGAGAAGGGAATGGCGGCCGAAATTCCCAGCACCTACGTGCCGGCGCGCAACACCGTCTTTCTTTCTTTGGCCCTGGGCCTGGCCGAAGTGGTGGGAGCCACCGACATCTTCATCGGGGTCAACGCGGTCGACTACAGCGGCTACCCCGACTGCCGCCCAGAATTCATTCGCGCCTTCGAGGCCCTCGCGCAGCTTGCGACCAAAGCCGGAGTGCAGGGCGCGCGCTTCACCATTCACGCCCCCCTGTCGGCGATGACGAAGGCGGACATCATTCGCGCCGGGCTCGCCGCCGGAGTCGACTACGCGCTCACCCACTCTTGCTACGACCCGGTCGGGGACCTGGCGTGCGGCCGATGCGACAGCTGCCAGCTGCGCCGCAAAGGCTTTGCCGATGCAGAAGTGAAGGACCCCACCCGGTACGTGCGTTGAGCCTGGCCGCGCTGCTTTCGCTGGCCCTGGCCGCGGCCCCCCCGCCCGAGCCGCTGGTGGAAGCGACGCAGTGGGTCCCGGACCTGGTGGTGGACCTGCGCTACGCCACCGCCGACAACTTCATGAAGCTGAAGGTCTACCCCGACAGCGCCCGCTGCCTGTTGCTCAAGTCCGCCGCGACCCGACTGCAGGCCGCGGCGAAGGTGCTGAAGGCGAAGGGCTACCGGCTGAAGGTCTGGGATTGCTATCGCCCGCTGTCGGTGCAGTTCGAGCTGTGGAAGGTGTTTCCCAAGCCGGGCTACGTCGCGGACCCCAACAAGAAAGGCAGCCTTCACAATCGGGGCGCGGCGGTCGACCTGACCCTGGCGATGCCCGACGCAGGGTCGGTGGAGATGCCGACTGCGTATGACAACTTCACCCGGGCCGCGCACCACAAGTACGACGGCGGTACGCCCGCGGCCACCCTGCATCGCACCGTCTTGCTCGAGGCGATGGAAGGGGCGGGCTTCAAGCGGAACCCGATGGAGTGGTGGCACTACGAGCTGCCCGGTGCGCTGGGCCTGCCCGTGCGCGACGACCCGTTCCAATAATGAGGAAGGCCGTCGCGCACTGAGGAAAGACTTCAGCGCGAGCTGAACGGCGGGGGGGGGCGACTGGACCCCAGGCCCACGGCAGTAATCTTGTCGCGCTTCGAGACCGCGCGCGGCTCGAATAGCGCGCTACGTCAAACCGGGAAGGGGTCCGCTGCAGTACGCCGGATTTCCAAAGGTGGTCGCCGGGACTCCCACCGCGTTGAGCACCGAGACCAGCAAGTCGTTGTGCGCCGCCCCCTGGGCATCGACGAAACGCCCGGTTCTCAACACCCCACCTGCCCCGCCGGCGAGGACGAAGGGCACCTGGGTATGGGAATGGGTGTTGCCCTTGCCCAGCTCGTTGCCCCACACGACGAGGGAATGGTCGAGCACCGAGCCGGTGGTTTCGTCGAGCGCGTCGAGCCGGCCGAGCAGATAGGCAAACTGGGCGGCGTACCAGTTGTGAATCCGTTCGAGCTGCTTCTGGGCGGGAAGATCGTCGTCGGCCCGGTGAGAGAGCTCGTGGTGGTCCTCGGTGCAGCCCAGCCAGCCGAAGATCACCGCGCTGGTCGCCGACGAGTACTGCAGGCTGGCGACCCGGGTCAGATCGCAGGCGATCGCCATTGCGAGCAGGTCCATCTGGGCGCGGCCCAGCTGCTCGAAGAGCGCGGGGTCGACCAGGTTCAAGGGTCCCGGGGCAGGGGGGCGGACACACGAAGGCGCGGCGGTGGCCGAGGCCTCGATGCGCCGCTCGAGCTCGCGCAGGCTGGTGAAATGCGAGTCGAGCCGCGCCCGGTCGTTGCCACTGACCTTCGGCTGCATCGCCTTCATCTCGCCCAGAACCCCATCGAGAATCGATTTGCGCCGCGCCCGCCGACGTGCCGCGGCCTGGGCATCGGGGTCCACGGCCGCGAACAGTCGATCAAACGCCACGCGCGGATCGAGCTCGGGAGGCAAGGGCTGCGCGCGGCCCCGGTAGCTCATCCGGTCCCACACCCGGGCGGCCTGCACTTGAACTCCGAGTTCCAACGAACGCAGCGGAGTCGTCAGCCCAATCGCGTCAGCCGCGACCTGGTCCACCGAAGGCCCTCCTGCCCACCACACACTTCCGGGCGCGTCATTGCCCCACATCTCGGTTCCGGTCCAGAGGTGACCGATGCCTTTCCCGTGACCATCACCGGGGCCGAACTCGGCGCTCTTCACATCGAGATTCCCCAGCACCAGCAGCTTCGATTTGTGCGCTTCCAGCGGCGCGAGAATCGGTGACAGCTGCAGCCCCGCGGCGCTCTGGGTCGCAGCCCACCGGGGGTAGACGGTGCCATTGGGAGTGAAGAACAACACCAACCGCTTCGGAATCGCGGGCTGGCCGAACGCCTCGAGCCAGGGCAGCGCGAGGGCGGCTGCGGCGGTGGTGCGCAGCAAGGTGCGACGCGAGAGCTTCATCGGATGCTCCGGGTGAAGGCCTCGGTCTGGGTCAGGGCAATCAGCAGCTCGCGGGTATTCCAGCCGCTGGCCTCGAAGGCCTGTTGCGCCTGCGCGAGGCTGCACGCGTCGCCGGCGGTCTCGGTGCGTCCGAACGCAAATCGAAACCACTGCAGCGCGAGGCAGTTCTTCACGTCGCGGCTGCCGGCCAGTCGGCTCGACAGCTCGAGGGCTCCGTCGAAGGTCCCATCGATGTCGCCGCCCGCGATGACTTCGCCGTGCGCATCGACCTTCACCCCGTTCTCGGTCGACCGGTAGGCGCCGACCGGGTCGTATTTCTCGAGCCCGAAGCCGATGGGATCCATCCGTTGGTGGCAGCCGCTGCACTGCACCTGGCTTGCGTGGGCGGCGAAGCGCTCGCGGGTGGTGCCGGCGTCTGGAATGCCAATCATCGCGACCACATTTCCGGGCGGTGGCTTCAGGTTCTGACAGAGCAGGCGCTCGCGAACGAACTTCCCGCGCAACACCGGAGAGCTCTGGTCGTACTTCGCCCACGCCGAGAGCACCGAGGCCTGGGTGAGCACGCCCACCCTCGCGGTGCGTTCGGTGTCGACCTTCACGAAGCCCTCGCCCTCGATTCCGGTCAAGCCGTAGTGCTCGGCGAGCGGTTGGTTGAGAAAGGTGGTGTGGCCATCGAAGAGGCGGCGCGCATCTCCATTTCCATCGAAGACCGTCCACTCGGCCAGACGGGCGGTCTCTTCCTTCATCAGGGGGGCGAGGGTGGGGAACGTCGGGAACCGCTGGGGGTCTTTGTTCTTCGTCTCGAGCGCGGAAATTCCGAGCCACTGCAGGTGAAAGCGGCGCACGACCTGCCGGGCCCGCGGGTCCGCCAGCAGCCGCCGGGCCTGGGCGGCAAGGTCCAGCGGGCCCTGTTCGGCGGCGTCGAGCAGCAGGTCATCGGGCTGCGAGCCCCACAAGAAGTACGACAGCCGCGAAGCGAGCTCGAAGTTCGTCAGCGGTGCGCTCTCGAAGCGATATAGGAATTGGGGCGACTGCAGCACCACCGCCACCACGGCCCGCATCGCCGCCTCGGCATCGTCTTGCGCTCGCACCGCCGTGAACACCGCGGTCAGGCGTTGCGCTTCGTCGGGCTCGAGCGGGCGCCGAAACGCGCGCCGGCCAAAACCTGAGAGCAGCTTCTGCAGGCATTGGGGCTCTGCGCTCACCGCCAGATCGCAACCCGCCAGCGTCCCCAGATTCACGGTGGTCGAAAGCGTCTCGGCCGCGGACAGATAGCCCTCGGCGAGCAGGGGCGAGACGCTCTGGGTCTCGGCGAAGTTGTCGAACCCTTGAGACTCTTCGTCCGGTGGAAATGCGCGGGCCGGCGCAGACCCATCGCCGAGCAAATCTCTCACCGTGGCGTCGTATTCCGCCCGGGTCAGCCGGCGCAGCGCGGTCGGCTGCAGTGAAGGGCTGAGGCAGGAAGGCGCAATCGGTTCCGGAGGCGAGGGAGGCAAAGAGCGATCGCACGCTCCCAGCACCACCGCCACGATTGAGACAAAGCGCCGCATCGGTGACGGGTCATCCGCCATTCACCGCCGTGGGCGCAAGCGGGAGTGTAGGGGTTTGACCTACGGCCGAGGCATTGCACTGACCGTCGCTGCCATGCGCCTCTCTCTTTCGCTGCTCTGTTCGTTGTTGCTGCTCTCCACTTCGGCCGCGGCGGAAGTGTTCACCGGTCGAGGCGGGCTCCACTTTTCGCTCTCGCGCGGTTCGGTCAGCAGCCCAGAAGATTCGGATCTCGAGGTCACCTCGACCGGGGTGTTGGCGAAGTACGGAGTCAAGCGCTCGAGCCGGGGCGGAAATTACGAGGCTCAAGAAGTCACCGCGCTGGGGGAGCCGTATGACCTCAAAGACGCCGCGGGTGGAAAGTGGCGAATGTGGATTCGCACCGCCTTGGACCAGGTCGTCTCGGTCGAGATCATTCGCGCGCCCCGTCGAATGGCGAAAACGGACCGCGTCTTCAATGCGGTGGCAGTCACCATCGACGGCGCCCAGGCCCACCCCACGTTTTCCCAGCTCGTGCTGTTCGCCAACGGCACCTATTTGTTCGGCCGGGTGCGGGGCAAGTACAAGTACGACGAAGGCGGAGTCACCCTGGACGGAACGCCGGGCCAGTGGGGCCGGGGCGCGTACACCCTCAACTCGGACGGTCTCATCTTCCGGTTCAGCCGCGGTCACGTGGTGTACGAGGTGAAGTACGAGCAACAAGTGAACGTCGCCGTTCGGTAGCCAGGCGCCTGGCGCAAGAAACCCGTCGGCAAGGGCGATGCAATATCCCAACGTCATCTGCCGTGCAGTCCTCGTGGTGGGTTGTGTGTTGCTGCTCTCTGCCCGGGCCGAAGCCGAAGTCTTCGTCGCCAACGATGGAACGTTTTTCTTTTCGCTCTCGCGCGGGAAGCCGACTTCTTCGGTGGACGCCGAGCCTCGCCCACTCGTAAGTCCTTTGAGGCGAGCATCGGGGCTGGACTCTGCGAGCAACGCTAGGCAGGAGGGCACCCAATGGCCTCGCTCGCGTCCCCGGATGCTCCCCTCAAGCCGAAGCTGCGCGGGTGGTCGCACGCGGTGGCGGTGTTCGTCGCACTGTTTTCCGGCATCGCGCTGGTCTGGGCGGCGCAGGGCCCGACGGCGAAGATTGCGTGCGGGGTCTACGCGGCCAGTCTGTGCCTGTTGCTGGGGGTGAGCGCGCTGTACCACCGGGTGACGTGGAGCACTCCGGCCGCGCGCCAGCGAATGCGGCGGCTCGACCACTCGGCGATCTTCGTGCTCATCGCGGGCACGTACACCCCTCTGGCGTTCACCCTCGACCCGCAGTCGACGTTTCGAATGCTCGCCGTCGCGTGGACCGGAGCTGCCCTCGGCGTGCTCAAGGCCCTCTTCTGGGTCCACGGCCCAAAGTGGATCGTGGCGGTGCTGGCGGTTTCGGTGGGGTGGCTGGCGATCTTCTACGCCGCGCCGTTGCTGCACACGATTGGGCTCGCCTCGGTGCTGTGGATGGGGCTCGGCGGCGTCCTCTATTCGTTGGGCGCCCTGGTCTACGCGGTCAAGCGCCCCGACCCCTGGCCGATGGTGTTCGGGTACCACGAGGTCTTTCACGCGTTGGTGATCGCCGCGGCGGTCTGCCACTTCATCGCGGTCAGCCGCTCGCTGGGGGCGATGGTCGTCGGCTGACCCGCGCCGTCCCGCTACCGAACGCAGCCGACCCGGGCTTCATCGATTGCGATTTCATCGACCCACATCTCGAACGTCTCGGTCGACGGCTGGTACTCCTGCCACCCGATCCACAGGTTGGTGAACTGCGGAAGAATGAACGGGTTCGAGTTGCCGCCGTGCTTGGCCGGCGTGGTGTGCAGGGAAGGGTGCTCGACCGCGTCCCACCAGAAGCGCGTTTCGTTGGTGCTGCCCTGGTGCAGCCATTCGATGCAGAGCCACTCGTTGAGCGGAACTTCGCGCGCGTTGCCGGTCGGGTCTGCGTCGGAAGTCGTCCAGTCTCCGGTGCCTGCGTCCTGGGTCCGGTTGTCGGTGCCGACCCCGAACAGCTGCCGGGCCGCGACGTTGGTGGGCAGCTGTCCACCGACCCGAATCTCTCCTTTGACGATGTTTCCGGACGCGGCGAGTACCGTCCAATGCGAGTAGGTCATCGGCCGCGCGGGCATCGACACAAACTTCATGAACGCCCGTCCGTAGTAGCTGTTGTTCACCGCGGGAAACGTCATCGTCTCGCGAATGTACGCCGCGCCGTTGGCGGTCTTGGTGATGTGCAGGGCGCGCGCTCCCCGTGCGTGTTCTGCCGTCCCCACCGCGACTGAAGGGGCGCCGATCACCGTCCAGATCGCCGGGTTGATGACTCCGGACTCGAAGTCCTCGCACAGTGCAAAGCCTCCACCCGCGCAGCGTGGGCTGCCAAAGAACAAGGTGCGATCGGTCGAGAACGCGCCGCCGTCGCTGGGGATCCCCGAGTCGGGGCGCACGCCACCGTCTGTGCCTGCGTCCGCTTTCCCCGCGTCCGCCACCCCCGCATCGACTTCGCCTGCGTCCAGCGGTCCGGCATCGATTTCCCCTGCGTCGACCTGCCCCGCGTCGGCGATCGCCGCATCCGCAGCCCCACTGTCCCTGGCAGTGCCGCCATCGACGGTGGGTTCAGGAAGTGCGGAACAAGCGCTCAACGTCACCGCCAGGAACCACGTGAGGCGCTTCATCGGTTGTCACCTCGGGCCGCAAAAAGGAAGGGCTAGGTCGGCGCCCGGGTCGCAGCAGAGTACTCGTTCACGACATAGATAGCGGAGGCCTGCGCAGCCGGTTGCGCACCCCACCGCCGGGTGTGCGGAGTTGTGTGAAGACCGGGCCTCTGAGCTCGGGCCGACGAGGTTGCCTTCTGGGCCAGCTGTGGGCTAGCTGAGCGCGGCCTTGAGCGCGTCGAGCGCGGGCATCGTCCCGATTCCCCGCCGCATCGCGACGAGCTTGTCCTTGAGGCTCAGCTTCCCGGCGTAGAAGCGCGAAATCACCCCTTCGTCGTGCTGGTAGAAAGCCGAAAAGATTCTCACCCGCTCGGCCGGCTTCGCGCCGCGAAACATCATCTTGTTCAGCACCCGGAAGAAGCCCTGGCTTTCCCAGTGGCGACGAGACAGCTCGCCCAGCAAGGCCGTCAGCGCGGGGGCCGACAGGTCTTTCGACTGACAGATGCGCTCGGCGATCTCGGCGGCAATCGACAACGAGTAGCCGGTGGTCGCGTGAAACAGCCCCGCCGCCACCCCAACCACCGGACGATCAAAACGGGGCGCCTCACCCGCCACCGGTATCGGCAGCGACGCCGCTTCTTCCCGGACCACCTGCGACACCTTCCAACCGCGCGCAGTCACCCAGGCCGCGATTCGCTCGCGCAGCGCGGGCAGATTCAGGTCGGCCGTGTCCGAGTAGTAGGTGTCTTCCACCAGCACGTGGCGATCGCTCCACGGGAGCACGTAGATGAACCGGTACCCGTCCAGCTGCTCCACCGTGGCGTCCATCAACAGCGGCTGGGTCAGCCCGTGCGGTTGCTCGAGCACCAGGTCCTGGCCCAGAAACTTCTGATAGCCGCAGGGAAACTCGAAATTGGTGCCGCGGCCGTCGATCACCGCCTTCGCCTCGAGCCGCTCGCCGGTCGCGAGCACCACGTGGGTCGCGCCAACGCTCGCCACCGGGCTTCGGGTCCGCACCCGGTCGGCGAGCTCTTCGCGCAGGTGGCGATCGAAGTCCGAAGATCGAATCGAGTGGTAGCCCCCACCCAGCGTCCGCTTCACGCCCGGCAGCAGCACCTCGTGGCTGTGCCAGTTCATCGAGCACATCGGCTCGAGCCACGCCCGCTGACCCGCACTCACGTCGGTGCCGTGAAAGCTCCAGGTGTGGTTTGCGCCCAGAGAGGGTCCGGCCTCGAGGAGCACGAACGAAACCTCGGGTCGGGTCGCCTTCAGGCGGTCGGCGAGCAGCCCGTTGGCGAGCCCGCCTCCTACCAACACCAGGTCCAGCTGCCCGTCACTCAAGACAGGCCCAGCAGCTTCTTGCGCGCCGAGCTTTCCGGAATTCCCGCCAGCAGGCCCCGCAGCGGCACCGATTCGATCGCCTCTTCGCGCAGTCCGTCGCTGACCAGAATCCGATTGGCCGCCACCATTCCGCTCGAGAACGCGGCTTCCATCAACATCGCGGGGAAGGGCAGCTTCACCCAGTCTCCGGCGCAGTACAGCCCGTCGATGCCGGTGTCCGTCCCCGGACGATCGGCGTTCATCCCCACGTGGTAGGCGGTGAAGTCCCGCTGAATCCGAAAGTGCTCGTGGCGAATGACCGCGTTGTCGAGCTCGGGCAGAAACTTCTTCAGCTCTTGCTCGAACAAGGCACGCACCTCGGCCTCGCTCATCGCCTCGGGCACTGCGTAGCAATGCAGCTCGACCACCGCGCCGCCGTTGGCCTTCACCCACGCCGCCGACTCGTCCTCGGTGCGGTCGAAGAAGGTGATCGAATCGAGCACCCGCATCTTCTCGGTCACCACGAACACCGGCAGCCCGGTGCGCGCCGGGGTGTCGAGCCACAGCCTCAACACCGAGTACCGCTGTCCCGGACGCAGCTTCGAAAACTGCGCGTGCAGGCTCTCGAACCCGGGCGCCGACCCGAGGATGTTGCGCGCGCCTACCACGTCGGTCGCGAGCACCACCTTCTCGAAGCGCTCGGCGTTGACGAGGAAGCCCTTCTCGACGCGCGAGATCGTCGTCACCGGAGTCTGCAGACGAAGCTCGACCTTCAGCGAGGCGAGGTGAGAGCGAATCGGCTTCAGCAGCGTCGCCTCGTAGTCCTTCGTCGGGTGGTCGTAGAGCAGTCCCCCGTCGTGACCCAGGTAGTAGACGTGAAAGCTCTTCAGCATCTCGGCCATCGAGAGCAGCGCCTCGTCGGCGAAGAACGCGCGCGAGAAGGTATTGAAGGCGATCATCAAGTCCGGCGGAACCTCGGCGAGCCGGGCGAACTCGGCGAACGACATGTTGTCCAGCCGGGCGTTGGTGGTCGGCTCGTACTCGAGGAACAGGGTCATCAAGTGCCGGGTCGGAGCGCGGGTCACTTCGGCGTAGCGGTACATGCCGACATTGCGCAGCGCCATCAGGTTCAGCATCGGAGTGTTCTCGAGCTCTCCGAAAGAAATCTCGGTTCCGTTCTGCTTCAGCACCCGGTAGTCGGAAATTCCGCGAAAGTTTTTACGCAGCCCAAGCCCGTCGAGGAACCGGTTCAAGTTGTAGTAGTGCCGGAAGAAGGCGTGAAAGCCGTGGCTCACCCACTCGGATTTGCCGGGCTCGAGCTCGACCTGCCACGAGCCGAGCTTTCCTCCGAGGTACGACTTCGATTCGAGGATCGTCACTGCGTACCCGCGCGCTGCCAGCGTCGAGGCGGCGGCGATTCCGGCCAGACCTCCTCCCAGCACCGCGACCTTCTTCGAAGTCGGCAGCTTCAGCGGCAGCGCAGGGTCGACCCGATTGACCGTCACCCGGTATGGGCCGAGCTTCCAGCCGATCATCTTCCGGACGAGGGGCTTCCAACCGAACCACGAAATCGCCAGCGCCCCGAGCAGTGAGAACCACATCATGACGCGCTCTATCGCTCATCGCGCCCCGGGCGGAACGTGAAATCTATTTCGCCGACGCCTCCACCGCGTCTTCGAGCCGAACGGGCTGACCGCGGTCGAGCAGAATCGCGACCAGCATGTCGCTCATCACGTTCACCGCCGACCGCGCACGAGCGAGGATCCAATCGACCGGCAGCACGAACGCGATCGCCACCGCCACCAGCTCGGTCGGCAACCCCATCGCGCCCAACACCAAAGGCAGCATCACCAGCCCCGCTTCGGGAATTCCGGCGATTCCGATTCCAGCCATCAGTGACGCGAGCACCACCACCGCCTGCTGCGAGAGCGTCAGTTCCATTCCCAGCGCCTGCGCGACGAACAGCGCCGCCATCGCCTCGTACAGCGTGATGCCGTCGTTGTTGAGGTTGGTTCCGATGCAGGCCGCCAGCCGGGCCGAGCCGTGAGAGACGCCCATCTTCTCGGTCAGGCACTTCAACGTGACCGGCACCGTCGCCAGGCTCGAGTTCGTCGACAAGGCCATCAGGATCGCGTCCGCACCCTGGCCCAGGTAGACGCGCGGCGACTTGCCCCCTACGAGCCAGGCGACCGCCGGGTAGTAGAGCAGACTGTGAATCGTCATTCCGAGCAGGACGATGCCGAGAAAAGGGAACAGCGCCCCGAACACCCCGAGGCCCGCCTTGCCCACCACCTGGGCCACGACCGCGAACACCGCGAAGGGAACTCCCTTCACGACCCAGGCGAGCACCTGCACCAGAATCTGAAACCCGGCGCCGATGAACGACTCGATCGATTTCATCTCGGGGGCCTCGTCAGAGTCCTTCACCCGTCGCATCGCCGCGCCGAGGATCAAGGCGATCAACACCACGGGGATGATGCTGTTTTTCAGGAACGGGTCCACCAGGCTCTCGGGCACGTAGCTGTCGATTGCCTTGAGCGGCGAAATCGAACCTTTGGCTCCGATGGCCAGCGAGGCTTCGGCTTCCTTGTTCGGGATGCCTTTGAGCGCGGCCAGGCGTTCGGCTGAGCCCACCCCGGGCTTGAGGGTGTTCATCAGCGTCAGGCCGATCGCGAACGCGACCGAGACGTTGACCAGGCAGATGACCAACAGCTTGATCCCGCTGCGCGCAGAGATTCGGGTCCGCACGAACGCGTCGAGAATCGCAAACAACACCAGCGGCACCGCCAGCGCCTTGAGCAGGCGGATCAACAGCATCCCCAGGGCGCCGAGCTCGTCGTTTCCAAGGCCGAGGAAGATCGGCTCTCTTTTGAAAATGACGCCGAAGATCGAACCGAAGACGACTCCGATGATCACCTGTACGTAGAGGGGCAACGGGTTCTCCTCGAGGCCTTACATCACGTCAGGGCGTACAGCTGGGCAGACACTTGCCGGTCACGCATCTGCTCGAGCTGCAGTCGGCGTCTTTGGCGCAGGCCACTCCGGGGCCGAACGGCTCGGTGCAGAGGGAGCCCGCGTCGGTGCTGACGCAGGGGCCGAACAGGCAGCTTTGGGCCACCGAGCATGAGTCCCCCGTGGTCGGCAGTCGGACGCACGTTTGTTTCTTGCACACCGAGAGCAGCTGGCAATCGCGGGTCTCGGTACACCGCATTCCGTCGGGCTGGCGCGGACCGCAGCCGAGCGCGAGCCCTCCGTCCAGACCGCTGCACGCCAGCTGGGGCTGACAATCGTTGCTCGACATGCAGCTGGCGCCCGCATCGAGCGCAACCCCGCAGACCCCCAGCGCCGTCGCCGTGGCGTACAGGCAAACCGCGCCCATCGGGCACACTTGCCTTTGCCCGCAGCCCCCCCCCACCGCGCTCAACACCCGCGGGACGCACTTTCCAAGCAACGCTTCGCACAACAACGAGGCCTGGCACTGCGCGTCGTCGGTGCAGGCCGTGTCCAGGCCCGCTCGGGCTTTGCACTGGCCTCCGTCGGCGCTGCTTTGGCACCACGCGCCCTCGTCGCACGACGAGCCCAGGCACGGCTGGTTCGCCATCGGAGGCATTGCGCACCTCGCGGCGTTGCACAGCAGCCCGCTGGCGCAGGGCTGGTCGGCATCGCACGCCTGGCTCGCCTGACCGTAGGCGGTGCACAGGCCCGAGCCGGTCGCGAGGATGTTGACCTTGCAGTAGAGCCCGCTCTTGCAGTCGGGGCTGTCTCTGCAAACTTCACCCACCATGCCCGGGCTCTGGCAGGTGCGCGGACACGCTGCCCCTCGGCAGACGCCTTCGAGGCACTCTTTGTAGCCGTCGAAACACGCCTGGGTGTTGAAGACCCTCGGGAGCAGGAATCGATTTCCGCACGCGGTCGGCTCGGTGGCGGAATCGGTGCACTTCCGGTCCACCCAGCTGTCGGCGCAGCTCTGAGCCAGGAACGGGTCGTAGCGCAGCGTCGGCACTTGCGCTTCGACCCGCGGCTGCCATTTGGAAGGCCCGCAAGACGTGGCCTGTTGCCAGGCCAGGCAATCGCGCACTGCTGCAACCGAAATCAAACCGCAGCGCCGCAGGTAGTCACACCGGCGCGCATTGAGCACCGTGCACGCGGACTTCAGCGGCAAGCCGCCGTCACTCTGCCCGCTGCCGCCGCCGTTGCCGCCGCCGTCGCTGGGACCCGCGTCGCCGCCACCTGCGTCGATCGCGTGGCCGTCTTCTGTCCCAGGGGGCGCAGCCGAACAACCCGCCAGCAGCCCCAACAGGGCCATCGGAAAAAGAGACTTCATGTTCACCGTCTAGAGCCCGCCGTCGGCCTTCTGCGAACAACGCGCGACGCAGATCCCGGCGTAACCACCGTCGGGGAGCGTCCCGTATTCGCAATCATTCGACAGGCACACCCCATCATAGGTGCAGCCGTCCCCCAGCGCGCGTCGGGGACGACAGGTGTAGAGCGAGTCAGGTGCGCTGAAGTCGCAGAAGTGGGCCGATGCACACTCCGAGTAGCTGCCCTGGGAAGTGCAGTCTGCGCCCGCTGAAGGAATCTGCGCGCAGCGGGAAGTGCGGGGTGGGCAATACAGGCCTTCCTCGCATTCGCCGTAGCTGCTGCACTTTTCACCCACCGCTGCGCGTGCCACGCAGGTCGAAGTCGAGAACGACGAGCCGCAGCGCAGCGAGGGCAGGCACGAGCCGAAGCCCGCACAGACGGCGCCCAGTCCTCCGCGCCGCTCACAGGTGCCGGGCGGAGGAGGCGTCACGGCGGTGGACTGTCGACAGAAATATTCCTCGCTGCAATCGGGGTAGCTCTGCGCTTCGCGGCACGGCTCGCCCGGGCCCGCGCGCCGCTTGATGCACTTCTTGTTCGCGCAGGTGAGGTCTGTTCGGCAGGCGTCGTATTCGATGCACTCTTCGCCCACTCCTTTCAGCGGCTGGCACCGCTGGCCCGTGCCGCCATCGAAAGTTCCGCAGTACGCGTCTTCGGGACTGCAGCGGGCGCTGAAGCCATCGCACGGCACGCCGAGCGGGATCCACCCCCGACAGCGGTGCGGGCAGGTGTAGTCGTACGCGTAGCAGAAGCCGCCGCCATTGCATTCCTCGAGCAGAATGCAGCCTCCATCGGGGACGACCTTCCCGGCGAACACCCCTTCACACCCCGTGGGGACGTCTCGACAGCTGCCTCCGGCGTAGCCGTTGAGGCACTGCGCCGCCCGGGTCGACAGGTACTGCATCCGGCCTTCCTTCGCCGCGCGGGTGTACGCGGTCTGATCGCAGAGCTCGCTCTTCTTCGCGATGCACTCGGTCTGGTTGCTCAGCGCCAGCTCGAGGCAGCGCACCGAACGATCGCACTGCGCGAACGCCTGCAGCTGACACCACTGCTCGATCGGCACCGCGACGAAGCCCCCATCGACCCGGCCTGCATCCGGGGTCCCCGCATCGATCGGGCCCGCGTCCTCGTCCGGCAGCGCGGCGTCCATTCCCGAAAGAGAAGGAGGGCAGGCGCAGACCAGCGCCGCGAGGATGAAAGGCAGGAAGCGCAAGGCGCGGGCACCCTAACAGACGTAGCCGGGTTCATCCGAAGGACCGGGGACGGGGTGTGGGCGGCCGCGCGCCAGCCGCGTTGCGGGCCTTAGAAGGTTGGCAGCGCACCCCGATGGGCAACGTTGCCCATGTTTGTGCGTTGCCAATTGACTGAAGCGGATGAATTGATTCCGGCGCCTGTACTTCCACGGGCGCCGGACCCCTGAATCACACCGGTTTTCTCAGAGCGGAACGGGTGGCAATTGGTTAGCTTGCCGCGCCCATGAGCGCCGACAAGACCGCCTTCCTCACCCGCTGGACCACCTCGTACGCGCGCACCATCATCGGCCACCCCGGCAAGGTCCTGCTGCTCTTATTGGGCCTGACCGTGGTGAGCACCTGGCTCGCCTTCAAGCTGCGCATCGAGAGCGACCAGCTGTCGCTGATTTCGCAAGACCTGCCCGAAGTCAAAGAGGTCAAGCGGGTCATCGACATGGTGGGAGGCGCCGGCTACCTGATGCTCGGGCTGCGCGGAAAAGACGCCGACACCTTGAAGAAGGTCTCAGACGCGATCGACGCGCGACTGAAGACCGAGAAGCGCCCCGATGGAACGCCCTACGTGCGGTTCATCACCTACAAAGTCCCGATTAAGTTCATCCAGGAAAACATGGTCTTGTTCATCAAGACCGAGGACCTGATCGAGGGCAAAAGACGCATCAACGCGTACATCAAGGATCAGCTGCGCCGGAACAATCCGTTCTTCATCGAAATCCGCAAGACCGAACCGGTGAAGCTGGAGCTCGAAGACCTGATCGCGAAGTACGCCGCGGTCGGAAAAAAGAGCATCCGCGACGAGTACTACATCTCGGACGATCGGCAGATGATCCTGATGTTGATCAAGCCGATGTGGAACTCCACCCAACTGGCCGAGACCAAGCAGTTCCTCGACCACATGACGGGGGAAGCGAAGATCGGCGAGGCGAGCAAAGGCATGCTGGCCGACATCGCCCGCGAAACCGGCGTCACGCTGATCGAGGACTACGCCAAGAGCGGCGACGACAAGTCCGTCTATTTCGGCTTCACCGGTTCCTACAAAACGAACGTCGACGACAGCTACGCGATTCAGGATTCGATCGACGACGTGGCGCTGGCGGCCTTCGTCTTCATCTGCCTCATCACCATCGTCTTCTTCCGCAAGCTGGCCCCGACGCTGATCGTGATCAGCGGAATGATCATGGGCACCATTCTCACCATGGGGTTCGCCTACCTGACGCTCGGCGAGCTGAACATGGTGACCAGCATCATCGGCGCGATCTTGATGGGCTTCGGCATCGACTACGGGATTCACTTCATCTACCGCACCCGCATCGAGCTGGGCTCGGGCAAGCAGTACGCCGAGGCGATCACCGATGCGCTCGTCAACGCCGGCCGCCCCGCGCTGATCGCTGCAATCGTCACCGGCGGCAGCTTCATGGTGCTGCTGATTTCCCAGTTCCGCGGGTTCTCGCAATTCGGATTTCTCGCCGCGTTCGGCACCTTGATCATCGGCTTCACCCTCTTCTCGTGGAGCCCCGCCGTCCTCGCGCTGATCGGCAATCGGAACCCCGCCTGGGTTCCCAAAGCAATTGGAGTGATGAAGCCCCCCTCGCACAGCAACGCCGGGGGTGAGCTTCGGATCCCCCACCCGCGCTGGGTCCTGGCGGTGATGTGCACCGGCGTGGCCGCGGTCTGTGCGTTCGCCATTCCGTGGACCGGTGAAGAGCTGCCCAAGGACCGCCCCCCGACAGTACTCGAGCGGCTGAAGAGCGGAGTGGTCTTCAACTACAACACCCGCGCCCTGGTGCCCGAGGACATGGCGAGCATCAAGCTGCAGGACGAGATCAACGCCCGCTTCAAGATCTCTTCCGACCCGATCGCCTTCACCGCCAAGACCATCGAAGAGACCAAGGCGATCTGGGACGAGCTGACCCTGCACAAAGAGAAGTACCCCTCGGTGGACCAGGTGGTGTCGGTCTACAGCTTCGTCCCGCCCCCCGACGTGGCGGCCGCCAACGCGAAGGTCCTCGCCGAGTGGGAAGAAGAGCTCAAAGAAATCAACGTCGAGTCGCTGCCCCCCGAGATGCAAGAGAAGGCCGCGCTGTTCAAGCGGATCCTCGCGAAGCGACCGTACGGCGTCGCCGACGTGCCCGAGGTTTACGCTGCCAACTTCCGGAACCTTCCGACCACCCGGCCCGAGAACCAGGGCTACTTGACCTTCGTCTACCCGAGCGTCGATCTCTGGGACGGGAAGAAGATGATGACGTTCGCCGACGAAATGCGGGTGATCAAGACCGGCGATGGCCGCGAGTACCGCAGCGCCGGCCTCGCCATCCTCTACGCCACCCTCGCTCGAATCGTGCTTCGCGACGGGAAGCTGACCGTGGTCCTGGCGACCCTTTGGATCCTGCTGATGCACTTCCTCGACTTCCGCAGCGTGAAGCTCGCCCTGGCCAGCGTGATCCCGCTCGGAGTGGGCCTATGGATGATGCTCGGGTTGATGAGCATCACCGTCCACACCCTGAACTTCATGAACCTGGTGATCCTCCCGATTCTGCTCGGCTTCGGAGTCAGTCACGGGCTCTACCTGCTTCACCGCTTCCTCGAGGGCACCTCGCCGATCGTCGCCTTGCGCAGCGTGGGCGCCGCGGTGGCCAGCTCGACCCTCACTGCCATCTCAGGCTTCGGAGCGCTCTTCTTCGCCCAGCACAACGGGCTCAAGTCGATTGGGTACGTCGCCTGCCTGGGCCTGGCCACCACCCTGTTGGTCAGCTTCACCGTGCTCGCCGCGGTGCTGCAGTTGATTCACGACAAGCGGGTGAAAATCGAGCCCTCTGCGATGAAGAAAGCCCACATCACCCACCCCGAAATCGAGGCTCCGGTCGGCGAGTAGCGCCCCCCTTGCTCCGCGGCCACACGGTGCACCACGATGCGCCGATGTCCGCCCAGTACAGCTTCGATCGAAAAGTCACCAAGACGCCCGCGGTAGAACGGGTCTCGCTGTTCGACTCGACCGCCAAGCTCGACCTCGGGCGGCAAAAGAAGTTCGAAGCCGCGCTGACCCGGGCCGCCGACTCGGTGCGCCTCGAAGAGCAGCGCCGCGAGCACAAGAGCTTCGCCGACGTTCAGTCGCGGCACTCTTCGCCTGCACCTGCGAAGAAGAAATAGCGACGCACTTCAAGCGGCCAGGCAGCCGCTGAAGATGACGAGGAAGGTCGCGCCACGATCGGTTCGGAAAGGACCGGGCCGGGAGAAGGAGGCGGGAGCGGGCGTCGGCGAAGGTTCGAAAGTCCCCTGGGCATTGGCGGGAAAAGGGGGGGCCTTCGTGTTGCTTTGGCTCGGTCGGCGTTCGCTTCAGGGCTTCTGGTGAGAACTACCCCCACTGGTGTCATTTACCGTCGCGCCTCGGTGGTAATCCTCACCGCCGGGGGTCGTTCTCACCAGTTCGCGACATCGGACCCCCG
>JAYVCD010000414.1:0-8449 GCA_043750125.1 Archangiaceae bacterium | reverse complement strand
GTCGTTCATCTCGTTGCTGTGCATGCGCACGATGCGGGGGATCTTCAGCCGCTTGTTCTCGCGGCTGCAGTTGACGATGAAGTCGCCCTTGCTGATCTGCCCCTGGTAGCAGCGCATGTACGTCAGCTGACCGTAGCGGCCGTCTTCGAGCTTGAAGGCGAGGCCGACGAACGGCTTCTTGAAGTCGTGCTCGAGAATGACCTTCGCCTCGTCGTTCTTCTGATCGTGGGCGATGTTCTCGACTTCTTTGGGGTTGGGCAGGTAGCTGCAGATCCCGTCGAGCAGCGTCTGAATGCCTTTGTTCTTGTACGCCGAGCCGCACATCACCGGCGTCATCTTCAGCGCGATGGTCGCCCGGCGAATGGCCGCCTTGAGGTCCTCATTGGAAATCGGCTCTTCGTTGACGAACTTCTCGGCCAGCTTGTCATCCACGTCGGCGACGAGGCTGATGATCTCCTGGCGCGCTTCTTTGACCTGGTCGACGTACTCGGCCGGAACCGGCTCGGTGCGAACGATTTCGCCCTTCTCGCCGTCGAAGTAGAACGCCTTGCCTTCGATCGGGTCGATCACTCCGAGGAACTTCTCTTCGGCGCCAATCGGAACCTGAATCGGCACCGGGTGATGGCCAAGCTTCTCTTTGAGCATCTGGGCGACCCGGCGGTAGTTCGCGCCAGCGCGGTCCATCTTGTTGATGAAGGCGATGCGAGGGACCTTGTAGCGCTTCATCTGCCGGTCGACGGTGATCGACTGCGACTGCACCCCGGCCACCGAGTCCAGAACGAGAATCGCGCCGTCGAGCACGCGCAGCGAGCGCTCCACTTCGATCGTGAAGTCGACGTGTCCCGGGGTGTCGATGATGTTGACGTTGTAGTCGCCCCACACCGCGAAGGTCGCCGCGGACTGAATCGTGATGCCCTTCTCACGCTCGAGATCCATCGAGTCCATCTTCGCTCCGACCCCGTCCTTGCCCCGCACTTCGTGAATCTCGTGAATCCGGCCCGTGTAGAAGAGGAAGCGCTCGGTGAGCGTGGTCTTGCCCGAATCGATGTGCGCCGAGATGCCGATGTTGCGGATGCGTTCGAGAGGAATCTGAGCCATGTTCGGCACATACCCAAACCCCGCCCGGATGGGAAGCATGGAGGCGCAGAGGCCTTGCCTGACGAACAACCGCTGCCGCCGGTGTCCAGTTTTGGCCCGGCTGAGCAGGTCTGTGGAAACTGCAAGCTGTGGTCTGCGATCTCGCTCGAGCCGGTGAAGGGGTGGGTCGGGGAATGCCGGGTCCAACCTTCGCGGGGGCTGTTCGTGCCCTCGGCGCCCGTCTGCGACGCCTTTGCTCCGCGAGGAACGGCCGTAGTCGCCCGGCGCGCGCCCGAGCCCGAGCGCATTCGGCCGATCAAGAACATCGCTCCGGTGGTGGTGCGCCGGCGGGAAGACGGGACGCCCTCACTTCCGGTGCGGGCCCCGCTGTCTTCGGCCCGCGGTCAAGAGCCGGTGGACTTCGGAAATCTCGTCTCAGGCGATTCGGAAGTTCAGCTCAGCGCCGTCTACCCCCCGCCCGGCGCAGAGCCGCAGCGCGCCCCCAGCGGTTCAGCCCATGTCCCCCAAGGAGTCCCCATGACCCGCGCCGAGTTGATGGACATCTTCCTCGAGGCCACCGGCCAGGCCGACGTGGCCCTGGCTCCGAAGTGGGAAGGAGGCATGGTGCAGATGGTGCCCAAAGACGGGCAGGTGAAAGAAGTTCCGATCGACTCGTTGTTTCACAAGGTGGTGATGGTGCGAGACCGCCTGCGCACTCTCGAGCAGAAGCTCAACGCCCACCCCAAGCTGACCGACGCCGAAAAGGTCGAAATGCAGCAGTACGTCACCCGCTGCTACGGCTCGCTGACCACCTTCAATGTGCTGTTCCGCGAAAAAGAAGACCAGTTCATCGGGCAGAAGGGCGACGAATAGACTTCAGCCCGCTTTGCGCAGCTGGCCGTTGCGCTTCATCACTTCGACCAACCGCGCGCGCCCCCGGTTCAGCGCGCTCTTCACCGTCCCCTGAGGCAGCTGGAGCAGTTGGGCGATCTCGGGGTAGCTCAAGCCCCTCAGCTCGCGCAGGGTGAGCATCTTCTGGTGTTGCTGCGAAAGCTGGCCCAGCGCCTCGAGGAACATCTGGTGCCGCTCATCTCCCAACAGCTGCTCTTCGGCACTGTCTTCCACTTCAGGTTCGCACTGCAGCTTTGAGCGCCGCTTGCGCGCCCGAAGGCAGTTGATGCTCGAGTTGACCAGAATCCGATGAAGCCAGGTGCTGCACGCGGACTTCCCGTCGAAGCGGACGTTCTGCGAGTACAGCCGAGTGAAGACTTCCTGCACCACGTCTTCGGCTTCGTCCGCGTCGTGCAGAATCCGGCGGGCGACGGCCAGCGCCCGCTGTCGGTGTTCGCGGTACAGCTCGTCAATCGGGGGCAAAACGGCAGAGGGGTGCATCTTTCGCTGAACGCGCCGTCGCGCCTCGCCGATTTACTCGTCTTGCTTCCCCGTCAGCCCCCAGTCTTTCAAGCGCTTGAACAGGGTTGAGCGCGCCACTCCGAGCTCTTTGGCCACCCGTTCGCGGTTGTCTTTGAATCGCTGCAGGTACAGCTCGACGATTCTGCGCTCGACCGATTCGAGCATCTGCTCGAGGGTGGTTCCGGGGGGAAACTCGGGAATCGGAATGTCCCGGTCCTCTCGGGACTGCACGTCGAAGTTGATGTCGGTCGAGTCGATCATCGCGCCTTTGCGCAGCAACAGCGCCCGATGAATGACGTTGCGCAGCTCGCGAATGTTGCCCGGCCAGGTGTGCGTTTCGAGCTTCTGCGTCGCCGCCGGCGTCAGCCGAACCGGCTGGCCCTTGGGCGAGAACTGCTTGAGGAAGTGCTCAGAGAGCGTCGCCAGGTCTGACATCCGGCTGCGCAGCGGCGGCAGGTGCAGGGGAATCACGCACAGCCGGTAGTACAGGTCCTCGCGGAAAGCCCCCTGCCGCGCGGCGCTGAGCAGATCGCGGTTGGTCGCCGCGACGATGCGAACGTCGACGGTGATCGGCTTGCTCGCTCCGACCCGCTTGATTTCACCCGACTCGAGCGCGCGCAGCATCTTGGCCTGAAGATCCAGTGGCAGCTCGCCGATCTCGTCGAGGAACAACGTTCCCCCGTCGGCCTCCTCGAAGGCTCCTTTTCGCGCGTTGATCGCGCCGGTGAACGCCCCTTTCTCGTGGCCGAACAGCTCGCTCTCGATCAGCTCTTTGCTGATCGCCGCGCAGTTGATCGGAATGAACGCCTGCTCGTGGCGCGACGACCGGGCATGCACCGCGCGGGCGACGAGCTCTTTGCCGGTGCCCGATTCTCCGAAGATGGCCACCGCCGCGGTGGACGGCGCCACCCGTTCGATCAGCTCTGCCAACTGCCGAACCGAAGGGTCGTTTCCAATGATTCCCTGGTAGACGCCGCTGCGAACGTCGCCGCCCTGCGGCTCGAGCACCAGCTCGCTTTCCCCGATGCGCAGCATGGTGAACAGCGGCACTTCGACCTCGTAAATCCGCGCATTGCCCAGCCAGGTGCCATTGGTCGACTGGCGGTCCGTGAGCAGGAAGCCCGCTTCGTGCCGCGTCACCTTGAGGTGACGTCCCGAGATGAACTTGTCGTTCAATACCAGGTCGTTTCCTGCATCTTTGCCGACTGTGAATGTCTCGGCTTGCAGCTTGTGCACCTTCTCGTTGTGACCCTGGCGTACGCGCACCTGGGCCGGCATCACCCGAACCTCGGCGCGGGGAGCCAGTTGCGTGTCGCTGCCGACGGCGGTGGCGACGTGTTCGGCCCCCTGCGCCCGGGCCCGGAAGATCGCGTGCCATTGACCCAGGGTGATGTCCGCCCCGTCGGGAAGCACGAAGCTCGTCTGCCGGGTGCCCGAGACGAGGGTGCCCTTTCCGGAAAGATCTTCGAGGGTGCATTGGTCTGCCGCGAGAGTCAGGGCCACCTGCTGCCGCGACACTTCAGGGTCCGGAATCACGACATCGCAGCTTTCTCCCCGTCCCAGCAAGGTGCGCGCCCCGTCCAGACTGAATCGCAAGACCTCTTCCCCCCGACGAAAGAACACGAGCTCGGCCATGGGTCGCAACCTACCACGGCCCCAACCCACCTACCATCGCCCACCCCGTCTGGTCCGGTCGCCCGATATGAACAAACACAAGGGAATCGGACATTCGCTGACCGTATGCGCGATTCAGGACAAGCGGTGGTCGAGACCGCCATCACGCTGCCGCTCACCGTTTTTCTGGTCCTCGGGACGCTGCAGCTTTTCATGATGCTGCAAGGCCGCCTGATGGCGGAACACGCCGCGTTCAAAGCGGTGCGCGCGGGCGTCGTCAAGCACGGCGACTGCGAAGTGATGACCCACGCGGCGATCGCTGCGCTCCTGCCCAGCTTCAGCTCGTATCTCGGCAGCGGCACCCCAGGAGTGACCCCCGAGGACAAGCTGTCGAACGCCTTTCGCGCCCGCACCGCTGGGATGCCCTTCCAAAACCAGTACGACCCCCTGCTCGACAACGGCCACAACCGGGCGATCGTCTGGATCTACCGCGAGCGGCCGACCACCGCCTCGGTCACTGCCCAGTCCGAGCAGGACTTCGATGATCCCAACCCCCGCGCGAACGGAGAGGTCGGTTACCGGCTCGAAGTTCGATTGGTGTACTGGTTTCCGCTCCGGATTCCATTCGCCAACTGGGTGATGTCCACCATGTTCAGAGCCGCATTCGGCCTGGGTGACTACCTCGGCGTCATCGACCCCACCACCCCGATCCACACCGCGAAATGGCAAGCGATTCCGGGCATGAGCCTGGGTCCGCTCGCCGGGGAATTCAACACCCGCTTCAACGCCAGACAGTGGAGCTTTCCGATCACCACCTCCTACGCGATGCGGATGATGACTCCGCCGCGCGGGAAGTTTTTCCAGACGCAGAACTGCCCCCCGGCTCCATGAAAAGGACTTCCGGTCAGCAGCGGGGGCAGAACCTGGTGCTCTTCGCCCTCACCATGATGTTGATGGTGCTGTTCGTGATGATGACGTTGGGCATCGCCTCACGGGTGCGCGAGAACCACGAGCTTCAGACGCTCGCAGATTCGGCCGCGTATTCGAACGCGGTGGTCAACGCCCGCGCCTACAACAACATCGCGATCATCAATCGGCTGCAGGTCAGCTACTGGGTGGCGTTGACCGCGGACGAAAGCCTGATCAGCTGGACAGGGTACGCCCGGGCACTGTTGAACGCGGCCGACGCCGAGCTGGGGAAATTGTCGACGAACCTCGATGGGTGTCAGGCCAACAACGACGAAGCGGCCGCTGCGCGGGTGGTTCTGGCGGGTCTGCGGCCGACGCTCATCAACTCGGCCTGGGTGGTCGATGACATCGCGGCGGGCCAGGAAGCGATGGCCATTCAGGGAATCGTCGCCACGCTGCGCGCCGAGACCCGTGACGACGTCGCAAACCCCAACGGGATGATGCGTCGGGTGCGCGAAGAGCGCGAGCAGCAGACCGTGGCTCAACAGATCATCAACAACGCGGGTCTGATTCCCGGCACGGTGAACGTCATCAGCGGGGCGACCCCCACCTCGAACCTGGGACCCCAGGCGGTCAATCGTCGCGAGGTCGGCTGCAAAGACATCGTCGCCGCGGACCCCGAAGGGGCGATGCGCGGCACCGGAGCCGGATCCGGACTGTGCGGTCGCGCCGAATGGGGTGAGAACATGCTCCACGCGGCGCTGGGGACCCGCGAGAACGGCTTCACCCGGTTCCGGGGAACCATTCCTTCGTCGGTGCAGGGAATTTTCAACTCAGTCAGTGGCGCGGTACCCACCGTTATCCTTGCCCCCGCCAGCCCGGTCGGCAGCGGCTATTTTGGCACCTCCCAGAACCATGGTTCGACGCCCAACAGCATGATGGCGTTTGCAGACGACGACGGCTCGATGAGCATTACCGTCGGCGACTCGGGGGGCGGGTGTACCCGGTCGGTCACGGTCGACGCCCACGCCTGGGTTCGATCGACCCACATCGGCGATGGCTCAGATCAGCATCAGTACATTCCTTCCGATACCGCCGTCCCCGACCTCCCGGATCAAAACCATACGATGGGCGACTGCGGCGGGGCCTGTCCCAGTGTCTGGGTCCGCGCGGTGATGTTCCTGCCCAACCCGAAGGTGTCCGGAAACGACTCGCCGGACGCCTACGGGCAGCCGAAGAACTACGTGGCGCTCGAGCGCAACTACGCGCACGCGAAGATGAAGCGCCCGTGGGAACTCGACTTCAAGTTCTTCTTTGGCACCAGCCGCCCGGGCACGCGTTTCGACAACCGGGGTGAAGAGCTGCACGGCGCGTATGCGGGGCGCCTGGTCGACAAGGCCGTCGCGCTCGCCGCGGGCATGACCTACTACCACCGCAAGGGAACGGCGACCCGGCCCTACTGGCTCGAGCATCCGAACCTGCTCAATCCGTTCTGGCGCGCGACCCTGGTGGCCACCGACATCGATCGCGACCCCCTCGCGCCCGCTGCCGACTGGCAAGACGTGAAAGACGTGAAGACCTCGCTCTACAAACCCGAGTACGCGTGGCAGCGCGACGCCTACGAAAAGATGGTGGTCAACGGCGGCTTCAAGGGGCTGCATTGACCGCGGCGCGGCGGGGGCAGGCCACGGTCGAGCTTGCGCTGGGCCTGCTGGTCTTCGTGACGGTGTTGCTGTTCGGAATCCACTTCGCGGAAGTCGGTTGGCTTTCGTTGAAAGTGCAGGAAGCCGGCGCGTGGGCCATCTGGGAATCCACCGGCCCCCGGACCCAGGACCTGGCAGGGCACAACCTGAACCCGCTGAATCAGACCCTTTCAGCCGGAGGACTCGAGCAGGCCACCACCGCCCGCTACCAGGACTTCAACGGCCTGAGCAGCGCGACCGGCGCTCCGATCATCGGCGCTGCCCTGGTGCGTGGCTCGAGCCTGAAGGCCACTTGCGCGCCGGACAAATCAATGAGCTTTCGTCCCACCAAGACCGCGAGCGCGGTTTACTTCGATGAAGGAGGGCTTTCTTGCCAGGTCGTCGCCAGGCTCGATGCGATTCGGATCCCGACCGCGTTCCTTCAGAACGACACCGGTGGGTTCTTCAAGGAAGATCACGGCGTCGCGGCTCCGTATTTCTTTTGTGCGGTCGGCGGCCGAAGCATGGGTTCCTGTCGCGGTCGACTTTCGATCCTCACCAACGATTGGGGGCTTGCCGGAGATGGGGCGGCCGACAATCAGAGCGCCAGCTGCCGCATCGGCAGCACCTGCACCAACACCACCTATAAGGCGGCCGTCGGTTCGATGTGGGTGGGCGGAGGCACCGCAGGAAAGACATTCGCCGAGGCCCACGCGGGGACTGCGCCGACCAGCGCGATGGACTACTTCTTCAGCTACGCGGGAATGGAGTTTAACTACTTCACCAACCTGCCCGACGAAGGCGGGAACACTCAATACAAGACAGGGGGGCCAGGACTGGGGCTGGTGCCGGACTTCACGCTCCACAACTGCTTCCTCGGGAAGGCTGGGTGCAACTGAAGGTTCTCGCGCTGTTCGCGATCTTCTTTGCCCCGCCGGCCCGCGCTTTCGATTGGAACGTGCCCGAACCCCTGTCGTGGGCCGAAGTGGGCGAGCAGCTGCAGGCCAATGGGATGGCGATGAAGATCTTCGTCGCGCGCAGCAAGTGGAAGCCGGTCGCGTTGCTCAACCACTACCAGAAGAGATTTTATGCCGAGGGCTTCTATGTCCCGGACGTGCCGCTGCGGCTGCCAGGGCTGAAGCTGCCGCGGGTGACTGCGCTCGACACCCTCACGCTCTGGTCCTATTTGGTTTACGTCTTTCCCGAACCGGACGGCACCACCACCCTGGTCATGGGCGCAGCAGATCTCAAGGGTCGGCAAGTTGGAAAAGTGGCGGGCGGATTTCCAGCCCCCGTATTCCCCGGAAGCCAGGCGACCTTTGCCTCAAACGTCGAATTCGCCCGCACTCTTTCCTTCACCACCGGGGCAAAAGAAGAAGAGGTCATCGACTTTTACCGCCAGACCCTGCCCAGTGGGGGGTGGAAGGAACGCGAGCGCGGCAGCTTCGTCCGCGAAGGTCGGCTGTTGCGTTTGTTGGGAAAACCCGAAGGAAAGCGGCTGCGCATCGTGCTGGTGGAAGAGGCCGATCTTCCCACCCTCGAAGTGCCGAAGCCGCAGCCCTGACTTTTTCGACTTGAAGTTGCGAGCAGGGAAGTCGTGTTTAGGAATCTTCGCGGAGCGCGGCACTGAAGCCCGCCAGAACCGAAGGAAGCCCCCATGGCCAACATTCTGAAGAGGAATTTTGACGCCGGCCCTCTTTCCCGGGGTGAGAGAAGTTGGGACCCCGCAGAAGGCCTACAGGATTTGATGCGCT
>JAYVCD010000413.1:0-9668 GCA_043750125.1 Archangiaceae bacterium | reverse complement strand
TTCACATCGACAAGCTCGATCGCTTTCTCAAGATCTTCACCGACGTGCTGCTTCAGCCCCGCTTTGATCCCAAAGAGTTCGAACGGCTTCGCACTTCGGCGCTCAACACCATCAAGTCCCGCCTGCGTCAGGAAAACGACGAAGAGCTCGGGAAGGTCACCCTCGATGCTCTGCTCTACGCAGGCCACCCCTACCGCCACTACAACGCAGGCACCGTCGCCGGCTTGACCTCGCTGACCCTCGATGACGTGAAAGCCCACTGGCAGCGCGTCTTCAGCCAGGACCGCGCGGTGCTCGGCCTCGCCGGAGCGGTCGATGACAAGCTCGCCACCCGGGTGAAGGACCTGCTCTCGAAGCTTCCGGCGACGGGCGCTGCGATGACGGCCGTTCCCCCCGCGCCCGGTTTCCGGGCCAGGACGGTGATCGTCGCACGCGACACGCTGTCGACGGCCGGGTCCTTCGGCTACAGCTGGTCGCTTCGGCGCGATGACCCCGATTACTTCGCGGTCGCTTTTGGAATGAGCTACCTGGGCGAGCACCGCCAATTCCATGGTCGCCTGTTCAGTGAGCTGCGCGAGAAGCGCGGTCTGAACTACGGGACCTACGCCTACGCCGAACACCACCGACAGGAAGGCTGGGGAAGCATTCCCGCGGTCAACATCGGCCGCGCGGCGCAGGACGCCACCTTGTGGCTGCGACCGGTCGAAGCGAAGAACAGCGTCTTTGCCACCCGCGGGGTCCTCTACCTGATTGGCGAGGTCACCGGCCTCCCCATTCCCGAGGACCGCTTCGAGACCGCACGCGGCTTTCTCATCGGCTACACCCGGACCTGGGAACAGACCGATCAGCGACGGCTCGGGTACGCGATCGACGACTTGTTCTACGGGACCCCGAAGTTCCTCGAAAACTACCGCGCCGCCCTCGCCGCGATGACTTCCGCGAAGATGCAAGACGCGCTCAAGCGCCACCTCGACCCCACCCGGCTCAACTTCGTCTACGTGACGAAGGACGCCGCGGGGCTGAAGGCGCAGCTGACGAAGAAGGCGCCGTCGCCGATCGAATACCCGACTCCGAAGACCGAGGACGTGATGACGCTCGACAAGACGATCGCCACTTTTCCGCTTCCGATGCACCCGGCGCTGATCGAGATCGTCGAGGCCAACGCCGTAATGGAAAAATGACGACACCCCTGTAGCAGCCGAACCTTTATTGGGAGCCGTCCGCGCCCGGGGTATAAGCAACGGCTGTGCGACTGAGAGTCACCCGCGTCACGTTGCTCGCGGTGCTGCTCGCGATGCCCGCGCTGGCCGCAGATCCCTTCGCACGGGGCTTCGACATCGTTCCGACCAAGTTCACTCCGGCGATGGATTCGCTGTGGTCGGTCGAAGGCGCCGAAATGCGCCCACCGAAAAGTTGGATGCTGCAGGCGATCCTCGATCTCAACTTCGGAATCCTCGGGCTCAAGCTCGGCAACGACCGAATCAACGACCTCGTCACCGCCCGCGCCGACCTGCACCTGATGGGCGCGTACCAATTCACGAACCGGCTCGAGGTCTCGGCCGACATTCCGTTCATCGTCGGCCAGGTCGACCACTTCAAGCTGCTGCGCGACGAAGGCTTCATCGACGAGAAGAGCCCCAGCTTCGGCGGCGCGGGCGACTGGCGCTTCCTCGGTCGCTTTCAGGTCTTCAAGCAGGAAACTTTTCCGGTCGGCGCGACCGCCGTTCTCGAAGTGCGTTTGCCGATCGGTGACGAGCGCAGCTTCTTTGGAGATCACGGAGTGGTGTTCGCCCCCCGCGCCGCGATCGAACGTCGGTTCGGGCCGGTGCGCGCAGTGATCAACGCCGGGTGGCGCCTGCGCACCGTGGCCTCGCAATACCTGAACCTCTACGTCGGTCAGGAATTCACGACGGGAGGCGGCGCCAGCATCGACCTTCCCAACATCTCGAAGCTGACCCACAACGTGGTGCTCGGCGAAGTGAACTTTGCGACGCCGGCCGAGGCGCCCTTCACTTTCAAGTACGCCGACTCGTACAAGACTCCGTTCGAGTTGTTGGTCGGAGCCCGCTCGCAGTTCATGGACCACTGGTCGCTGCAACTGGCCTTCGGGCGTGGGCTCGGCACGGCCACCGGGTACGGCCGCGAGGCATTCCGGGTGATGTTCGGCGTGCGCTACGAGTACGTCGCCGAGCCGGATCGAGACGGGGACGGCATTCCCGACAGCATCGACAAGTGCCCCGACGTGCCTGAGGACAAGGACGGGGACGAAGATGAAGACGGCTGCCCTGAGCCTGACAAAGACCGGGACGGCGACGGGGTGGTCGATCGAATCGACGCGTGCCCGGATACCCCTGGCCCCGCCGAATACGACGGCTGCCCGGATCGCGACGGAGATCAGATTCCCGACAACGTCGACAAGTGCCCCGATGATCCCGGCCCGGCCGAGACCGAGGGCTGCCCGGTACCCCAGGAAGAGGCCGTCACCCTCGAATCAGATCGGATCCGGATCAAGGGCAACATCCTCTACGAGACGGGCCAGGCGGTGATCCAGAAGCAGTCGTACAAGCTGCTGGACGACGTGGTGAAGGTCTTGCTGCAAAACCCCGACGTGGGGCCGGTGCTGATCGAAGGCCACACCGACAACCGTGGCGGTCACGAGTACAACCTCGACCTTTCGAACCGCCGCGCGAAGGCCGTCGAGGACTACCTCGTCAACAAGGGCGTGAATCGCAAGCGCCTGCGCAGCCAGGGCTTCTCGTACGACAAGCCGATCGCGAGCAACGATACGCCGCTGGGTCGCGCCAAAAACCGACGCACCGACTTCCGGCTGATCGAGTCCGACTCAGAGACTCAGAAGCCAGACGTGAAGAAGCCCGACGCAAAGAAGCCGTAGCGGCTCTTCGTCAAGGAACGGGGTTACCGCGCGCCGGCCAGCGCTGCGTCCAACCAGCTGCGGACCTTTCGTTCGCTCACCTGCCCGGTCTGCGAACCGATGATCTTCCCCTGCCGATCGAGGATGTAGAGGGTCGGAATCGCGCGCACGCTGAAGGCGGAACCCGCCTCGTTTCCAAACCCGGCAAACGGCTCGAGCCCGGGCACCTGGTCTCGAATGAAAGCAGCGACGTCGTTCTTCGCATCTTCGGGCTCGTCGAGGCTGACCGCGGCGAAGACCACGCCCTGGCTTTGATATTCCTGTGCGATTTTCACCAGCATCGGCATCTCTTCGACACAGGGCGGACAGGTGGTCGCCCAGAAGTCGAGCATCACCACCTTGCCTTTGAGCTCGGCGGAACTGAGCTGCCCCCCGGTGAAACGCTCAAACGAAAAAGCGGGCGCCTGGACGCCAGTGGCGATGTTTCCCAGGGTCTCGAGAAAGCCCATCAGCACCGCGCCGATCAACAGCGCGACCACCAGCGCCCCGCTCACCCAGTTGCTCACCTTGCGTTGCGGTCGGTCGATCTGCAGGCGGGTCAAGGTCGTTGCATCCTCTCTAAGCCCCGATGAATGCGGCCCAGCGCCCCGCGCGTCAAATGACGCAACCTCGGCCGCACCACGACGACGCGCGCGAGAAACGGGCCGATTGAATAGTACGTCTCCACCCCCCACCGCCCCGGCAGCGAACGCAGCAACACTCCGTCGCGAAATCGCCGAAACGCGTCCAGCTCGGGCGCGCCTTCGCCGAACACCGCGGTGGCCAGAAAGCAGGGGCCGGAGGGCTGAACCCAGAGCACCCGGCTCGAGGACAGGTCGAGCACTCCTCGCAGCGTGGTGCGGGGCGCGTAGAGAAACGCGAACAGATCTCCCCGCGCTCCGGCCAGCACCGCGGGGTTCGAGTCGTCGAAGTCGATGCGACTGGTCGCCCCATTCATCTCGCGAACTCGAAAGCGGTAACGGTGGTGGGTCTTCCCTTTCGATTCCACCCCCAGCTCGAGCAGCTCGGCGAAGTACGCGTAGAACCGCGTCTGGCAGTGCCCGCAGACGAACTGGTGGGTCGCGTGCCGGGCGGAAAAGTCGAAGTCCTCGACCCGATGGCAGGCCGAGTTCGGGCAGGCGAGCTTCACTTTCACTGCCGCTTCGGGCCGGGGATCAAACCGCGAAGCACCCGTCTGTCGTGTGTAGACAGGCACCTCGTCCTCGTCGGTGCGCGACCACAGCCTTCGCGAACTCACCGCGGCCCGCTCGAGCGCGACCGCCTCATGCCAGGGCCCTTCCGCCGCCTCGACCCGTCCGTCGACCACCAGCTGGAGCACCTTCAGGTGCGCCCGCAGCGCCGAGCTCAGCTGGGCCTGACCTTCCACGCCGCCCAGCGCAGACAGTTGCGCCAGCAGCGCCCGGCCTTCGACCGCCCGCTCAGCGGCGACTTTGCGCGCCGGGTCATCTCGCCGCCGGTACACCGGCACTTCGGGAAGCCGGCGAAAAAAATCCGCGACCGACATCCGCAAGACATCCAACTGCTCGGTGTCGGAACTGCTCGTCACAGGACCGTTATCGCCGAAAAGTGGCGGGCGCCGTAGGTCCGTGTAGGGATCTGGCCCATGGGATTTCTCAAAGTATTCGTCTGGTCGGCGCTCTGCATCGGTTTGGGCATTTTCCTCGGCACCCACCGCTTTGACGGCCACACCGCCGTCGAGCACGCTGAACGCGGGCTGGGCGGAAAGGTGAAGGCCCCTTCGCTGGGCGAGGTGAAAGAAGATCTCGAGGACGCCCTCGACGCGGCGAAGAAGAAGCTCGCTTCCCGCGAGGCTCCGACCGAGAAGCACACGCTCGAAGACAAGGAAGCCGTCAACAAGCTCATTGCCCGTCGGAAGCCGTAACTCTTCGCACGTGCTCGAAGGCCGAGAGCCAGATTTCAGCCTCGCGCTGTGACAGCTGGCCGCGGACCAACGCGCGCGTGAGCTCTCGCAGCACGTGCTGGGGCGATTGCGGATTCAAGAAACCGCATTGCAGCAAGGCCGCTTCCATTTTCTCCTCGAGGGCCTGGACCGTCTTCAGCTTTGCTCCCTCGGCCACGTGGGGCGGCGGGGGCGCAACGGTGGCGCGCGCGCACAAATACAGCAGCACCGCCGCGGCTTGAGAGAGGTTCATCGAGGGCTGAGCGCCTCGGGTCGGAATCACGATGACTTCCTGACACTGCGCCAGCTCGTCGTCGTCCAGGCCGCGCTTTTCACCCCCCAGAACCAGCGCGACCGGCCCGCGGGCCGCGTGCTCGACCAGTCGTGCGATGCCTTCTTCCGGAGTCAGCGGGTGGGCGCGCTTGAGCTGCTCGCGCGAAGTGGTGCCGACCGCGAACACCATTCCGGTCATCGCTTCGTTCAGGGAACGGGCAATCGCCATTTTTTCCAGCACCCCTTCCGCGCCGACAGCCAACGTCTGGGCCCCCCGAAAGTCGTGGGTGGCGGGGTCCGAGAGGATCAACCGGGAGTAACCGAAGTTGGCCATCAGCCGAGCGATCGCCCCGAGGTTCTCGGAGGAACGCAATTGATGAGCAATGACCGTGAGTTCCATGTCTGTAGCGGTCGGACATTAGCTGGATCGCGGCGGGCCCCGCCGGTATGTTCCTTCCTGACTGTGACCACGCGCATCCTGATCAGCTCTGCCCTGTTGTTCCTCGCCGCGTGCGGTGCGGGAACACTTCCCAGTCGCGCCCCTTCCACGTCCCAGGCTCTCACCGGCACGGCCGAATGGCTCGAGTTCGAAGCCCCGGCCGTGCGTTCGGAAATTTTTCGAGACCTCGCGCGGACGTCTTTGAGCCAGGCCGGGCTGCGCGCCACCGGGCAGATGGTGTTCCCGATCATGGTCAGCGGCGAATTCGTGGCGGCTCCTGGCATCGACCCGCGCATGGACCTGCTGATGTCGGCCGACGCGGGGGGCGCCATCGTCCTCTCGTTCGATGGTCGCGGAGATCGCTGGAGCGATGATCGTCGCGACAGCTTCCAGGGCCTCTCAGAGCGCGAGGCGGTGGAGCTCATCGCCCGCTCGCTCATTCAGCACTGGGGCATCGCGCGCTCTGAGCCCATTCGGGTCGACCGGGTCGCGGGCGCCCCCTATGCGGCCGCGTACCTCGATGGCGTTCTTCGGGTGAACCCGGCCTTCGTGTACCTGGCTACGTCAACCAACGCGCCGTAGCCGCACGTTGCGAGCTAGAGAGTCGTCGCGATGGATGCGACCACACTGACGAAGCAGCTCCCCCTCACTCTCACCGGCACCGACTTCCCTGCGCTGGGCCAGAAGTACCGCGGGAAGGTTCGCGATACCTACCGCCAGGGCGATCGCCTGGTGCTGATCACGACCGATCGCCTTTCGGCTTTCGATCACATCCTCACCACCCTGCCCTTCAAGGGCGACCTGCTCAACCAGCTCGCCCACTTCTGGTTTCAGAAGACGGCGCACGTGGTCAAGAACCACGTCCTCGAGATGCCCGACCCGTGCGTCACCGTGGCGCGCCGCGCGGATCCGTTCGCGATCGAATTCGTGGTTCGGGCCCACCTGACCGGCAGTCTCTGGCGCGACTACGAGGCGGGCCGAGATCCGTACGCGCTCGGGCTTCCGCCGGGGTTGAAGAAGGACCATGCCTTCGACGCACCGCTGTTGACCCCCTCGACCAAGGCGCAGCAGGGAGCCCATGACGAGCCGATTTCTGCCGCGCAGGTCGTCGAACGGGGGTTGGCCAGCGCGCGCGATTGGCAGCGTTCGTCGGAAGCTGCGCTCGCCCTGTTTGCGGTGGGCCAGGAACAGGCGAAGGCTCGCGGTTTGATCCTCGTCGACACCAAGTACGAGTTTGGGTTGATCAAAGATGAGCTCTTCTTGATCGACGAGCTGCATACCCCCGACTCGAGCCGGTTCTGGGTCGCTGACGGCTGGCAGCAGCGGTTTCAGCTGGGGCAGCCGCAGGTGATGTTGGACAAAGAGAACCTGCGGCAGTGGCTGATCCTCGAGCGCGGCTTCTCGGGCCAGGGCACGCCGCCGCAGATCCCCGACGAGGTGCGGGTCTCACTGGCGCAGACCTACGTGTCTGTCTACGAGCGAATGACCGGGCAGACGTTTTCGGCCGAGGTGGGTGACGTGAGCAAGCGAATCGAAAACAACCTCAAGCGCGCTCGACTGATCTGAAGCTTCAGCTCGAACGGCCGAACACCCGCTGGAAGATCTCGTCGACGTGTCGCAGGTGGTAGTCCGTCGAAAAGCACGCTTCGATTTGCGCCTCGGACATCTTCTTGCCCAGCTCTTCGTCGGCCAGCAGCGCGGTCTTGAAGTCGGTGCCGTCTTCGTAGAACCGCATCGCGTTGCGCTGCACCACCACGTACGCGGCCTGGCGATCCATTCCGTGTTTCGCCAGCTCGAGCAGCACCCGCTGAGAGTGAACGACGCCGCCCAACAGCTCGAGGTTGTGGAGCATCTGCGTGGGGTAGACCCGCAGCGCTTCGATCAGGCCCGCGAAGCGATGCAGCATGAAATCGCAGGTCGCCGTCGCGTCCGGGCCGATCATCCGCTCGACGCTCGAATGGGAAATGTCGCGCTCGTGCCAGAGCGGAACGTTTTCCATCGCCGACACCGCGTAACCGCGCAGCAGCCGCGCCAGGCCGCTCAAGTTCTCGGACAGAATCGGGTTGCGCTTGTGGGGCATCGCCGAGCTGCCTTTCTGCCCGGCAGAGAACTGCTCTTCGACCTCCCGCACTTCGGTGCGCTGCAGGTGGCGAATCTCGACGGCGAACTTCTCGAGGCTGCTGCCCAACAACGCCAGGCAGGTGAAGTATTCGGCGTGGCGGTCGCGCTGGATGATCTGACTCGACGCTGGCGCAGGAACCAGGCCCAGGGCCGTGCAGGCGTGGGCTTCGACGCTGGGCGGAATGTGGGCGAACGTTCCGACCGCTCCAGAAATCTTACCGACCGCGATGCTGGCCCGCGCAGCCTCAAGTCGCTGGCGACCGCGCCCCAGCTCGTCGAACCAGATCGCCAGCTTGTGACCGAAGGAAATCGGTTCGGCGTGGATCCCGTGGCTGCGGCCGACCATCGGAGTCAGCCGGTGCTCGAAGGCCCGGGTCTCGATCGCTTTGCGCGCGCGGTCCACCCCTTCGAGCATCAGGTCGGCGGCGTCGCGCAGGATCAACGCCAGCGAGGTGTCGAGGACATCGCTCGACGTCATCCCGTAGTGAAGCCAGCGGGCTTCCGGGCCGATTCGCTCTTCCATGAAGGTGAGGAAGGCGATCACGTCGTGCTTGGTGGTGCGCTCGATTTCGTCGATCTTCGCTACGTCTTCGGCGCTGAAATCACCGGCCCTGGCCCGACAGGCGTCCAGCGCCTGCTTCGGAGCGATGCCCGCCGCCACCATGCCCTCGAGCGCGGCGAGCTCTACATCGCGCCAGCGCCGCAGCCGCGCCTCGTTGGACCAGAGGCCGGCCATCTGCGGTCGAGAGTACCGCTGGATCATTCGACCACCCGGACCGCGAGGCCCTTTTGTGCCGCGAAGGTAATCAGGTCGAGCGCGAGCGTCTTGGGGTCACCCAGCCGGCGAGCGGTGACGAGGTTGATCGTGAGATCGACGCCCTCAGGGTTGGCCACCGCGAGCGCGCCCGGGTCGACCTTCTCATGGAGGATCCGGTTGGCCAGTCGGCCGGCCTGCTGGCCCAGCCCGGTCGCCGCGGGGGAAAGGGACAACAGCGCGCCCTGCTTCACCTGGCCTGGAGCAAGCCCGACCAGCGGGACCTTCTCTTCGTTGCTCCAGGCGATCAGCCGCTGCACCACGGCTGCATTTCCCACAGTGCGATCTGAAATCATCACCACCGCGTCGACCTTGGTTCGCGCGGCCTTCAGCACCTTGTCGACCTTGGCGGCCGAGTCGATGTCGATCAGCACCAGCGACAGACCTTTGTTGCTTGCGTACCCGGCCGCGTCCTCGATGAACTTCTGCGAGTAGCGCGGGTCGGCCAGGACGCCCACGCGCTTGACCTGCGGGAGCATCGCCTTGATGGCACCCAGTTCCAAAGACAGGTCACTGGTCAACGCGATGCCAGTGATGTTCGAGCCCTCGAGCTCGTATTTCTGAAAATACGGAACCATCACGAAGACGATGGGAACATTCGAGAATTGACGGCGGGCGCCGACCGCCGCGGCGGGGCCAATGGCCAGCACCATTGCCGGAGGATTTTCGGCCAGTTTCTTGAAGAGCTTCGCGGCGGCGTCGGTGCCCTCTTCGAGCGTGACTTCCTCGAGCGTCGCGCGTGCTTCGGCTGAAAACCCGGCGGCCACCGCCGAGTAGGGGCCGAGGTCTGCCGACTTCACCACCACCACCCGGGGGCGATCAGCAGCCAGGGCCGTCGCGCCCAGAGCCAGCAAGGTCAGCCCGAGCCACCCGGTCGACCCCGACCGTCGTGCGCGAGAGATGCTCACTTCGGGTCGGCGCAGCACCGAAAACCGACCTCGGGGTTCTTGCCACCGGTTCCGCCTGCCTGCCGCGCGGAACAGCGAACGGAATAATCGGCCCGCGCGAACGAGCCTCCTTTGATGATTTTTTCAGCCGTCCATTCCGAGACGTTGCCAGAAAGATCTGCGACGCCGAAGCCGCTGCGACACTTGGCGAACCGACCCGAGGGTGCGACCAACCGGTCTTCACCCGTGTCGTCTTCGGTGTTGCAGGCGTTGGCGTCGAACACGTTGCCGTACGGCCAGCG
>JAYVCD010000412.1:0-8510 GCA_043750125.1 Archangiaceae bacterium | reverse complement strand
GATTCGAAGTCGTCGGTCAGCAGCGTCTGCGCGTGGGCCTTGCCGCCCAGCACCGCCAGACATCCGCCAAGCAGCCACGTCAAAGCAAAGCGTCCGGTGATTCGAAGCTGCAAATCGGGTTGGGGCATCTGTTCCAGAGTTAAACCCAACCCGAACCCACCGGGCGAAGAAGCTCGGTGAAAGACCTCTACGCCAAGCACTGCCTGGCTTCACATGGGATGTCGCACGAGAGTCACGTCACGTCTGCCGCGGTCGCAGACCGCCTCGCAGCGTGGAACGAAGAGCTGACGGCCCTGCAGCCAGTCGGCAGAGCGCTGACCTGGTTCCGGCCTCCTTATGGGCAGCGCACGCGGCTTCAGGTGCAAACGCTGGCGAAGCGCGGGATCGCAGTGATGCTCTGGAACATCGACTCGCAGGACTGGCAGGCTCCGAAGAATGTTTCGCTGGTGGAAGGGCCGGTGCTGACGCTGATGGTGCAGTGGCGGCGGGGAGTGATTCCAGTTCCACGACGTCCACCCGGTCGCGCGCAAAGTCTTGCCGGGGCTCCTTGCGTCGGCGGGGACGTGGGTCAGGTGGGTCGATTGCCGCTCGTTGACGCGGGAGCCCTCGCGCCCTGAAGAGCACCCGGCCAGCCAGGCACAGTGAGCAGCCGGATCGAACACCTGAAGTTCCGACAAAAGTGCTGGGGCGCGGGCGACCGACCCGAGCCTTACGCGATGTCGAAACGGTCGAGATTCATCACCTTCGTCCACGCGGCGACGAAGTCCTGAACAAACTTCTTGCCTCCGTCGGCGCTGGCGTACACCTCGGCGATGGCGCGCAGCTGCGCGTTCGAGCCGAAGACCAGATCGACGCGCGTGGCGGTCCACCGGGGTGCACCCGTCTTGCGGTGGTGCCCCTGGTACGGGTCCTTGCCTCCCGGGGCCGTCTTCCACTCGGTGCCCATGTCGAGCAGGTTGACGAAGAAGTCGTTGCTCAACGTGCCCGGCTTCTGGGTCAGAACGCCCTCTTTGGCCTGGCCGACATTGGCGCCCAGAACGCGCAGGCCACCGACCAGCACGGTCATTTCCGGCGCCGTCAGGGTCAGCAGCTGCGCCCGGTCAATCAACAACGCCTCGGCCGGCACGCTGTAGCGGGTCTTCTGATAGTTGCGAAAGCCGTCGGCGATCGGCTCGAGCATCGCGAAGGACAAGGTGTCGGTCTGCTCCTGCGAGGCGTCCATGCGGCCGGGCGTGAACGAAACCTTCACCGGGTGGCCTGCCGCCCGCGCCGCCTCTTCAACGCCGGCGCCCCCCGCGAGCACGATGAGGTCCGCCAACGAAATCTTCTTGCCGCCGGCGCTACCCGCGTTGAATGCGTTGCGGATCCCCTCGAGTACGGGCAACACCTTTTTCAACTGCTCGGGCTGGTTGACGGCCCAGTCCTTCTGGGGCGCCAGGCGGATGCGCGCACCGTTTGCGCCGCCCCGCTTGTCTGAGCCGCGGAAGGTGGACGCGGACGCCCAGGCGGTCGAAACCAGCTGGGCCACCGTCAGGCCCGAGGCCAGCACCTTCGTCTTGAGGGAAGCGGCGTCCTGCGCGTCGATCAGCGGGTGATCAACCGCGGGAATGACGTCTTGCCAGAGGAGCTCTTCAGCGGGCACCTCGGGACCCAGGTAACGGGCGCGCGGGCCCATGTCCCGATGGGTGAGCTTGAACCAGGCGCGAGCGAAGGCGTCGGCGAACTGATCCGGGTTTTCCAAAAAGCGCCTGGAGATCTTCTCGTAAGCCGGGTCCACGCGCATCGAGAGGTCGGTGGTCAGCATGGTGGGCGGGAGGCGTTTGGCAGGATCGTGCGCGTGCGGAATGGTACCGGCGCCGGCGCCGTTCCTGGCGACCCACTGCTGCGCGCCCGCGGGGCTCTTGGTGAGATCCCATTCAAAACCGAACAGGTTCTGGAAGTATTCGTGGGTCCACTGTGTCGGCCGGGTGGTCCAGGTCACTTCCAACCCGCTGGTGATCGTGTCGCCGCCCTTGCCAGTTCCAAAGCTGTTCTTCCAACCGAAGCCCTGCTGCTCGAGCTCAGCGGCCTGGGGTTCGGCCGAAACATGGTCGGTCGTGCTGGCGCCGTGGGTCTTGCCGAAGGTGTGGCCACCGGCGATCAGCGCGACGGTCTCTTCGTCGTTCATGGCCATTCGACCGAAGGTGTCGCGAATGTCCTGGGCTGCTGCCAGCGGGTCGGGCTTGCAGTCCGGGCCTTCGGGGTTGACGTAGATGAGACCCATCTGCGCCGCAGCGAGCGGGTTTTCGAGATCGCGCGTGTGCGGCACTTCGCTGTTGTCGTCGGCAGAGACGACGCCGTGGCCTTCGACTCCGGGCGAGCCCTGCGAATAACGAATGTCACCGCCCAGCCACTTCTTTTCGCGACCCCAATACACATCGCCATCGGGCTCCCACACGTCCGCGCGGCCACCGGCGAAACCGAAGGTCTTGAAGCCCATGCTTTCCAGGGCCACGTTGCCCGCGAGAATCATCAGGTCGGCCCAGGAAAGCTTCTGGCCATACTTCTGCTTGGTCGGCCACAGCAGGCGGCGGGCCTTGTCGAGGCTCACGTTGTCCGGCCAGCTGTTGAGGGGCGCGAAGCGTTGCTGGCCTCGTCCGCCCCCTCCGCGGCCGTCGCCGATGCGGTAGGTGCCGGCGCTGTGCCACGCCATTCGAATGAACAGCGGTCCGTAGTGCCCGAAGTCTGCGGGCCACCAGTCCTGCGAGTCCGTCATCAACGCGGTCAGGTCCTTCTTCACTTCAGCCAAATCGAGGGTCTTGAACGCTTCCGCGTAATCGAATTCCTGTCCCATCGGGTCGGACCTGGACGAGTGCTGATGCAGCAGATCCAGGCGCACTTCCCCGGGCCACCAGTCGCGGTTGGTCGTGCCAACGCCCGCGGCCGCATTGAAGGGGCACTTCGGTGCAGGTTTTTCGTTGCTCATGTGGAAGTTCCTTTTGTGCCCTGCGATGGAAACCAAGGGGTATCCAACTGTGTGGGCGAGGACGCCTGCGTGCAACCCATTCGTCTCAGCCCTTCAGCCCGTGGCGCCGCACCAGCCGATGCAGATACGCGCGGTCCATTCCTGCGGCCCGGGCGGCCTCGGAGATTTTCCCGCCGTGCGCCTTCAGCAGCGCCTCGACGTATTCGTGCTCGAACTGCTCGAGCGCGACCCTTCGTCCTTCGGCGTACGAACGCTTGGCGTCGACCCGCGGAGGCAGTCCTTCGCGCACCGTTTCCTGGGGCGTCAGCGGCGACTGCATCAGCATGCACCGCTCGACGTGGTTGAACAGCTCGCGCACGTTTCCCGGCCAGGATCCCAGCTGCAGCCGCCGGAGGAACTCATCGCTGCGAAGGCTTTTGGCTTCTTCCGCGCTGCCCCCCGACTGCTTGAGAAACGCGTCGACCAGGTCCGGCACGTCTTCCAGCCGCTGCCGCAGCGGCGGCATCATCACCCGCACCACCGCCAGCCGGAAGAACAGCTCGGTGCGAAAGGCGTTGTGGTTGACGAGCTGCCGCAGGTCTTTGCGCGTCGAGGCGATCAGCCGCGCGCGCACCGCCACCACCGCTGTCGAGTTGCTGCGCCGCAGCTCTCCTTTTTCCAGCACCGGCATCAACCGCCCCTGCAGCCGCAAGGACAGCTCGCCTACCTCTTCGAGAAACAAGGTCCCGAAGCCCGCTTCTTCGAACGCCGACAGCCGCTGGTTGTCGACCCCGAACAGCGTCTCTTCCAGAGCGGCGTCGGACAACGAGGCGCAGTCGACGGTGATGAACGGCTGCAGTTTGCGGGCGCTGTTGGCGTGAATCTGTTCGGCGGCGGTCGTCTTGCCGGTGCCGGTCTCGCCTTCGATCAGCAGCGGTCGGCTGGTCTCGGCCGCGCGTTCGAGCTGGGCGAAGCAGGCCCGCATCACCGCCGAGCCTCCAATCAGCACTCCGAATTCGTCTTTGCGCGACAGCGGCAGGTCGCTCTTCTCGGCGAGCACCTGGAAGCTCAAGGTCACCGACTCGGCCAGCTTGATCAGACTTCCGTCGCGCAGCAGGACTTCGCGCGCGCCGACTCCATCGACCTCGGTGCCGTTGGACGAGCCCAGGTCCTTGAGCCAGGCCCCGTTGGCGTCCATTCCCACCTCGCAGTGGAAGCGCGAGACAGACGGGAGGTCGATCACCACGTCATTGAGGTTGTGAGAGCCGATTTGGGCGCGGCCGGTCGAGATGTGAACGGGAGCAGATTCCCCGTCCAGCCGCTGCAATGAAAAACGCCGAAGTCCCGGAGCTTCGATCGCCTTCTGGACCTTCACCGTCCCCCCGGGCTGCAGGCGGCGAGTCGAATTCGTCATTCGCCCGACCTAGCTCCACCCGCAGGGTTAGGCAACGCGTTCCATCCCCGCCGCTGGCCCGCCGACTGGGTCGGCTCAGGTCGGTGTGGCCGAAGCCTCATCGAATACGCGACGTAGCCAAATCACTGCAGGTTATAGGGATACACCTGCCCTTTGTTAAGGTCGTAGAAGGGCGCGCCGATAACCGCGAACTGATGGGTCGACTCGATCGCGACGAACTGCCCGAAGCGCATTGTTTGAGCCTGGTTATTCGTCGGCTTCAGATCCTGGGTCTGGCTGAACTGGCCGTTGTTGTTGCTGTCGAAGGTATAGGCGTGCCCGGTCGGGCTCCCCACGTACCCGCCGTATGCACCCACGATCATGCGGGTTCCCGCCACGGCCAGAGATTGGCCGAAGAACGACTGATCCCCGGTCGACCCACCGAACAAAACCTGGGTCTGCGTCCATACGTTGTTCACCAGGTTGAACACGACCGCGCAGCCCGTTTGAACAGTCTTGTTGTAGCAGTGGGCGTAGCCAACGATCACGGTGTTGCCGACCAGCCCGACGGCAGAACCGAAGAAGTCTCCGCTCGTGTCGAGTGGAGTTAGCGACTGGGTCAGGCCCCAGACATTGGTGGTGGCATTGAGATCGTAAATGTCCGCGTACATCCCGGGGCCGCTGTTTTTGCCGTCGCCGACGACCATTCTGGTGGCGGTCATCGCGACGGTGTTTCCGCGCGCGCTGACGTTCACCAGGGCCGACCACGACGCGGGATTGGCCCCCTGTTGATAGACGGCGGCATTGCCGTGCGCGAGGGCGAGCCACGTGCCGTTGTAGGCCACCTTGCCTCCGCCTTGGAGCTTCGCTTGCTGCGTCCAGACCCCGGTCACCTGCGTGAACACATAGGTGAAGCCACCCCCGATATCACTGGCGATGAGGACGCCATTCTTGAGAGCGAGCGTGCCCAACTGGGCCCCGATCTCGACGTTTCCTGCTGGAGTGATGTCCTGCTGAAACGTGTACGCGCCAGAGGCTCCGCGCGTGAACATGTGCACGGTCGCGGGCCCCACGCCGTTGGTTGTGTAGTCGCCGACCGCCACGGTGGTGCCATCGATCGCGAGGTTGTTTCCGAATAAGAACGCGTTGGCCCCGGGCGAGCCGAAGTTGGGCGAAGCGATCAGCGCTTCCTGGGTTGACGCGACGGAAAGGTCGGGGCTGCTGCCGCAGGCGGCCAGACAGGTCAACCCGACGCATATTGCGACGAGACCGACAGAGATGGACCGATGAGAATGCGTGTACTGCTGGGTATGAATCTTCACGGTGATGTCGTCCTTGGTGAGGGGTAGCGCTTCGAAAGAATTGGTACTCACCCCCGCGAGTGCCGATGAACCGAGGCCTTGGATAGAGCCGCGAATATCTGCAGGTCAAGGCTGGAATGGGCAGGCGGCGAACTTGAGTGTCGTAGGGCTCCGGGGCGACCGAAGCTTCAGAAACGGGCCGTCGATGTCGAAGGGGTACCCACGCTGACGGTTCTTACGCCGCCGACTTCGCTGCCGCCCGAGGTTCGGGGTCGTAGTCGAGGTTCGGGCCCAGCCAGCGCTCACAGACGTCGAGCGCCATCGATTTGCGCCGCGCATAGTCTTCGACCTGGTCGCGGGCGATCTTCCCGATTCCAAAGTACTTCGCTTCGGGGTGGTTGAAGTACAGGCCGCTGACGCTGCTGGCCGGAAGCATCGCCATGCTCTCGGTGAGGGTAATGCCCGTCGTGGCCGTCGCGTCGAGCAGCTCGAACAGCGTCGTCTTCTCGCTGTGGTCCGGGTTCGCCGGGTAGCCGGGAGCGGGACGAATGCCGCGGTAGTTCTCGCGAATCAATTCCTGATGGGTGAACTTCTCTTCCCGGCCGTAGCCGCAGAAGTCGCGCCCGCGCTTGTGCATCGCCTCGGCCAGCGCCTCGGCCAGCCGGTCGCCCAGCGCCTGGGCCATGATCGCCGAGTAGTCGTCGAGCTTCGAGCGGAAATCGGCTGCGTACTGCTCGACTCCGTGCCCGGCGGTGACCGCGAAGCCGCCGAGGTAATCGATGCGCCCGCTGTCCTTCGGGGCGAGGTAGTCGGACAAGCAGAGGTTGAACTGGTCCGGCTGCTTCTCGGCCTGCTGCCGCAACATGCACAGCCGCACCAAGACCTTCGAGCGCTGGACGTCGGAATAGACCTCGATGTCGTCGCCGACCGAATTGGCGGGAAAGAACCCCATCGTCGCAGTGGCGGTGAAGCGCTGCTCGGCCTCGATCCGTCCCAGCATCGCCTTCGCGTCGGCGTACAGCTTCCTCGCCTCTTCGCCCACCAGCGGGTCTTCGAGAATCTGCGGAAAGCGACCGTGCAGCTCCCACGCGCTGAAGAACGGGGCCCAGTCGATGAAGGGAATGATCTCTGCCAGCGGCACGCTCTTGAACACCCGCGAGCCGAGAAACTCCGGAATCGGAATGTCCACCTGGGCCCAGTCGAACTTCAGCTTTCGTTCGCGGGCCGCCTCGAGGGAAATCATCTTTCGCGCTGCCCGTCGCGCGAGGAAATCTTCCCGGGCCAGGTTCTGCTTGCGCTTCGTCTCGGCGAGAAACGCCGGCTTCTGCTCGGCCGACAGCAGCGCGCTGACGACGTTCACCACCCGCGAGGCGTCGAGCACGTGGACCACCCCGTGCAGATATTCGGGAGCCACCTTCACCGAGGTGTGGGGAACGCTGGTGGTCGCTCCGCCGATCAGCAGCGGAATGTCGAACCCCTCGCGGGTCAGCTCGCGCGCGACGTGCACCATCTCGTCGAGCGAAGGGGTGATCAGCCCCGACAGACCGACCACGTCGACCTGGTGCAGCTTCGCCGCGGCGAGAATCTTCTCGCACGAGACCATCACCCCCAGGTCGATGACTTCGTAATTGTTACAGGCGAGCACCACTCCGACGATGTTCTTCCCGATGTCGTGGACGTCGCCCTTCACTGTCGACAGCAACACCTTTCCCTGGGCCTTGGCCGTTCCGCCCGCGGCGACGGCGAGCCGCTTTTCCTCTTCCATGAACGGAGTCAGCCACGCCACCGCCCGCTTCATCACCCGCGCGCTCTTCACCACCTGGGGCAGAAACATCTTCCCGGCGCCGAACAGGTCACCCACCACCCGCATCCCGTCCATCAGCGGGCCTTCGATGATGTCCAGCGGCCGCGGGTACTGCTTGCGGGCCTCTTCGGTGTCCTGCTCGATGAACGCGTCGATGCCTTTCACCAGCGCGTGCGAGAGCCGCTTGGCGACCGGGCTGTCACGCCAGGCGAGGTCCTCTTTGATTTCGGTCTTCGAAGCTCCCCCCTGCTCGGCCTTCAGCGCGTCGGCGAAGAGGACCAGCCGGTCGGTCGCGTCGGGGCGGCGGTTGAGCAGGACGTCTTCCACCCGCTCGAGCAGGTCTTTGGGAATCTCTTCGTAGACGCCGAGCATCCCGGCGTTGACGATGCCCATGTCCATTCCGGCCCGGAAGGCGTGAAACAGGAACGCGGTGTGAATCGCCTCGCGCACCGGGTTGTTGCCGCGGAACGAGAACGAGACGTTCGAGACTCCGCCCGAGACCTTCGCGAAGGGCAGGGTTTGCTTGATGATCTTCGTCGCCTCGAAGAAGTCGACCGCGTAGTTGTTGTGCTCCTCGATTCCGGTCGCGACGGTGAGGATGTTGGGGTCGAAGATGATGTCTTCAGGCGGAAAGTCGGCCTGGTCCACCAGCAACCGGTAGGCGCGGGTACAGATCCGGACCTTCTCGTCGCGGCTGGCCGCCTGGCCCTGCTCGTCGAACGCCATCACCACCGCCGCCGCCCCGTAGCGGCGCACCAGCTTCGCGCGGCGCAGAAACTCGGCCTCGCCGTCCTTGAGCGAAATCGAATTGACGATGCCCTTGCCCTGCAGACAGCGCAGCCCGACCTCGAGCACCGACCACTTCGACGAGTCGACCATCACCGGAACCCGGCAGATTTCCGGCTCGGCGGCGATCAAGTTCAAAAACTTTTCCATCGTCGCTTCGCCGTCGACCATTCCCTCGTCGACGTTCACATCGATGATGTTGGCGCCGCTCTCGACCTGCTGGCGCGCGACGGCCACGCAGGTGTTCCAGTCGCCGGCCTTGAGCGCCTTGGCGAACTTCGG
>JAYVCD010000411.1:0-7765 GCA_043750125.1 Archangiaceae bacterium | reverse complement strand
GCCGTGCAACCCGTGACCTGCCTGTGTCCAATCGCCAACGCTGGCTCGCCGTGCTCGTGGTGACTCCCCTGTTATTGCTCGCGGTCTGCGTCGGAGCGCGGCTGCAGCTGCTGATGGCGTGCGGCCGCTACTGCCTCCCGCCAGCCACGCTCGAGGTTCCGGTCGAGGGCCTGCCCCGGTCTCAGATCGTGAGCAACTGGGGCGCGCCCCGCTCGGGTGGCCGGCGACACCAGGGCGTGGATCTCTTCGCCGCGCGCGGGACCCAGGTCGTCTCGGCGACGCGCGGTGAGGTGTGGAAGGTGGGCAACGATCCGCTCGGAGGGCGCGTCGTCACCGTCCTCGGCGATGGGCCCGCCTTTTATTACTACGCGCACCTCGACGGCTTCGCCGAGGGACTGACGCCCGGCCAGCAGGTGACGCGCGGGACGCGGCTGGGCACGGTCGGCAACACCGGCAACGCGCGCAGCACTCCGCCGCACCTGCACTTTGGGGTCTACCGGGTCGGTGTCTTGCGGACGCGCGCCGTAGATCCGGTGCCGCTGCTGATGACTGAGCCCTTGCGGCAGGCGCGTTGATCTCGATTGTCACCGCAGTGGTCTGAATGCCCACGACTGCCCTATACGCGGTTGCCTTCCCATGAAGCGTCTTCGTCTCGTTCAGCTGCCCGTTCCTCCTCCTGCCGCGCTCGCCGCGACCGGCAACGTTCCGCTCGCCGCGGGCTGCCTCGGAGTCGCAGCGCGCGTGCACGGCCTCGATCAGCGCCTGAAGATCGAGGTCGTCTCGCCTTCAATCACCGACGCATACGGTGACACCCGGCTCGCCGAGCTGATCGCGAAAGACGAGCCCGAGTTCCTGGGCCTCTCGCTGTACCTGTGGAACTCGGAGCGGAGCCTCCACCTCGCCCGCGAGGTCAAGCGCCGCTCGCCAAACACCACGGTGCTCATCGGTGGTCCCGAAGTCGGAGCCGACAACCCCTTCATTCTCGGCCAGCAAGGCTTCGACGTCGCGGTCACCGGCGAGGCGGAAGACACCTTCTGCGCCGTGATGAATCGGCTCATCGAAGGGCGCGACGTCGCCGGGATGCCGAACGTCGCGGTGCGCACTGCTGCTGGACTCTCTGCGTTCGGACCCGCGGCGAACGCCAACTTCGCGCTCACCCAATACCCCTCGCCCTACCTCGAAGGGCAGGTGCCGGTGGATCCCGACCGTTCGACCTACGTCGAGACCGTGCGCGGCTGCCGTTCGCACTGCACGTTCTGTTTCTACCCGCGCAGCAGCAGCGTGCTTCGGGTGCTCGACGTCGAACGCAGCGCCCAGCTGGTCTCGACGCTTCGCGCGAAGGGCGCCCGCGAGGTGGTGTTCCTCGACCCGACGTTCAACCACCGCCCCGACTTCGAGCTGCTGCTCGAGGCGCTCGCTCGAGTGAATCCGGATCGCGCGCTCTCGTTCTTCGCCGAGGTGCGCGCCGAGGGGCTCACGCCCGCGCACGCCGCTCAGCTGGCCCGCGCAGGCTTCACCAAGCTCGAGATTGGGTTGCAGTCGGTGAACCGCGAGACGCTCAAGCGGGTGAAGCGCGGCGGCAGTCCCGAGAAGGTCGCGGCCGCGGCGAAGATGCTGCACGACGTGGGCATCGAGCTGTTGGTCGACCTGATTGTCGGCCTGCCCGGTGACACGTCAGACGACGTGATGCGGGGAATCGACTTCCTCAACGAGCACCACCTGGGCGACGAGGCGCAGGTGTTTGCGCTGTCGCTGCTGCCCGGAACTGCGATGCGCACCGAAGCGCAGAAAGACGGAGTCGAGTTCGACCCCGCTCCGCCGTACCGGGTGCTGAGAACCCAGACGATGGACTTCGAGGCCCTGCGCTCGACGCTGGCCAAGGCCGAGGAACGCCTCGACCGACGGCTGGACGAGTCTCCCCGCCCCCACCTGGTCGAGCTCAACGCAAGGCCCCAGATGCCCGATGTGTTTCGGGTCGATCTCGCCGCGCCGCAGCTGGCACTTCCCGGGGCCCAGCACGTCGCGATCTGGTTCGACGATCTCGATCTGTTTGCCCGCAAGGAAGCGATCGCCCGGGCGATCGACGCTCGGCTGGCGGTCGATCCGTACGCCACGCTCGACGTGGTGCTGGTCGCTCGGCGGCAGTTTCCGCTCGATTTGATCGACTTCGTCCGAGCGCGCCTGGCGGCAGGAGCTCCGTCCTACCTCTCGCGCACGCTGGCGCTGCGGGGCGAAGATCTGCAGCGTCGAATTACCATCGTCGTGCCGGTGGACACCCGGGTGAGTTCGCAGTGGGTCGAGGCCGCGCGCGAGGCGGTGCCCGTCTTTCGAGATCAGAGCTTGCGTCAGGCCGCAGCCGATGCGGCCGACCTGGGAGACCTGCTTCCCTGCGCCCGCATCGTGGGCGACGCCAGCGATTCAACCGACTGGCGCCGCTTGAGTGAAGGCGCGGAGCCCTCGGCAGTGGCCTTTGCCGATCGAAATGCCGAAATCCGTTGGCTCCACGGCCAGCTGGGCTTCGGCGATGCCGTCGCGGCCTAAGGCGTCGAGGGCGGCGCGATCCACACCTGCTTCAAGAAGGCGACGTTTCCCAGGTCTGCGTCGTGGTGCCGGGTGAGCCCGGCCAACAGTCCAAAATGAACGGCGATGATCACCGCCGCTGTCACGCCCACCGCGCGGCCTTGCCCAGCCCCGAGCCGAAGGCCGATCACCGCCGCCGCCGCCCCGAGCACGACCAGCGCGATCAGCCCTGACACCGGGTTGGCGATCCCCAGAAAGATCAGCACCGTCGGCGGCAGGTAGCCCGCCCGAAACAGCGGTACCGCCAGGCCGAACAGCGAGGTGGAAGTCGACTCGGGGACGTAGTTGACGAAGGCCAGGGCGCCATCGATCAGCACGCTGCTCACGCACAGCCCGATCGCCAACCCGAGGCCTAACTTCCCATCGAAGCTCTTCGCCTCGAGCAACCGCTGCAGGGCCAGCCCGGCCGGCAGAAGCAGAAACGGGAGCAGCGGCGTCAGATGCCGCGGCCCGACCGCCCAGCCCCACGAGTCGTAGGCAAACGACGAAGTGAAATAGGCGTTGCCCACCAGCAGCGCGGCGGTGAGCACGAACAGCGGTCGATGCTCGGCCCACAGCTTGCGCAGGCCGCCGAACGCGAGCAGCAAGAATGGAGAGAGCGTGAACAGCCCTCGCAACGGAGAGAAGAACGACTGCACGAACGCCGACGGGTCCGGGAAGCGAATCCCCAAAAACCCGCCCACGTGCCAGCCCTGGTACCCGGGGTCGTTGAGGAACTTGTACCCACTGACCAACGGGTGCCCGAATGCCGCCTGGTGGTAGGCCATCAAGCCAAGCAGAAAGGGAGCAGCTCCGAGCAACACCCGCGCTCCGACCTTCGCCAGCTCGATGCCATTTTCTTTTCGCGTCCGGTCCGGCGTTGTGAGAACCGCGTACGCGGCGTAGATCGCAAGGCACACCACCCCCAGCGCTCCGGTGTATTCGGTGGCGACGACCGCGCCGCTGAACGCTCCGCAGACCCACCACCCCCACTTCTTCCACTGGCCCCCCAGGGTGCGCCACGCGGCGTAGAACGCGATGAACAGCAGCACCGCGGTGAGCTGGTGCGACAAGAACATCTGCGAGTAATTGAACGCCATCGTCCCCAGCGCGTAGGTCGCGACGAGGCTGTCCGTGAGCAGGGGTGAGAGGTAGCTGCGCAGAAACCGGCGGATGAAGATCAGCACCCAGAGCGTCGGGAGGACGGTGAGGAAGAGCCGCGAGAAGTAGACCTGGACGACCTCTGAAACGGGGCCGAACAGCTTGAGCACCGCATAGATGGGCACCGCCGCGAACGACAGCAGCGGAGCCTTCGAGGGGTAGTAGACCCCGTTGACCACCGACAGGTCTCCGACCATTCCCAGCTCGTCGATCGTCTGGTTGATCGAGAGGGCGTGGTGGTCGACCAGGGCCCGCGTCTGCCACAGCCGGCACAGCTCGTTGGGCGATCGCATTCGCGGGTGGTACGGAAACGCCAACAGGTACAGCGCGACCACGAGGCCGAACACCAGCCGCGGGTTGGATAGCCGTACCATCCCGCGCGTCTAACACGACCGGCCCCTTCTTCACGGGAAGCCAGCGGCGCCTGCGGCGGTTAGCATGCCGGCCCCTTGGACCACCTCGACGACGACACGCTGTCACGGCTCGTCGGGGGATCTGTGGATCCGGGGCTGGCCGCGGCCATGGCCGAACACCTGGCCGCCTGTCCGCCCTGCACCGCGCGCCACGAAGCGCTGTCCGCGATCTTGTTTTCCAAGACGTTCGATGCGCCCATTTCAAATTCACTGCTGCCCCGCGATTCGCAGCGCACTCACCCCGACAGCCCCGAAGCTCGGGCCCAGACCGAAGGGACCCAGCTCTACAAGGGGACCTCGCTGGGTCGGTACCTGTTGCTCGAGAAGCTCGGCTCGGGAGGAATGGGCGAGGTCTTCGCCGCCTACGACCCGCACCTCGATCGCAAAGTGGCGCTCAAGCTGTTGCGCACCGGAAGCCTCAGCGCTCTCGAAGGCCGAGCCCGGCTGGTGCGTGAAGCCCAGTCGATGGCGCGACTGCAGCATCCGAACGTCGCGGCGGTGCACGACGTAGGCACCTTCGACGAACGCGTCTTCGTCGCAATGGAATTCATCGAGGGTGAAACGCTCTCGGAATGGCTGCGCGGGCAGCGCGACTGGAAAGACGTCGTCCGCCTCTTCGTGGAGTGCGGAAATGGGCTGTCGGCCGCGCACCAGGCCGGCATCGTTCATCGCGACTTCAAACCGGACAACGTGCTGATTGGCTCCGACGGGCGGCCGCGGGTCGTCGACTTCGGGCTCGCGCGGCAGGCCCACACCCCGGCAGAGAACCCGCCCCCGGCGCGACCGGTCGTCGACCTTCCGTTGGATGCGACCGCGGGCTCACCGCTGACGCGCGACGGGGCGGTGATGGGCACTCCGGGCTACATGGCACCCGAGCAGCTGGCCGGACTCGCGGCGGACGCTCGAAGCGATCAGTTCGCCTTCAGCGTCGCCCTGTTCGAGGCGCTCTACGGCAAACGCCCGTTCGGGGGCACGACGCTCAAGGCCCACGCCGCCGAGATCGTCGAAGGAAAATTGGCGGCGATCCCCGCCAACACCTCGGTGCCCGCACACATTCACCAGGTCGTGGTGCGGGGGCTTTCGGCAGATCCCGCCGGGCGATTCGATTCGATCGACGCCCTGATCGACAAGCTGCGGCCCCGACGGGTCGCGGCCGCCGGCAAGCGCTTCATCGCAGCGATGGTGGTGATGGCCGTGATTGGAGCCGTGGCAGTCGGGTACGGCATTTTCGCCAATCGCAAAATGCAGATCTGCAGTGGCAGCGACAAGAGGCTGGCGGGGCTGTGGGACGCTGCGACCAAGCAGCGGCTGAAGGCGACTTTCCTCTCGACCCAAGCGCCCTTCGTGACCGACGCCTGGCGCGTCGTCGAGGCCTCGCTCGATACCTACACCCGGGTGTGGGTCGGCGCGGCGGGCGAGGCTTGTGAGGCGGCCCGGCTGCGCAAGACGGACACCGAGGACGACTATCAACTGAAGCTGCGTTGCCTGAATGACCGCCTGCAGCACGTGAAGAGCATCACCCGCCGGCTCGAAGCCGCCGACCGCACCGTCGTCACCAACTCAGTCACGCTGGTCAAAGGCCTCGATTCGATCGAGAGCTGCCTCGACGCCGCTGCGCTCAGCGCTCGCGCGCACCCGCGGGACGAGAAGGGTCACGAGAAAGAAGCCGAGCTGGAACAGGCGTTGCTCGAGGCCCGAACGCTTCACGATTCTGGGAAGTACGCGCGGGGAATCGAGCTGTTGCGCCTGGCCCTCGAGGTGGCGAAGGGCGCCCCGCCCGGACCGCTGGCGGAAGCACAGCTGCTGCTCGGTCGACTGCAGGCGCGCGCGGGCCTGGCGAAGGAAGCGGAGGCGACGCTGTTGTCGGCAGCCGTCTTCGCCCAGAGCTCCGGAGAAGCTTCGTTGGCCGCGCGCGCCTTCAGCCGGCTGGGAATGGTGGCCGGGAGCATGTCCAACAAGTTCGAGGAAGCGATCGCCTGGCAGCAGCTGGCGTCGGCAGCCGCAGCGCGGGTCGCCAACGACAAGGAAATCGAGGCTGAGCTGAGCAGCAACGCGGGCCTGGTTGCGCTCGCCCAGAATGACCCCAGGCGCGCCTATGAAGAATTTCAAAATGCGCTGACTCTCGAGCAAGACCGATTGGGGGAAGACAACCCCGAGGTGGCGCGAACACTCAACAACCTGGGCATCGCGTTGGCGCGGCTGCGGCGGTTCAAGGAAGCGGGCGACACCTACAAGCGCAGCTACGAGCTGCAGCTTCGATATCTGGGCACCGAGCATCCGGACACCGCGGCGACGATGCACAACCTGGGAGTGATGCAGAAGAAGGACGGGCAATTTTCAGAGGCGCTCATCAACTTCGAGCGCGCGTTGGCGGTGCGAAAGGCGACGCTGGGCGATGAGCACCCCGACACGGCAACCACCCATCTGTCGCTGGCCAATTTGCAGATCAAGCTCGACAGCCCCGAGGCGGCTCTGGAGAATTTGTCCCGCGCTCTGGCCATTCGAAAAAAGGTCTATGGCCCGACGCACCCCCTGGTCGCGGCGGTTTATGACGACCTCGCCGGGTTTTATCTCGCGCGGAAATCCGGGAAAGAGGCGCTCGAGAACGCGCAGCAGGCACTGGCCATCGCTTCGACCGCTGCAGCGCACGACAAGGCAGGGTCCGCCTACGTCTTGCTTGGCCAATGGGACAAAGCTCAGGCCGAGCTGCTCAAGGCGCTGGCCGCACGGCAGGAAAAATTCGGCCCCGAGGATCCAGAAGTCGCCAGCGCGCTCAATTCGTTGGGGGACCTGTACCTGGCTCAGAACAAGCCGGGCCCGGCGCTAAAATACTTCGAGAAGGCGCTGCTGCTGCGCCGCAAGGAGCTCAAAGAGGACGACCTCCTGCTGGCCTATGATTTGTTGGGCATCGGCCGCAGCCAGTTGATGCTCAAGCAGCCCGAGGCAGCTGTCGAACCGCTGACCCACGCGCTCAAAGTGCGCGAGGCGAGCCAGAATGCGGCAGAGGTCGCAGCCGTTCGTTATGAACTGGCACGCGCGCTGTGGGACGCCAAGCCCGAACAGCGCGGTCGCGCGGCCCAGCTTGCCGCACAGGCGCGCGAGGGAATGCGGCAAGACTCTCAGCCGGAATTGGACAAATGGTTGCTCGCACACGTGGTCCCGGACGCGGGCCTCCGCTGAAAAGACCGACGCTCCTGGTGTGCACCTCTTGCGAGTCGGCAAAGGGTGATGACGATGGGCAGGCGTTTTTCGAGCGGCTGAAGGCTGCACGAAAAGAGCAGGACCTCAAACCGTGGTTTCGACTCAAAGAAGTCAGTTGCCTCGATGGGTGTGACTCTCCGTGCAACGCCCGCCTGAAAGGGGGCGATCGCGAGAAGGTGGTGCTTTCCGAGCTCGACCCCCTTGAGCACGTTCAGCGATTGCTCGATGCGGCCAAGCGGTATGCCGAGAATGGAGATACCCGCGAATTTCCGGGCCGCCGGCGCTGAACGGTCTCTTCGCGCCGCGAGCCGCCGGGGAGGACCCTCGAAGGATGATCCGGCCGCTCTGAAACTGATCCACCTGGGCGGCGTGAAACTGATCCACCCCAAGTTGAACAATCAGACTACCGCTTCTTGAGTTCTTGTCCTTTG
>JAYVCD010000410.1:0-14542 GCA_043750125.1 Archangiaceae bacterium | reverse complement strand
GAAGTTCATCGGCGAGAAGGAAGTCATCGAGGTCGTCTCGGCCAAGGAAAAGGACATCAACGTCCTTCGCCGCGAGCTGTCGCACAAAGACGAAGAGCTGCTGCGCCGTGCCGCAGATCTCGAAGCCCAGCAAAAAGAATATTCGGTTCTCGAGAAGGACTTCGGCACCGCGACGATCGAGAGCGAAGTCCGCGAAAAAAATCTCGCCGAGGCCAACGCCGCGCGCGACCTGCAGATCATCGCGCTCAAGAGCGACCTCGAGGGCACCCGGTCCGAGCTGTCAGGCACGATCAGCCTTCGCGATGAAAAGTACGCCGAGTTCGAAGGGCAGCTGCACGCGCTCAACGAGACGCTGGACACCACCCGCGCGGAACGTGAGAACACCGTCAGCCGGCTGCAAGAGGAAGTGCGCGAGGCGGTCGATCACCACACCCGCAGCGACGAAGAGATCGACCGGCTTCGCGCCGAAGCGTCGGATCATTCGGCCCGCAACGCCGAGAAGCTCGGCGAGCTGGAAGGCGAAATCACCAGCCTCAAGGGCAGCCTCGAGGCCCTCGAGCTCGAGCGGCAAGAGCTCGAGACCGATCTCAACGACAAGCTGCACGAGCGCGCCGGGCGCATCGAGCACCTCGAAAAAGAGCTCGCCGACACCGTCGAACGCAAAGATCGCCAGGAAGCCGAGCTGCAGGCCCAGGTGCAGGAAAAGCTCGAGCGCATCGGCGAGCTCGAAGGCGAAGTTGAAGCCACCAAGTCCGCGCTGGCCGACCGCGAGGAAGAGCTCAACGCCGAGCTGGGCGAATTGGGCGCAGCAAAGGAACAGCTCGAGACCGATCTCGCCGCGGCCACCGCCCTCGGCGAGCAGCTGAGCCAGACCCTCGCAGCGCGCGGCCTGACGATCGACGGTCTCAACGCCGACCTCTCGGATCGCGAAGCAAAGCTGACCGACCTGGGCGACGAGCTCGCCCGGTCGCAGAAGACCATTGCCGAACGCGACGCCGACCTTTCCACCGCCCGCGAAGAAATCGCCAATCGCAAAGGTGAAATCGAGGCGCTCACCGCGTCGCTCGAAGACCGCGAAAGCAACATCGAGCAGCTCAGCGCCTCGCTCGACCAGGCCCAGAAGGATCTCGCCCAGACTCAAAATACGCTCGGGCAGACCCAGGAAGCGCTCGAGCAGAAGAGCCGCGAGCAGGCCCAGACGGCTGCCACCCTCGCCCAGACCCACACCGAGCTCGAGAAAACCCGCGCCGAGCGAACCGAACGGGAAGGCGAAGGCAAGGCGGCCCGCAACGAGGTCGCCCGCGTCACCGGCCTGTTCCGGACCTCGGAAGCCTCGAAGTCCGAGCTCGAAGAACGGCTGTCCGGCGAAATCGGCCAGCTGAAGACCGCGCTCTCGGAAGCGACCGGCAACTACGAAGCCGAAGCGTCTGCCCACGCCGAGCTGCAGAAGGAAACCAGCGCCGAGATTTCTTCGCTGTCTGACGAGCGCGACACCCTGGCCGAGCAGCTGCAGTCGACCCAGGTCAACCTCGCCGCGACCCAGGCCAACCTCACCGACAAAGATTCCCGGCTCAAGAAGGAACTGGCCGACCACGCGGCGACCCGGCAGATCCTCGAGTCCGAGCTGGTGAAGATGACTTCCGAGCTCAACATCGCCCGGGATCAAGGGTTGGATCTCAACGAGCAGCTGGCGGGGATCAAGCAAGAGCTCGGGCAGCGGGTCGCCGAAGTCACCCAGCTTTCTGCAGGGCTCGCCCACGCGCAGGACGCCAAAGGTCACCTCGAAGAGCGGGTCGGGACCCTCACCGAAGAGGCGCAGCGCCGAGAAGAGCTGCTCCAAAACGACCTCGCCGGCAAGAGCAAGGAGCTCGCCGACACGCTGCGCAAGCTCACCGCGCTCTCCCAGGAGAAGACGCGCCAGGCCGACGCGCTCACCCGCGACGCCCACGCCAAGGGTGAAGCGCTCAAGCTGCTCGAGAGCAAGCTCAAGTCGGTTCTCGACGACTCGAAGAAGAAGCTCGACGAAATGCAGAGTCGACTGGCCGGGACCACTCACGAGCTCGACAGCGTCCGCGCGGACCTGGCCGAAAAGAACGAGAACCTGCAGAAGGTCTTCGCGGTGGGCGAGGCGGCCGGCAAAGAGCGCGACCAGCTCAAGGCCCAGATGCAGGCCCAGATTCAGCAGGCCAACGCCCGCGTCACCGAAGCCAACAACGCGCTGGGGCTCGAGAAGGTCAACGCCAAAAAGGTGGCCGACGACTTCGCGGCCAAGCTGCTGCGCACCGAGGCCCGCGTCGCCCAGGTCCAGGCCGAAGCTCAAGCGCGCAACCAGGAAGCCGAAGCGAAGGCCAAAGAGCTCAACAACCAGCTCGCCTTGCGCGGCCGGAAAGTCAGCGAGCTCGAGCAGGCGCTGGAAGGCGCCTCGTCCGTCCGGGCGAAGGGCGAGAAGGAGCTCGGGGCGAAGGCCGCCGTCGCAGAGGCGAAGGCGAACGAAGCCGCCGCCAAACTCCAGGCCAGCCTGCGCGAGAAGAAGGAGCTCGAGGGCAAGCACCTGCTGTTGATGGAAGAGCTGGGCACCAAGCAGAAGGCCGAGCTCGATCGCCGCGAGCAGGTCAAGGCGCAGGAAGTTCAGCGGCTGCAGGCCGCGGTGCAGGAAAAGAGCAAAGCGCTCAAGGTCGTCGAGCTCGAGCTGGCCCGGTACAAGAATAAGCCGGCCGGAGCCACCGCCACCCGTCCCGTCGCCGCCAAGCCCGCAGACCCGAAGACGTCCATCTCGGCTGCGATCGGCAACGCGTTCGGCGACGACAACGACGAGGCCACCCGCGCCAACCTCATTCCGGTCGACATGCGGGCCCCCAGCGTTCCGGCCGATTCGGGGATGCGCACCGAGGCCGTTCGCGTCGCCCCCCGCACCCAGCTGGGCGTCGGCGCGGTAGTCAAGGCCGCCAACCCGGTGCTGACCCCTGCTCCGTCAGGAAAGCGTCCTCCCGATCGCGACGAACGCACGGTGGTGATGCCCGCCGGAGCGACGCTTCCGCCCAAGAAGAAGGGCGACGACGACGATGACGCCGACTTCACCAGCTTGATTGACAACCTCGGCGACTGATACGTCGAGCCCTTCGTTTTAAGAAGGGGTCATTCATGAGCTTCGCCCGCCTCGCTGGCGCCGCCGTCTTGTTGGGCCTTGCTCTCTGCAGTTGCAAAGTCAAACAGCTCGCCGGCCCCCAGGACGCGGGGCTGATCTGCGAAAAAGGCGATCGTCTGGTCGCGGGTGATTGCCGCTTCGTCTGCGAGCGCGACGGGGACTGTGGCGCAGGGCAGAAGTGCAACCTCTTCCTCGGCAGCTGCGAGCCGCGCCCTCCCGCCGACGACGCCGGCCCGATCGTCACCCCCTGCACCACCGGCGCGGAACGTTGCACCCGCGATTCGAAGGCGGTCGAGAGCTGCGGCACCGACAACACCTGGGCCGTCAGCCAGACCTGCTCGGTTCCCAATGGGTTTTGCAAAGACGAGAAGTGCCGCGCCTGCCAGGCGGGAGCCGCCTCCTGCATTCCCCCCGACGACGGGGGCGCTTCGACCCAGGTTTCGGTCTGCGTCGACGACGCCACCGCCTTTCGCACCATCACCTGTTCTGGCACCGGGCTTTGCACCCAGGGCGAATGCCGCGAGTGCACGCCGGGAAGCACCCGCTGCAGCCCCGACAGCAAGTCGTTGCAGACCTGTCAGAAGCAGCCCGACGAGACGCTGACCTGGAAGTGGACGAACACCGGAGACAACCTCAACGGCACCTGCATCACCCAGGTGTGCGAGCTGAACCCCACCTCGTCGATGCCGCAGTGCAAGCCCCCCGCGTGCATTCCCGGCGCGACGGCTTGCTTGAACATCAGCACCCAGCAGCTGTGCAATTCGATTGGCGCCTTCGACCCCGTCCCCTGTTCCTCGTTGCCCGATGGCGGCATGGACCCGGGCCGCGAGTGTCAAAACGGCCAGTGCGTCTTCGAGTGCGATCAGGCCGTCGCGGCGAAGAGCTATTTCGGCTGCGAGTACTGGACCGCCGTCCAGGACAACAACGTCGACAAGTTCTTCAAAGGCGGCGTCGCCAGCGGCCAGGGCTCCTTGAGCCAGGTGTCCAACTTCGCCTTCGTCGTCACCAACCGCTCGACCCAGGTCGCCTCGGTCACCGTGACCCGGGTCTTTGCCGGCGCGCTGCAGACGGTCGCCAGCGTCACCGTCCCGGGCCGCAACGACGCTGCGACCCAGGGGCTGATGACGATCTACGTCCCCTGGCAATCGATTGGCCCCGCCAGCAACCCGGCCGGCATCGCGAGCTCCGGCCTGGCGCGGTACGGCTACAAAATCACCTCGACCCGGCCGATCACCGTCTACCAATTCAACCCACTCGATGCGGTCAAGTACACCAAGGCCTGCACCGGCACCGCAGGGCAGCCCGACTGCGCCTGCAACGAAGTCGCGCCGGTCGGCCCCTTCTGCGGCCTGCTCGGCGACCCCAACGCAGGCATTTGTGCCAACGCTCCGGGCGGCGGGAAGAAATGCTCGTACAACACCTATTCGAACGACGCGTCGCTGCTGCTGCCTGCGCACGACCTCGGAACGAGCCACGTCGCGATCAGCCAGGAGCACACCTACTACACGACCACCGCTTCGAATTCCGGCCCGATCGCCAATGACTTCAATGGGTATGTGACCATCGTGGGCACGACCGACGGGACGATGGTCACGGTGAAGTCTTCGGCTGCGACCCTCGCCGGAACCGGCGTGCCCGGAATGACCAAGGGTGAGACGCGCAACTTCACCCTCAACAGCTACGACGTTCTGCAATTGGCCACGACCAACCTCGGGGCGGGAAACAACATCGAGTGCGCGACCAACGCCTTTGGCGGGACCAACAAGGTTTGCCGGGTGGACAATGATCTGACCGGAACGGTGATCACCTCGAGCAGCCCCGTCGCGGTTTTTGGCGGAGCAGCCTGCACCACCCGGCCGTATGACCGCGTCGCCTGCGATCACGTCGAAGAGCAGATCTTCCCGTTTCGCACCTGGGGCAAGACCTTCGTCGCTCAGCGATCTGCGCCCCTGCGGCAGGTGAACAATTTGTTTGGGTACAAAGCACCCGACCACTGGAAGATTGTCGCCAGCTGTTCTTCGACCTCGGTCGGCACCCCCTGCCCGAATGGAACCCTGGTGACGTTCAGCACCGCTCCGTTGGCGGCCGAGGTGCTCTTGCCCAACCGCTGTCTGGCCGGCACCAGTCTGGCCGCCAACACCTGCCGTCTGGCCGGCGCCGCGTACATGGAATTCAAGAGCGCGGCGAGCTTCACCGTCACCACCGACTTCCCCGCGGCCCTGGTCCAGATGTTCCCCGGGCAAGGCATCACCGCCGGAGCCCCCACCGACCCCGTTCAGGGGGACCCCTCGATGGTCTTGATTCCCCCCGCGGAACAATGGCGGGGCAGCTACACCGTGCTCGCGGCCCCCGGAATCAGGGACAACTACCTGGGCCTGTCGATCGACACCAACAAGGTCCAGTCGATTGAAGTCGATGGCGTCGCGGTGCCGCTGAACACTTTCGTGCCGATCGCCAATTCGCCGTTCGTCTCGAAGAACCACCCGGTGACCGTGGGAACCCACACCGTCCTGGTGGTCCCGAAGATGGGAATCACGCCGCTGCCCGGAGCGGGCGTGACCGTCTTTGGCTACGACTCGTACGTCAGCTACGGCTACACCGGCGGGCTGGACCTGACGACGATCGTTTCCGGAATCAACCCCGGAGGGTAGCGGTCACGGCCGGCTGATGAACACCGCCGGGTTTTCGATTTCGCTCATCAAGCCCACGCCCTGAATGAAGGCGCCGTAGACAGACAGCTGGGTGTCGGTGCAGATCGCCGAGACGTTGGGAGGAACGACGCCCGACGCGGCCCGCGGGTCGAAGACCTTGGTGTCGCTGAGCTTCACTGCCGGGGGCAGGAACCAGCCCTTCCCCGCAACCGGCGAGGTGGCGTTGAAGTCGAAGCCGACCAGGTACATCCGCAGGTCCCTGGTCAGGCCCGTGCGCTTGCCCGCGACCACCGACAAGAACATCTTGCCCGCCTTCGTCACGGCCAGGGACGGTGAGAAGGCGTCCCAGATGTCGGCCTGTTGCCGAGCGGGGAAAACCGGGTACTCGGTCAATTTTTTCGCAAAGACCGTGAGGTCCGATCCCGTGATCCAAGTCTTTGGATTCTGCGCGAAGAGCGAGACGTACACCGTCCAGTAGTCCTGCTCGAGAGCCGAAAAGGCCGCCAAGCCCCTCCCGCTGCGCGGGTCGACCGCGAGGGTGACGAAATCCTGAAGCTCTGGGTTGTTGCCAATCGCACTGCGGTTGATCAGCTCGACGGGCCGGAACCCCCCGGTGGTCGCATCGCGGTACACCCCGTAGACCTCGGTGTCCAAGCGCGTTCCGTTCGTGCGCGTTCCGGTAAACCCGACGTGGACGATCGCTCCGGGGCCGCCATTGGTGGGCGTCCCGGGCAGAGTCGCGATCGCGGTGTGCTGCGGGCTGTAGATGTTGCCTGCGTCGGCCGGCATCGAAACGAACGCGTAGTCCGTTGCGGCCAGGGGCTCGAGGGACAACGCCTCGGTCACCGTTCGCACCACCACCGCGTCGTCCTCGACGTAGGCGAAGATCGCCGACCCGTTCTTCCAGGGAGCAATCGAGCAGTCGAAGAAGCGCGAGCTGAAGCCGCCGTCCTCTACCGGAGCCAGGGTGATGGCGTCGGTGCCCCACGACTGACCCAGGTCTCGGCTGCGCCGAATTCGCACTCCGCGCCCAAAGTTGTAACACGCAAAAACGGTGTCGCTCTCTGGGACGTAGGCAAGCTTTGCGCGCGAGCCCGCGGGGTCGATCGCCGAGGCGCTGCCGGTGTCGTTGAGCAGCTCCTTGCCGCGGTGCGAGGTGTAGTGGCCAAACAACTGGGTTTCCTGCTCGAGCGCGACGAACTGCCGGGCGGAATCGATCGCCACGATGTCGAGCCGTCGAGCGGGGAAACCTCCAATCGACGTCTGGGCCGAAATGCCGGGCACGCCCGTCGCAACCGAGATCAGCGGCGAGAGCAGCGGGCGAGCAAAGAACATCCCAGCGTCCATCGTCGACCCGGCGTCCAGGCTGCCGGCATCCGAAAACTGTCGGACACAGGACATCGGGCCCGGCTCGCAGGTGTAGCCGAACGGACAGGTGACCGGCCCACCGGCCTGACACGTCTGGGTCTTGCACGAGCCCAGATCGCAGACCTTGGTCGGGGGGCAGTTGAGCGCGTTCAGGCAGCCGCCGGCATCGGCGACCATCGGCGTCCCCGCATCAGGGGGGTCGCCGTAAATCTGGAAGCCCCGGGTATCGATGCCGGCGATGAAGAACTGGCGCGAGACCGGACCTGCGTCGAGGCCCCCGTCTGCACTCAGCTCGTACGCGCGGGCCGAACCCGGAGAGATGTAGATCTCAGGCAGCCGACCCCCGTCCTCACTGCCGAAGACATTGAGCTCCCACTTCGAGACAGGTCCCGACTGCGGTGTGCTCCAGGCGAACGCGAAGCCCGATTCGTCGGCGACGGCGATCAGATCCACCACGCCTCCGCCATCGCTCGGCTGACGACCCGCATCCACCGGTGGGCCGGCATCGAAGCCCGCGTCGTCGCCTGGAAGCGGAGTGGTGCCGAAGACCGAAATTTTGCAGGCCATCGACAACCCTGGAACTGCCGCGTAGCAGGCGCCTTGCAGGTTGACGAACGAGCCCTGGGTGGCGGTCGAGCAGGTGGGGAGATTTTCGAGGCAGGTGACGAGGGACGCCAGCTTGTCGACCTCAGCCGTGGAGCAGGGCTTCACCTTGTCCGCACACACCGACCGGGTCCCCAGTGGCTTGCCGAGCTGAAGGCCCATGCAGTCACCGGCTTTCTTGGTCAAATCGAGCGCGTCCGATTTGTCGCAGGCGGCGGGAACCCCGGGTCCCCCGCAGTTGCAGCCCGACACCATCGCCACCAGCACACCCGACAGCCCCAAACGCCAAAAGGTCATCATGGCGGGGGCTTCTAGCCCACCGCCCCCCGCTAAAGCGACCGGCGGGTCTCGTTCCAGACGTCGCGGAAGCTCAAGTTGGCGATCGCCCGGCGGTAACGATGGGGGCCCTGTTCGACGGCTCGAACCCGCGCCGCGAAGAGCCGGGCGAGGACAAAGGCGGTCAGAACCACCAGGCCGCCGGGAACCACTGCCATCAACACCACTGCGAGCATTTTTGCCAAAGCCATGTGCGTCACCCCTGCCTCTCTGCTTTCGTTGTGTGCAGCGCTCGTGCCGAACGCTTTCCTCACAACTCGTTGAAGAAATCAGGACTGTTGGCCGGAATGAGACATTCACCGAGGCCACGGTTTCTGCCATTGGTGCCACAGCTTTCCGGACCATCGGTGCGGCAAACCCCAGCGCCTCAAGTAAGGTCAAAAACCGTGACCGTTTCTCTGAGCAGTGTCGAAGATGCCGCGCGCCGGCTCGAGCTGACCGGCTACCTGCCGTCGAAAGAGATCTCGACCGTGGCGTTCCTGACCGATCGCCTCGAAAAACCGGTGCTGATCGAAGGCCCCGCCGGAGTCGGGAAGACCGAGTTCGCCCGGGCGCTCGCCGAAGCCACCGGCCGAGAGCTGATTCGGCTGCAGTGCTACGAGGGGCTGGACGAGGCCAAGGCGCTCTACGAGTGGGAATACGCCAAACAACTGCTCTACACCCAGCTGCTCAAAGACAAGATCGGCGAGCTGCTCCAGGGGTCGACGACGCTGGAAGCCGCCGCCGAAAAGGTCGCCCAGAGCGATGCGGTCTTCTTCTCGATGCGCTTCCTGCTGCCCCGGCCGGTGCTCAAGGCGCTGATGTCAGAGCAGCCGTCGCTGTTGCTGATCGACGAGATCGACAAGGCCGACCCGGAATTCGAGGCGTTCTTGCTCGAGGTGCTCGCGGACAACGCCGTCACCGTCCCCGAGTTGGGGACAATCAAAGCCAAACACATTCCCCGGGTGGTGCTGACGAGCAACAACGCCCGCGAGCTGTCCGATGCACTCAAGCGCCGCTGCCTGCATCTGCACATCGACTTTCCGACCCGCGAGCGCGAGCTGCGAATTCTCCGCAGCCGACTGCCCGCGGTCAGCGAGAAGCTCGCCGGCCAGGTCGTCGAAGCCATTCACAAGCTTCGGGCGCTGGAGCTGAAGAAGGCCCCCTCGATTTCCGAGACGCTCGACTGGGCGCAGGCGCTCGCCCTGCTCAACGCCGATACTCTTTCGCCCGAGCTGCTCGCTTCGACGCTCAACCTGGTGCTGAAGCATGAGGTCGACATCGAAAAGGCGAAGAGCCAGCTGGCGTCGCTCTCGTCCTGACAGCGCAGGCTGTGGGAACCCGCTTATCCCCAGACAGGCTGTGGGAACCCGCTTATCCCCAGACAGGCAGCGGGAACCCGCTTATCCCCAGACAGGCAGCGGAAACCCGTTGATCCCGAGAGCAGTCGAGGGACGCTGGCTACTCGGTCGGCTTCTCGACTTTGTCGAAGTAGCCCTTGTACCCAATCTTGATCGAGTCGGTGGGGAAGCCCTCGCCCCTCTTCTTGTCGACCACGTACAGCTTCTTGTCCTTCTTTCCGACCAGGTAGTTGGCGACATCGCCCTCGGCGAGCCCCTTTTCCTGGACCTGAAAGTTGTCCTCGGTGACCTCGACGACCACGGTGCCAATCGGCCCCAGACGGGCACCGGTCAGCTTGAAATCCTTCAGCCAATACTCGGTCTTCTCAGCCGCCCAGGGCGCCATCGCGTGTTCCTCTTTCCCCAGCCGCTTCTTCCGGTCGGCGATCGCCGCCAGGGTCTGGGGGTGAATCAGCTTCTTCGCGTCCGCCCACTTCTTGGCTTTTACGAGGGTCAGGTACTTCGTCACCAGGTCTTTGGCCGCCTTCGCGTCGGGAGTTTCGGCGTCTGCCTTTGGCTTTTCGGCTTCGCCCGGACCTTCGGTGCCCTGGGCAAAGGCGACAAACGAGACTGCAAGACTGAGAGCGAGAAGTGACCGTCGCATGGTGGGGGCTCCTTGGGTGGCGCGGCGTCGTAGCCGATTTCTACAGCGGTCCATCGACCTAAAATTCACCGGTAACGTTCCCTGGCTGCACGGGTATGCTCCGCCACCAACTTGTCCCGGTCCGACACCGTCAATGTGCTGATCGTCGATGACGATCGCGCCACCCAGCGCATGCTCGCCGACGCGCTGACCAAGCAGGGATTTACCGTGACCGTCGAGCGCGATGGCGAGTGGGCGGTGAAGACGTTCGAAAAGAAGGCTTTCGACGCCGTGCTGCTCGACCTGCTGCTGCCTGCGCTCAACGGGTACGAAGTGGCGCGGAAGATGCGCAGCCTGCCCAAGGGGAAGCGAACGCCGATCATCATGATCAGCGGCGTCTACAAGAACGCGCTGCACCAGAAGGAGGCCGTCAACAAGCACGGCGCCTTCGCGTTCCTCGAGAAGCCGATGCGGCTGTCGCTGCTCTACGAGACGCTCAAAGAGGCGCTCGGCGACAAGTACCCGAAGCCCAAAGTCGCGCAGCCCCCTCCTCCTCCGGTGGAAGACGAAGTCACCGGCGAGCACATGGCGGGCGAAGAGGCGCGCGAGGAACAGACCCAGGTCGAGAACGACGTTCGCCAGCACAGCCACAGCAAATTTCAGTCGATTCGCGGGGACCTGAAGCAGAAGTGTTTTCCCGAGGTGCTCGCCGAGATCTACCGGTGGAAGGGCAGCGGCGCCCTGCTGCTGCGGCGCAACAGCGTGAAGAAGATCGTCTATTTCCGCGAAGGCCTGGCGCAAAGCGTGAAGAGCAACCTGCTTTCCGAGTGCCTGGGCCGGGTGATGATTCGCGAGAAGATGATCAGCGAGGCCGAGTGCGAGAGCTCGCTGAAGCGCTCGAAGCAGGGCGGTCGGATGCAGGGCACGGTGCTGATCGAGATGGGCTGCATCAGCCCGCACAACCTGCAGTACGCGCTGCAGCTTCAGCTGCAGACCAAGCTCTTCGACGCCTTCAGCTGGGACTCGGGCGAGTATCAGTTCAATCCGCGCGTCGCCGCTCCGCTCGAGACGGTGCAACTGGGCCTGACTCCGGCCCAGGTGATCTACGAAGGCATCAAGAAGAACTACGACCAGAACCGGCTGCGCGCGGTGCTGGGCGACATCGACGGGAAGTACGTCCACCCTTCGAACGAGCCGCTGTACGCGCTGCAAGATGCGGGGCTGGGCGAAGACGAGCAGCGGTTGATCGCCCAGGCCGACGGCCACAAGAAGGTGGCGACCCTTCGGGCGCTCGACCTGCTGCCGCCGATGGAAACCGACCGGCTGTTCTTCGCGATGAAGTGCGCCCAGATGATCGAGCTGCGCGACAAGGCGGCGGAAGGAAAGCCGCGCCCGTCGCTTGCGATGTTGGCCGCGACCATCGCCAGCAAGCCCTCGGTGCAAGGAGTGCCTCCGCCGCTACCGCCCGCGCGGCTGACCCCTCCGCCGTTGCCGGTGCGCGACGCAATTCTCGGCAGCTCGCCGGCCCGGCCGTCCGTGCCCCGCGACTCTGCGTTGCCCCTGCCCTGGGACGACGCGAAAGTCTCGCCCACGCTGATGGCGGCGCCTCGCCTCAAGGCCGCTCCCCTGGCCCAACCGGTGCCGACGCCTCCGACCCGCCCCGCGCAGCTCGAACCCCGCAGCCCCAGGCGCAGCGAACGTTCCGTAATGGCGCGTTCCGGCTCGCTGTTGCCCGAACTGTCGTCGGTGGTCAGCGCGGGAAGGCTGACCGGCGAAGAAGGGGTGTTGCGCGAACGGCTCGCCGGCAAAGTCGCCGCGATGCGCAAGCTCGACTACTTCGAGATTCTCGGGCTGCCCACCAACGCGATCCGTGAGGACGTGAAGCGCTCGTATTTCGCGCTCGCCAAGGAATACCACCCGGACAAGCACTTCGGCTCGTCGTCCGCCGAAGTGCGCCAGCTGGCCCAGCAGATCTACGATCTGATCAGCTCGGCCCACGACACCCTGACCGACCCGATTGAGCGCGAGCGGTACGTCAAAGAGCTCGCCCAGGGCGTGAAGCGGGAAATCGGCGACGAGGTGGGGAAGATCCTCGCGGCGGAAGGCAAGTTCCAGAAGGGGGAAGAGAAGATGCGCCAGCGCGATTACGAGGGCGCCTGGCAGCTGTTCCGGGAAGCGATCACCCTCTACCCGGACGAAGGCGAGTTCCACGCCTGGCTGGGCTGGAGCAAGTTCCAGCTCGACCCCAAGAACGGGAGCATGGTCGGAGAGGCCCTGCAGGCGATCGAACACGCGATCGAGCTCAACCCGAAGGTCGACAAGAGCTACCTGTTCGCCGGCTACATCCAAAAGGCGATCGGCCGACCCGACAAAGCCGAAAAGCACTTCGAGAAGGCGATTCAGGCCAACCCCGATTGCACTGAGGCGCTTCGCGAGCTGCGCCTGCTGGGCAAGTCCAAGCGCTGACCTGTGCTGCTCAAAGAGCGCTTCGAAATCACCCGCCCCCTCGAGGAGATGGAAATCTCGCTCGTGCGTGCCTGCATCGCCAACCCCGCGCTGCTCAACGCCCACGAAGAGGCGACGTTGAGGACCGCGCTGTCTCTGGCCCGCATGTACAAAGTGCGCCACCAGGGTCGCGACGTGGGCATCGGGGCCTGGCTCGAGCCCTTTCGTCTCGAGATTCAGCGGCGCCTGGGTCCGGTGTTGTTGCCCGGCCGGGGCCCCCTGAACCGGGCGGCCCTGCTGCCCCAGTTAAAAGACCTCAAAGAGCGCACCCTCGATGTGCGCGATGGCCTGGCCAAGCGCTTCGAGAACCGGCTTTCGGTCGAGGCGATCGATCGCGAACTGCGCCACAAAGCCCTGGTGCTCGTCTCGGGTGGGGGCGGCGGTACCGGCTACGTCTACGTCGGAGTGATGAGCTTGCTCGACGATTACGGCCTCAAGCCCGAGCTGCTGGTGGGGACGTCGATTGGCGCGATCTTGAGCTTGTTCCGATCTCGGGTGGCCCGGTTCGATCAAGACGAGATCATCAACATCGTGCGCGGGCTGTCGTGGCGCAGGTTGTTTCGCGCGATCAGCACCGAGAATCGCTATGGCGTCCCGGCGGCGCTGCGGCTGTTCCTCCGCTCGGGCATCGGCCGCTGGTTCGGGGCCGATCACCCCCAGGGCGGAGGGCTGAAGCTCTCTGAGCTGCCCATTCGCACCATCATCGCGCTCAGCGGCATTCGGCGCGGCAAGCTGCCTCGGCCGCTGGAATTCTACGAGTCGATGTTCAGCCTTCCGCGCCGCGCGATGTTCAACCCGCTGAAGCTGATGGGCAGCGTGCAGTCGACCTTCGGAGCGCTGGCCGAGTTCTTCAACCGGCCCGAGGTTTTGGTGAAGCTTCACCTGGGCGCAGACGATGAGAGCCGCAACTGGGACGCGCTCGACGCGGCGGGCTTCTCGAGCGCGCTGCCGGGAGTCATTCACTACGACGTGCTTCGCGATGATCCCCGGATGCACAAAGAGATTCTGGGCACGATGGAAAACCATGGCGTCTCGCGCTTCGTCGACGGGGGGCTGGTCGACAACCTGCCCTGCAAGGCCGCGTGGCGCGCGGTGCACAAGGGGCAGATCAGCACCCGAAACGCGTTCATCCTCGCGCTCAACGGCTTCTCGATGAAGCTGAGCACTCCGCTGTGGCTACCGCTCGAACGGTTGGCCGAGGTGAACGTGAAGAAGAACCGGGCGTGGGCCCACCTGGTCCACGACTTCAAGCGCACGCTCTCGCCGCTCGAGCTGATTCCCAGCGTCGATGCGATGGCGAATGCGATGGCGCTGGGTCGAAAGCAGCTCATTCCCGAAGTGCCCTTTCTGACCCGGATGCTGGCTCCACTGCCGCGCCTGCAGCGCTGACAACGCGAAGCTGGACAGCCCGCGCTCGTGTTGGCATTACCCGTTCATGAGCTCGGTCTCGAACAGCGTTCTGAAGTCCGACAAGGTGTGGATGGATGGCGGACTCATCAAGTGGGAGGACGCCAACGTCCACGTGATGACCCACGCCCTTCACTATGGCCTGGGCGTTTTCGAGGGAATCCGCGCCTACAAGACGAAAGATGGCCGGCTGGCGATCTTCCGGCTGCGTGAGCACATTCGACGCCTGCTCGATTCGGCGCACATCTGCCTGTTGCGGATGCCGTGGTCGGAAGACGAGCTGGTCGAGGGCTGCTGCAGCTTGCTGCGCGAGCAAAAAGAGCGTTTCAAGGACGGGGCCTACCTGCGCCCGATCGCCTTCATGGGCGACGGAGCGATGGGCCTGGGAGCCGTCAACCCGACCCGGGTCGCAGTCACGGCGTGGGACTGGGGCGCATACCTCGGCGAAGCGGGCCTGAAGAACGGAATCCGCGCGAAGGTCTCGAGCTTCACCCGCATGCACGTCAACGTGAACATGGTGCGCGGGAAGATCACCGGCCAATACGTCAACAGCATCCTCGCCAAG
>JAYVCD010000409.1:0-3282 GCA_043750125.1 Archangiaceae bacterium | reverse complement strand
CTCCATGCCGATCGCCACTCGGACTGGTGCAAGGACGGCTATCTCGAGCAGCGGGTGCCGGCCCAGGCCGCCACGTGGTGGAAGCTGTTCGAGGGGCTCAAGCGGCCGGACACCGGGCTCAGTGTCCTGCGCGAGGACGACGTCCACTTCATCACCGGGCGCGCGCAGGCCCGACAGGGTCGCGACATTCCGGGTGCGGTGTTCGTGCCTTCTTCGATGGAGAACCGGGACTTCAGTTGGGAACAGACGCTCAAGCGTCCCGAGGCGATCGCTGCCGATTGGGTCTCTTTGGATCTCGACTTTTTTCAGCCGTCACCGCAGCTGAAGTTGGCCGCCGGCCTGGTTCGAGATCCGCGCTTTCAGCACGCGGTGAAGCAGGCGGCGGTGCGGGTATTTGTGCTCTCACCCCAATTCACCAACGGTGGCGACAAGGTCGACCCCTGGGTAGTGCAGGGCGGGTTGTCGTCTTCACTGCGGCTGCTCAACTTGCTGCGCGCAGAGCGAAGCTGAAAGGTCAGCTCGCGTACGAGATGGTCCATTCGCTGACTTCTCCGCGAACGGTGAACTCGATGACGTCGCCGACCTTTCTGCCGAAGATTGCCTTTCCGACCGGGGAGGCCGGCGTCACCACCTGAAAGAACCCATCGCCGCCCGGCCCCAGCAGCTCTTGTCCCGCCCCCACCGGAGCGAGGAACAAAGTCCTGCCGCCTTCCCCGTCTTCGTTTTCAATCTCGACGACCGCGCCCAGGCCGATCTGCCCACCCTTCACCATCGGCCTGGCCCGAAACAGCTCGAGCGCGTCGAGGTCCGAGAGCGCCGCGGTTTCCCGCTGCCCGATTCCCTTGGCGAGGTTCACGGCCCGGTTGGCGCCGGTCTTGGCTTCGATGCGCGTCTCTTCCGCCGTTCGTACCGCCTGGTCTGCGAGGGCGCGAAGCTTCTTGCTCAGCTGCTCGACGAGAAAGGTCTTGTCCATGGGGTCCGAACGCTACGCGCCGGCCGACACAGATCAAGATTCCGTCAGGGTCTGCCCTGGCTACTTGCGCACCAGCTCGGCCGCCAAAAACTGCCCCACTTCCGCCAGCCCCGCTGCAGCGCGCTTGGCGCCCTGTTCGGTTTCGAGCAGCCGCTGGGCCGCGTCGCTGGCGATTCCCGCCCGGACATCGGCGAGGACCAGGAAGGCGCTCCACCCGGGCGTCAGGGGCGCGATCTTCCCCGGCCGCTGCGGCCGATTCTTCAGACCGCTGGCGACCTTCTGGACCAGCGCGTCTTCATCGAGCTTTGCGGTCGTACCGAGCAAAGCGGTCCACGCCCCGGCGAGCAGCTCATCGAGCAGCGGGCTTTGCAGTGCGCGATCGAGCCGGGAAACGGCCTCTTCGTCCTCGATGCTGTGAGCCTCGGCGTACGTTGGAGCGAGCTTCGCAATCACCACGGCGCGGGTGGCCAAATGCGACAAGCGGGGTGGGTAGCGCATATCGGCTCCTTATGGCACACGGAGAGAAGATGGCCCTTTCTCCTGAAGATGTTCGCCGCTGCACCCAGTTGCTCGAGGCGCTGGTCGCCGATCGCGGTCTGCTGATCGGCATTTCCGAAATAGATCGGATCGCATTTCTGACCGCCGTCGGTCGGGTGGCGATTCCAGATCGTGACGACGAAGTGCGGTTGGCAAAGGCCGTACGCCGCAGTCGGTCGCTGGCAAAACGCGACCACGATCGCAGCGTGCGCGCGGCGACCGAGATCCGCACGGCGCGTCGGGAGGCGGTCTACACCGCTCCGCAGGCGGCCGCTTTGCCCGCGGGTGTGCCGCGCCCCGAGCGGGTTCTGGAAACGCCGCGCCATTGCTACGTCTGTAAGGTCGAGTTCCGCCGCCTGCATTTCTTCTACGACGCGATGTGTGGCGATTGCGGTGAGCTCAACTACGCCAAGCGATTTCAGACCGCGTCGCTCGAGAACAAGGTCGCGTTGATTACCGGCGCGCGGGTGAAGATCGGCTTTCAAGCCTCGCTGATGCTGTTGCGTGCCGGGGCCCGGGTGATTGCTACCACCCGGTTTCCCAACGACGCCGCCGAACGCTATTCGCGGGAGGCCGACTTCAGCGCGTGGGGTCACCGCCTTCAGGTGCATGGGCTCGATCTTCGACATGCGCCCAGCGTGGAGATCTTCGCCCGTCACATCGCGCGGACCCACGACCGGCTCGACGTGTTGATCAACAACGCGGCGCAGACGGTGCGGCGCCCCCCCGGCTTCTACCGCCACCTGCTCGAAGGTGAGCAGCGGCGCACGAACCAACTTCCGGGCCCCGCCCAGCCGCTGCTGTTGGGGCATCAGCAGGTTCTGCAAGAGCTGCATCCCGACCGGGGAAGCGGCCTGCTGCCCAGTTGGCGCAGTGGGGACCCCGGGCTGGGCATCCACGCGTCGGCGGCACTCTCGCTGGTGCCCTATGACCTCGAGCAAAGCGGCGATTCGGCGCAGCTGTTTCCCAAAGGGAAGCTCGACGCGGATCTGCAGCAGGTGGATCTGCGCAGCGTGAACAGCTGGAGGCTGACGCTGTCGGAAGTCGCCACCGCCGAGATGCTCGAAGTCCACCTCGTCAACGCGGTGGCGCCGTTCATCCTCTGCAGCAAGTTGAAGCCGCTGATGCTCAAAGATCGCAGCGAGCCAGGCCACATCGTCAACGTCTCAGCGATGGAAGGCAGCTTCTCGCGCGGCACCAAGACCGACAAGCATCCGCACACCAACATGGCCAAAGCGGCGCTGAACATGCTGACGCTGACTTCCGCGCCCGACTACGCGAAGAGCAAGATCTTCATGAACGCGGTCGATACCGGCTGGGTCACCGACGAGGATCCGGTGCAGCACGCGGAACGGAAGATCGAAGAGCTCGATTTTCAGCCGCCCCTGGACATCGTCGACGGTGCCGCGCGCGTGGTGGACCCGGTCTTCGAGGCGACCCGAACTGGAAAGCTGCCGTACGGAATGTTCTTCAAGGACTACAAGCCGACGCCCTGGTGAGTGCGGCGAGGCAGCCGCTCACGTCCTACCCGGGTCATCGAACCACCTGCTCACTGCGGCCAGCCCGAGGTGATGGGTGGCGCGCGTGGCCGCGACATACAGCGACCGTCGCGATTGCGGAGTCGGCGGGTAGGTCGACGCCTGGGCATCGGGGACGACCACGCAGTCGAACTCGAGCCCTTTGACTTCCTGAACGCTGGTGACGGTGACACCAGGGCTGAAGTCGAAGTCGCCCTCGAGCGCCAGTCGCACCGTGATCCCGTGGTTGAGCGT
>JAYVCD010000408.1:0-19100 GCA_043750125.1 Archangiaceae bacterium | reverse complement strand
CGTCGGCGCGCGGCGAAGTCTGAAAGCTGTCTTGCGTCCCTGCAGCAAACAGCAGCCGAGGCGCGAAGAGGGTGCTCACCGTTCCATTGACCTTCGCGGCTGAGCCGGCTTTCACCGCCACGCCGCTGATCGCCATCGCGAAGCCGCGCATCAATGGCGCCGGGCTCACGCTGAAGCCATCGTTCCCGAGGCTCAAGGTGAACCCGGTGGTTCCCTGCAGCAACGCCGAGCCGGCTTGCTGCAGGTGCGTGCTCATCGGCGCCGCGGCGGCGTCGGTGCGTTGCTCGGTCAGTGCCCACGAAGCGCCGGCAGTTCCGACTCCCAGTGAAAACCCAGCTCCCCGCGAGCTGCGGTTGAGCGCCGCGGTGCCCGCCGAGCCGACCGCGAACACCACCACCGGCGCAAACCCGACTGAAACTTCAGGCGACAGATCTCGCACCGCGGCGGCCACGCCTTCGCCCCCGACGAGCGCGAAGTGCAGCGACACCGGGACCACTGGAAGCACGGTCCATCGCAGGGTGAAGCCGGTCGGGTCCCAGCTGTCGAGCACGGCGCGCCCGCCGATCGTCCCGTCTGCATCCAGCCAGACTACCGACGCATCGTCGATCTCACCGACCGAGCCCTCACCCACCGAGGTGGAAGCGAGGGCGCGACTGAGCACTCCGTCAGATAAGCCGAAGCCGAGCACACTTCCATCGCTGAGCGCGGTCGCGCGGGTGCCGATCGTCCACAGCCACAACGCGCTGGGTGCGACGCCCAGGGAATGCGGCACTCTTTGCCGCGCCAGGCTTCCACTTTCGAAGAGGCCCCGGGCAAATACCGGCGTCGCGGTGACCGGGGTGGCCGACTTTTTACAGATACCGCGCGTGCAGACCCACGGCGCTGGACACAGGTCCAGGCTCGAGCATGTCTTCCCCGTGACGTCGAGCGCGGGGAACCCACAGGCTCCGAGCACCACCCACAGACACCACACCGCGCGCACCATCGGCGTCGAACCTTAGCTGCACCGGGCCGGCGCTCGCCTCTGTCAGGGCAGACCGACACCACCTCCAGCCCGTGCACACCGCTGCTTCTTCGATTCGCCAGCATCCGCGGACACCTGCCTGCCCCGCCGCCTGGGCCCAACTGCTGCATTGAGCTGGCCCATGCGCACTGCATTGATCCTCGGACTATTGGCTCTGACCGGTTGCGAGGGCGTGATTTCCCAGGGCAGCACCGTGGGCCCGGGCGTCGTCGGTGGCCCGGGCGTCGTCGGTGGCCCGGGTGGCGCCGGTGGCGCGGGCGGCACAGTCTTCGGCGGCGAGGGCGGCGGCGGAAATTCACCCGGGGAGCCCGCTTGTGCCGAAGGCGTGGCGCCGCCGGCGATCGTGATGCGCCGGCTCACCAACGAAGAGCTGACCCACACCCTCACCTGGCTCACCCGGGGCGCCGAAGGGGTCGACGGCCTTCCACCCGACAACCTGCTCAACCACTTCGACAACAACGCAAAGGCGAACTCGGTCTCGAGCCTGCACGCGCGGGTGTATCAAACGATCGCCGAGGCGATCGCCAGCAAGGTGACCACCGATGCCGTGCGTCGGGCTTCGGTGGTGGGCTGCGATCCGACTGGAACGAACCGGGCCAGCTGCCTTGCGGCTTTCATCGAGAAGTTCGGCCGACGCGCCTACCGTCGCCCCCTCACCGCTGACGAAGTCAGCGCGTTCGCCCGACTGGCCGCGACCACTTCGCAGGACGCCGACGTCTGGTCTGCGCCGCGGCTGTTGATCGCCGCATTTCTTCAGTCCCCCAATTTTCTTTTTCGGCCAGAGATCGGCGCGCCGGACCCGACCCACCCCGGCCTGCGCAAGCTCGATGGTTTCGAGCGCGCGTCCCGGCTTGCCTTTGCGCTCTTTCGAACCGCTCCCGATGACGCGCTGCTGGACCAGGCCGCGTCGGGCGCGCTCAACGATGATGGCGCGTTCGCAACCCTCACGGCGCAGTTGATCAAAGACGCCCGCACCCAGGCTGGCTTCACCAGCTTTTGGACCCAGTGGCTCGACCTCACCCGGACCACCACCCGCCCCCCGAGCCCGATCGAGTATTCGAGATGGAACCCTGCGCTCGCGGCTGCAGCCACCGAACAGACGCTGCGGCTGATGGCCTCGAAGGCCTGGACCCCCGGCGCCAACTTCCTCGACGTGCTCAACGACAAAGAGCTGGAAGTAAACGCTGCCCTGGCGCAGCTGTATGGAATCACTGCGCCGACCGGCAACGGTTGGGGCAAGACGACCGTGGATCCGGCGGTGAGCCGGCGGGTCGGGTTGCTCGGCCATGCCAGTATCCTGGCCGGGACTTCCAAGCCCACGCAGATCTCTCCGCTGCACCGCGGGCTCTTCGTGCGCCGAGCGATCTTGTGCAGCGAGCCGCCGCCTCCGCCCAACGGGCTGATGTTGCCGCCGCCGGAAGTGGTGACGGCGACCAAGAGCGAGCGCGACACCTTCTCGGTGCGCCTCACCGCTCCGGGCTGCGCCAGTTGCCACAACCACCTCGAGCCGGTCGGGTTCGCCCTCTCGCGCTTCGACGGAATCGGAGCGCTTCGTACCGTCGATGCCAGCAACACCGCCATCGACGACTCAGGCTTCCTGCTGCGCGCAGACGGCAGCCGGACGACGTTCAACGGGTTGATCGAGCTGGCGAATATCCTCCGCGATGAACCCACGGTGCCGTCGTGTGTATCCACCCAGGTGTTCCGGTACGTGTTCGCAGCCAACGAGACCAGCGCGGACCTCTGCACCATCGCCGCGGCGAAGAAGGCCTTTGTCACGGACAACGGCAGCTTCACCAGCCTGCTGCGCACCTACACCGCGGGCACGGCGTTTGGTTACCGCCCCGCTTACTGACCCCAGGACCACAACCATGCTCAAGCTCAATCGCAGACAGATTCTAAAGGCGGCCGGCTTCGCGGTTGCTCTGCCTTTCCTCGAAGCGCACGCAGCAACCCCGGCTCCGATTCGGCTGATCAACTTCTTCTGGCCCAATGGGGTGAACCTGGCCGACTGGGACAATGCCAACGGGGTCAGCCGCCAGACACTGAGCGCGGTCGCGGGCGACGTGAACGTGATCCGGAACCTGAGCAACAATGGGGTCGGCGCCTTCAATCGCGCCAACCTCGGCGGTTATGGCTCGCACGGTTGTGGCGGAGCTGCCTTTGCCACCGCGCTCGACCCCGGTACCGGCGGTGCCTCCGGACCTTCGTTCGAGCAGGTGGCGGCCGCTCAGCTCGGCGGGGCGACCCGGTTCCGTTCGCTGGTGATGTCCGGCCAGACCAATACTCCGTACTCGACTCATTTCCACAATCAGTCGTGGCGCGGACCCAACAACCCAGAGCCCCCGCAGCGCGACCCGGTGAAGGTCTACGACGCGCTGTTCTCGGCGGGCCTGCCTTCGATGGGGGCCCCGTCGACGCTGCTGCGCGATCGCCGCAGTGTGCTCGACTTCATGAAGGCCGAGCACGCCACGCTCAGCGCCCGGCTGGGGGCAGCGGACAAGGCGCGACTGGACGAGCACCTCACCGCAATTCGTGACCTCGAGCTGCAGTTGACCGACGCCGGAACGTCCCCCCCCGTCACCTGCACGACACTGAGCCGACCCGCGGCGTCCTCCGACATCGCGACCCGGGCCACCCTGTACAGTGCGTTGATCGCCCGCGCTTTTGCCTGTGACCTCACCCGCTTCGTCACGTTCCAGCTCACCGACGCGATGTACGAAAATGGCCTGGTGAGCGGCTCGTCGAATGATCACGATGTCTCTCACGGCACCGACGCAGGGAGCATCTCGACCATCATTCGCAGCACCCAGTTCAAGATGGCCCAGTTGGCAAAGCTCATCACCGCGCTGAAGTCGGTGCCCGAAGGGGCCGGCACGTTGCTCGACAACACAATCATCTATGCCTCGAGCGAAATCGGAGACAGCGCCGCGCACGGGTGGGGAAACATGCCGATCGTCCTCGCCGGGCGGGGCGGTGGGAAGATCGCCACCGGTCGTAACCTGAACTTCCAGGGGAAGAACATCGGGGACCTGTTCGCAACGCTGCTCAACGTGGCCGGCGTTCCGACTGCGAAGTTCGGCTTCGGAGCCGGCACCCTTGGGGGCCTTTGATCATGCGACTTCTTCTCATTGCCGCGGTCTGCGCACCGATCGCAGCCCTCGCCAGCCAGCAGGTGTTGTTGGACATTACTTATGTTCACCAGGGCACCGGACCTGAGCCCTCTCACCATCATATGGGCCCGCCCTACCCGGGAGGCGCGACTCCTCCCGCCAACTGGCAGACTCCAATCAATTACTATCAGGGCAAGGCGCATTTCCGCCTGGAAGTAATTGCCAAACCCAGCAACGCAACCATCAACTACGAGACCTGTTTCGTGCAGCCATCGGGGTACGGCTGCATGGGCGCTCATTCTTTTGTGCAGACCGGGGTATTCGAATGGGACAAAGACCTGCCCCAGATGTGGCAATACAGCGCCCTCGACTGGACCAAGAACGCCGTGTCGAGCGAAATTGCGCTGGTGGTCAAAGACAGCAACTTCAACAAAATCGAGTTCAATGATCCCAGGCTGTACCCGATGAAGTTGCGCTGCACGATTACGCTCGTCTCGCAAGGGTCGACGTACACCGCCATCGTTCCCGACGCGGGCATTTCTGAAGTAGGCAGTCCCGACGCTGGCGCTCGCGACGCAGGCGTTTCTGACGCTGGAATTCCTGACGCGGGCAGTTCGCTCGACTCGGGCACGTCTGACGCGGGCCCACCCACCGTCCCTCAAGACTCCGGCACGCCACTGCAGCAAGCCGATAGAGGGCCCGCGGTCGCCGACGCCGGTGCACTGCTTTCTCCACCGCTTCCGCCCGCGCCGATCTCGGGCCAGGTCGGCTGCAGTTCGGGGTCGGGACAGCTGACAGAGGGGCTGCTGTTCATGGCGACTGCTGTCTTGCTGGCCCTGCGCCGCTCGCGGCAAAGGTGTTAAAGCTGGTCGGCGTGAGAGGCCTTGCGCTGATCTGCTGCCTCGCGCCGTTGATCGGCCGGGCTGCTCCGGTTCTCACCGAGGACTTCGAGCTTGGGTTGGAGCTCAAGCCTGTGGGCGCATGGGATCGAATCATCACCGGCCCTGCGTCGGTCACCCTCGCAACGACCTCGGTCGCGGCCCACCGAGGGAAGCTGGGCCTCAAACTCGTCGATGGTGATGGAGCCAGCGGCGCCGGGACCCAGGGGGGCCTCCAGCTTCAGGCCACGGTGACCTCGGGGGACTTTTACGTGCGCAGCTGGGTGCGGCTGGCGGCTTCCAATGGGCTGGGTGACTTTTTCTTCACCTACTTGCAGAGCCCAGGACCGCTGTTGACCGTAAACGCCGGCCTCCAATTTCCCGGCCCTCAGCTCCACATTCAAAGCGGCGGGGTCAGTTTTTTCGATGACAAAACTGGGGCGGCATTTCCGCTGAATGAGTGGGTGTTGGTAGAGGTGGGTTTGACTGGGCTTGGCACCAGCACCGGCGCTGAAAGGTTGTGGTGGAATGGAAGCCTGGTGTTTCAGCGCAGCGGCCTGGCCTGGTCCTCGACCCGGTTGGAGCAAGTGGCAATTGGGCAATCATGGGCAGACGACCGCCGATTTATCGGCGAGCTGCACTTCGACGATGTGCGCTTCGACACCCAGGCGCCCGCCAGCGCACTCGCCCTTTCTGCTGCGGCCCCGGCGACGAGCTGCACCGCCCTGACGCTGAGTCTGAGCAGCTCGGCGGGCGGAATGCCGGTTGGCCCCTACGCGATCCTCGCGGACGTAACCGGCGACGTCTTTTCCGATGACCACTGTCTGGTGCCAACTGCGAGTCTCACCATCCCGGCCGGGGCACCTTCCGTCACCGGTTCGGTCCGGCCGGGCGCGGTGGTGCGCGCGCGACATCCTGACTTTCTCGAGGCGAGCCTGGCCGTACCAGTCCTTCCGGACAGCTCAGTAGGGGTGCCTCTACGTCCCTCAGAGGTGGGCTGCGGTTGTTCTCAAGCGCCGAGCATACTGTGGGCGGGAGCGGCGCTGACGAGGGGTGCCTGGCGCCGTCGTCGAACCAAGAAAGTGGGCATAACCAGGCGATAGGCGGAACTGCGCTCTGAGACTTCTCTTGCTATTCACGATCGCCGCTTTCGATGGCGGTTCGCTCGAGGATGATTTCGAGGGCAGCCTGTTGGCTCCACAAGGGCTCTGGGGTCAGCGTCTCGAGCTCAACGGAAATACCATCGGACTTCAGGCTCAGGCCGCTCACCGAGGCTCCTTTGGCTTGAGGGTGAGCGACCCGGTGGCTGGCGCCAGCATTGAAGAGGCGACCGTTTCACTGGTGGGTCTCGACAGCGCCGCGAACGGTTATCGCCTTCGATATTGGCTCCGAGGTTCGCCGACCATCGACTCGCTGCTGACGTCGGTGCTGGCCAAACCGAATACTTTCTTTCTTGAGTTGGGTGGAGGGTTCGATTCAGCGGTGTCTGGCCATGACCGGGTGAATTCTTACCAACGAGCCGATGCAGGTCCGAGCTGCTTCGACGGCAGTTGGCATCTGGTCGCAGGGGTGGTGCAAGGGCTGCACAGCACCAGCGGCAGCCGGACGATGTACGTCGACGGCGTCGCATACCCCCGGCTCACCGGTCTCGATTTCGCGGGCGAAGGAATTGGCAAGGTCTACCTTGGCAAGCTCGCCAGCCAGACGGGCAGTGCGACGGGGACCATCGACTTTGACGATCTGCGGGTCTCGCCCCTGCCTCAGGCAAGTCGGCTGACCGTAACGGTGGACGCGGGCGCGCCGGTCTGCGGTCGCATCGACCTGGGCTTGATTGACTCGGAGACCGGTTCGCCAGCGCCGGCGCCATACCCAGTAGATGTCGATGTCACCAAAGGTGCCCAGGCAGCCGACATTTATTCTGACCTCTCTTGTGCAACGCCGGTGGGGGCGCTTCGCATTCAAACCGGAACAACGGGAGTGGCCGGCGGCGTGCGCTTCACCGCCACCTCGCTCGTCACGTTGCGTGCCGCTCACATCGATTTCCTGGAGGGTTCGGCTACCTTTTTCGTGACGCGCGCTCCGGACGCCGGACCCACGGGTGACGCTGGGCCCACAGGCGACTCCGGGTCATCGAGCGACTCCGGGTCATCGAGCGACGCCGGGTCATCGAGCGACGCCGGATCATCGAGCGACGCCGGATCATCGAGCGACGCCGGATCATCGAGCGACGCGGGGAGCGCCATTCCCGTCCAGTATGTGGTGGGGTGCAGCTGCCAAACCGGCTTTGAGGGCGGGCATTTGTCTCTGCTGGTGCTGTTGATTTTTCGCTTCAAACCCAAGCCAAGGAAGAAGCCGCCGACGGGCCCTGTGGGCTGAGTCTTCTGAAGGGAACGGGCCCTTGAGCCCACTGCGCGGGCGCCGAGAGCGAAGGCCGAAAGCTCTGGTCGAACGCCATCAGGGGCAGCGCCCTCCGAACGGCGGGACTCGATGTTTCCTTCGAGGCGCTGAAGTTTCGCGTCCTTGGTTTTCATCGGATGCACAAAAGGAAACCCCCAACATGAGCAACGAAAAACCCGAAACGAAGTGCCCGTTCAATGCGGCCGCAGGCGTTGGCAGCACCAACAACGTGAGCCTCGACAAGGCCCGCCGCCTCCTGTGGCCGATCAAGCAGAAGTATGTCCAGAGGCTTTCCTGGGCCGACCTGATGATCCTCGCGGGCAATGTGGCCCTCGAAAGCTGGGCTTCACCTGGCGCCCCAGAAGGACTGGGCCGTCAATCTCGACCGCTTCGACCGGGCTTGCGGCCCGCGGAGTAAGGCACGACGGAGGCCGGGTCAGCTTGGGGCGCGGCGCTCCAATTCCTTCAGGTGCCATTCGAGCTCGCGCTCTTCTTCTGCGACCTCGAAGCCCACTGCGCGGGCGCCATCGACGATCGCCAGGCACCCCATCAGAATCCGCACCGTCCCCGTCCCCAGCGCGGTGTCGCTCGGGCCGTACAGCTCGAGTTTCAGCTGCTCGACCCGGGCCCTGAAGTCCCCCCAGCCCACCCTCGCGGGCAGCTCTTCCAGAGGGCCGGTGTGGGTGAAAAGCGGAGCAAATGAAATTCCAGAGTCGACCAGCGCCAACGCCCGGCCGTCCTCGAGCAGAACCGAGAGCGAAGGCCGAAAGCTCTGGTCGTCGGTGCGCTCGACGATCGACTGAATCGATGACGCCGGCAGCTTCAGCGTTTTTCCCGAGGCGAGGTCCAACAGCTGCGCGGTCTCTTCGTCGTACAGCACGCCGCGGGGAAGACGCGCGCAATGGGCCACCAGTCGTTCGCTGTCGTTCATCGAGCTCTCTGGCGCGCCAGGCTCCACCTCAGCGCGGGCGGAGTCACCATCGTCGTCAGCACCACCATCACCACCACCGCGGCGAACGTCGCCGCGTCGACGATGCGCTCGCCCTTCACCGCCAGGGTCAGCCCGACGTTTGCGAAGATCAACCCCACCTCGCCGCGAGGAATCATTCCCACCCCGATGCTCAAGCGATCGAGGCCCCGGCCGAGCGCGGCGAGGCTGCACACCGCCTTGCCGAGAATCGCCGCCGCGGTCAGCGCCACCGCCAGTCCGAGCACGCCCGGCTGCGCGAAGCTGACAAGGTCGGTGCGCGCGCCCATCAGCACGAAGAAGATCGGCACCAGAAACTGGGAAATGGGCGACATCAGCTGTTCGAGCGTCCGCTTCTCACGGGTCTGCAGCTCGACATAATGCGCATCTTCCAAAACCAGCCCGGCCGCAAAGGCGCCGACGATTGGAGCCAGGCCAATTGCGCCGGCGAAGTACGAGAGCAGAAAACAAAAGCCCAGCGCAACCGCGAGCAACACGCCCGACGCGCGCAGCCGAGAGGCCACCGCGAACAGCCGGGGGGACAGCCACCGTCCCAGGACCAGCGCGCCGACGAGGAACCCGGTCGCCTTGCCCAGGGTGAGGGCGAGGTCCCACCCGGAAATGGCCCGACCGGCATCGGCGGCGGCGATGACGGCAATCACCACCGCGAGGATCACCAGGCCCAGCACGTCGTCGATCACCGCCGCGCCGAGGATGATTCGCGCCTCGCGCGTCTGCGATTTGTTGAGGTCCTTCAGCACCCGCGCCGTGATGCCCACGCTGGTGGCGGACAAGCTCGCCCCCAAGAACGCGTGCACGTAGACCGAGTGGTCGGGCAGCAGCCAGGCGCCGACGGCCCAGCCAAGCGCAAACGGAATGGCGACTCCCACCATCGCGACGAGCAGGCTCGAGGCGCCGACTTCGAGCATCTGCGCGACGGTCGACTCGAGCCCCACTTCGAAGAGCAGAATCAACACCCCCAGGCGCGCGAGCAGGTCGAGCGAGGGGTCCGCTTTGAGAAAGTCCAGCCCGTGAAAGCCGACGAGGCCGAGGTTGCCGAGCGCCACTCCGACGAGAAGCTCTCCGAGCACCGAAGGCTGGCCGAGGCGGTGGGCGAGATCTCCTCCCAGCTTCGCCACGAAGAGAATCAACGCCAGAGCCAGCAACACCGGACCCAGCGAGTCTGCGAACGCCCCTTCGGATCCCGCCGAAGGCAGCGCGCCGAGGGCAGCAATTCCCACCGCCGCCCGCCGAATCACCCTGCCCTTTCCCACGAACATCCGACTGTTCTGCTTACAGCGTGGACTGAAGGTCAATAGATTCCGGCCCATGACTCTGCGCCTGATCCTTTCGCTGCTGCTGATGCTGTCGGGTTGTTCGGTGGTGAAGATGGCCCGAGTGCGCGACGACTGGTCGAGCGCGCACGCGGACAAGGTCAAGCGCCTGACCGTGGTGGTCCAGCCGCCCCCCGACGGGCAGCAAAAAGCCGGCGAAGCCTGGTCTCGCCTGGTGCGCCGCTACGTGAACATGAAGCGCAACTTCCTCGTTCGCGCCGAGCGGGTGCAGGCCGAGCCAGTCGAGCTCGCCGCCGTCTGCATCGAGGGCACGGAAGGAATGCTCTGGCTCAAGCCGGTGGTGACGGCCAGGGGGGAAGGCTTCGAGGCGAGCGTGGAAGGCAAGCTGCTGCGCTGCACCGACGGACTCGAGCTGTGGGCGGCCAACGCCGGCGGCTCGTTTCCCCTCAAGGACGACAAGCTGATCGAAGTCACCGCAATGTACGGGAAGGAATTCGCGCCCGAGGTCGAGCGCTACATTCCCCTGGGGATGAACCTGTTGCGGCCGCTGCTGGACACCCTGCCCAACCCGGTGCTGACGAAGGAAGAGGAAGACGAGAAGGTGACGGTCGACGAGTAGCGGGTGCCTCTCACCAAAGTCCTGCTTGGCAGCCCACGTCCATCTCTTGTCCACCCTACCGCGGGTGGGCCTCTCGAGCGCAGACTCGCACCGGTCGTCCCTCGACTGCTCTCGGGATGAACGGAAAGGTCTCTCGAGGACGCGGAAGATCCCCAGCAGATCCAGACCCAGCGGGACGGCTTCAACGCGCTCGAGCCCCAGCCACAACCTGCAGCCGAGCCAGGTGCAGCGCGAGAAGACCCCACCGCCCCCAGCGCCGCGCACGAGCTCACCGCGACGCGACCTTCTTATCTCAGCCCGCTGATCTTGCTCGCCGCAGCAGTGTCGTTGGTCGTCCTGGGCGTGCTGCTGGGCAAGTTTCTCTAGCGGGTCACGCTTTGAGCGCGGCGGCGATCGCAGACCGCAGCTCAGGGCTTTCAGGCGTCACGCTGCTCTTGAACGCGTTCTTCACCTCGCCATCCTTCCCGACCACGTACTTGTGGAAGTTCCACTTCGGCTCGCCTTCCTTCGCGGCGAGAAACGCGTAGATTGGCGATTGGCCTTCGCCCTTGGTCTTCACCTTCGCGAACATCGGGAAGTGAACGTCGAACTTCAGGGTGCAGAATGATTTGATTTCTTCCGGGGTCCCCGGTTCCTGTCCCCCGAAGTCGTTGGACGGAAAGCCGAGCACCACCACGCCCTGGTCTTTCATCTCTTCGTAGAGCTTCTCGAGCCCCTCGTACTGCGGGGTGTAGCCGCAGGCCGAGGCGGTGTTGACCACCACCACCACCTTGCCTTTGTACTGCGAGAGGTCCGCCGGCTTGCCGTCGAGGGTCTGGGTCTTGAGGTCGAAGAAGGACATCGGCTCTCTCTAACATCGAGCCTGGCTACTGGCAGTTCTGAAGAACGAACCTTGCCGGCGACATCATTCGCATCGCGAACGCCCAGTTGGCGAACGGAATCTTCAACGGAAACCAGAACCTCATTCGCACTTCGAGGGTGCGGTCGGGCCCTTCAGGAAGGTTTCACAGATCCTCTTCCAGCGCGGCGTTGATCGTCCCCACCAGCGGGCGCACCCGATTGAGCCACACCACCGGCCCGTCTCGACCTGCGTCCTTCGTCGCCTGGTACGAATTTTTCGCGCTGCGCAGCTTCGTTTCGCGGGCGCATTCGGCCCGGGCGAGAATTCTTCCCTGAAGCAAAGTGAACAACTGCAGCGTGCCCAGCAACATGAACAACAGCAGCGGCAACGTCAGCGCCGTCTCGACTGCCGCTTGCCCACGCGCGCGCCTCATTTGTCGAGCCCCACCCGGCGTTCGACCACCACCACCCGGCGCAGCCCTGCGCATCTTCCACCGCGGACCACCCGGTCGAGCCGAGCACCTCGCCGTAGAACGAGCGCACTTCGAGCGCGCTGGCCTTGACCAGTTAGCTGACCGACAGCGCACTCTCGAGCCGCGACTCGAGCACTTGCCTCGCCGCGGGTAAGACAGGCAGCGAGGCTTTCGCGGTGCCGCAGATCAACGTCGTGCTTCCATCGCCGTTCTCTTTGAACACCGCGGTGTAGGTGCGGAAGCCGACCGGGTCGTAGCCGGTCACCTGCGGCGCTCCCTGCATCTGGAACTGGCCGTTGGGAGGCGGAACCGCCAGCAGCAACGCCAGTGAAATTATTGCCCGCAACCGGCCAGCCCGAGAAAGCAAGGGGGGATCCCGACTGCCAGCCCGGTGCCCTCGTTTTAATTGACGTAGTTGCTGCGCATGTCGGCGCCGCTGGTCTGGTACCGCAGCTGCGGCTCGTCGACGACGAAGCGGTCCACCTGCACCACGTCGCGGGTCCCGCGGTCGCCCAGGAAGCTCATGTTGAACTGACTCTCATCGAGGTATTCGGGCTGTCCCGAGACCACCCCGGCGACCACCCGCAGCATCTTTCGCCCCGCGCTGCCCTGGCTGTCGCCGTTCTCTTCGTACAGCCGCTTCACGAACCCCGCGCAGGGGTCATTGACGATTTCATTGTCCTGAAAGCTCTTCACGTCCCCGTTGATTGGGCTGCCCATCGGACCATCGAAGCCCCAGTCGCCGGTGAGCACCAACAGCTCTCCGCAGCAGGTGTTGCCCGAAAGCCGACCCGCTCCGCACAACGTGAAGGCTCCGCGCGTCCTCAGTTGGGTTTGCGACAGCGCCCCGGGGCCGGTGTCCACCAGCGAGGCGGGCATCCGAAACGGAGTGGCCGTGGCCGAGACCGAGCACGCCACCCCTCCGCTGTTCTTGTACCGGTTGCGCAAGAAGTTGAAGGTCGCGTCGTACGCCGCCTGCCCGGTGGCCGCGCGCTTGGTGTTGCCGGGCCGATCGACCCCAAACGAAATCCGGTTGTCGGCGGTGCATTCCACGCTCAGGTTTTCAGCGCGGGTCATCGCCTGGGTGAAGCTCGCTCCCCCGGCGCGGTCGCTCATTCCGTCGAAGTCCCGATACCGGGCCTGGGTCTCGCTACCCACGCGCGTCGGGTCGAACGGAGCAAACGGGTGGCCGAGGCGATGTTCAGCCCGTTGAACAGGTGGGTGCGCGAGCCGGTGGCGTGGGTGACCGAGAAGTTCGCCGCCTCTTTGACCTTCAACATCATCACCGGCACTTCGCCAAAGTAGATCCCGAACAGCAGCACCACCACGAACACCAGCGCGCTCAGCGCGAGCTCGGTGGTCGCCTGACCTCGCGCGGGCCGCAGCCTCATCGCCCCGTCACCGACACCGGTTGAGACATTCCGGGAATGTCATCGCGAAGCCCGTCGTACGCCTGGACCGCGTCCTTCCAGGTGCTGCCCGGGTAGGCGGCTTTGATCAACTTCACCATTCGCCCCGAGCCTGCGGCCTGAGAGCCCTCGGTGGGGTCGTACGCCTTGTTAGCGACGATCACGCTCGCGCCGGTGCCCCCCTCTTCGACCCGGGCGACCATTCGGCCGCAGCGGAAGCAAGCCACGGCTCCCACCGCCAGTTGTGACCCGCAGTGCTGACAGGTGCCGAGCATCGGTCTGGAAGAAACCATGGCGAGGCTGAGGAACACGACCCCGTATCAGCATCGGGGGTGCCACCTTCGGCCCCTATCGGCGGGAGCTTGGGGAGGTCGAACTGTCAACCCAAAGTCACACCGAAATCTGTAGACGACACTAACCGGGCTGGCAAACCTGGCGAAGGATGTCGAGCGACTCGAGCGCCTTGCCAGCGCCAATCACGACGGCGGACAACGGATCTTCAGCGAGGAAGACCGGCAGGCCCGTCTCTTCGCGCAGCAACGTGTCGAGGTTCTTCAGCAGCGCGCCTCCGCCGGCGAGCACGATGCCGCGATCGGCGATGTCGCCCGCGAGCTCCGGAGGCGTCCGCTCGAGCGTCATCTTCACCGCTTCGACGATTCCATTCACCGGCTCGGAGATCGCGTCGCGAATTTCATCGGACGTAATCGAGAGCGTGCGCGGAACGCCAGCGACGAGATCTCGCCCTTTGATTTCCATCGTCATCACTTCATCGGTCGGGTACGCGGTGCCGATCGACATCTTGATCGTCTCTGCGGTGCGCTCGCCGATGAGCAGGTTGTACTTGCGCTTCACGTACTGAATGATCGCCTCGTCGAGCTTGTCGCCGCCGATTCGAACGCTCTTCGCGTAGACGATGCCGGCCAGCGAAATCACCGCCACGTCGCTGGTCCCGCCGCCGATGTCGACGATCATGTTGCCCGACGGCTCGGTGACGGGAAGTCCGGCGCCGATCGCGGCCGCCATCGGCTGCTCGATCAAATACACCTCGCGGGCGCCCGCGCTCTCGGCCGCTTCACGCACTGCGCGGCGCTCGACCTCGGTGATGCCCGAAGGAATGCCGATGATGATCCGCGGCTTCACCAGCATCTTCCGGTTGTGCGCCGACTGAATGAAGTACTTCAACATCGCGGCGGTGATTTCGAAGTCGGCGATCACTCCGTCTTTCATCGGACGAATGGCGACGATGTTTCCCGGCGTGCGGCCGAGCATCTCTTTGGCTTCTTTGCCCACCGCGAGCACCTTCTTCCCGCCCCGCGCGTCCTGCTGCACGGCGACGACCGACGGCTCGTTGCTCACGATGCCGATGCCGCGGATGTAGATGAGGGTGTTGGCAGTGCCGAGATCGATCGCAAGATCGCGAGAGAAAAGTGTGTGGAGCCAGTCGAACATGTTTTCGGGGCCGTTCCAGTTAGGTTGTAACTGCGGCAAGGTACACCCCCCTCGACCGAATCGCCAGAGAGTCAGAGGACTTGGGCCGGGTTTGCACAGCAGTCTTTGCTAAACGCGTCAAATGCGAGTTCACCTCGTTGACGGCACCTACGAATTATTTCGGGCTCATTTCAGCAAGCGCCCTGCCCACGCGGACCCGAACGGGCGAGATTTGAAGGCCACGGTGGGGGTCGTTCAGTCCCTGCTGGGGCTGCTCGACGACCCGATCGAAGCGGTGACCCACCTCGCGGTGGCCTTCGACAACCCGATCGTCTCGTTCCGAAACGACCTCTTCGAAGGCTACAAGAGCGACGCTGGAATTCCCGAAGAGCTCAGATCTCAGTTCGACGACGTAGAAGAAGCGGTCTCTGCGCTGGGAATCGTCGTCTGGTCGATGAGGGAATTCGAAGCCGACGATGCGCTCGCAGCCGCCGCCGTACGCTTCGCGGACGACGCGCGGGTCAGCCAGGTGAGAATCCTCACTCCCGACAAAGACCTGGGGCAGTGCCTGCACGCCGACCGGGTCGTCCAGCTCGACCGGATGCGAAACAAGGTCATCACCGAGGCCAGCCAGCTGGCGCAAAAAGGGATCTTGCCCTCGAGCGTTCCTGATTTTCTCGCGCTGGTGGGCGACACCGCCGACGGGATTCCCGGCATCGATGGCTGGGGTGAGAAAGGCACCGCCGAAGTGCTGGGCAGCTACCGACACCTCGAAGAGATTCCCCGTCACCCCTACGAGTGGAAGGTGAAGCCGCGAGGGGCGGACAAGATGGCGGCGGCGCTCGCCGCGAACCTCGAGCTTGCGAAGCTGTACCGGACCCTGGCTCTGCTGCGAACCTACGTCCCGCTTCCCCAGACCCTCGAAGGGCTCGAATGGAAAGGCGTCCCCCGCGCCCGCTTCGAGGCCTGGGGCACCAGGGTCGCAGCGCAGCTCGCCGGCCGGGTGAAGCGCTTCAGCCTTTGAAGGGCGGGCGCAAGGTCCCCGTTCACAGACGGCAGTCCGGATCTCGACCGGTGCCCGCCTCTTTGCTCGCTGCCAAACCACGTTATTTCAACGGGTTGGAGCGAGAACCGACTGGCGTGATCGCTGCGAAGGGGGTCGGTGCATTTCAACAACACCCACCCCCGAGGTCGCTGTGCTCAACGCCCGTTTCTTTCTCGCTCCCCTCTTGCTTCTGTGTGCCTGGCTGTTCTGCGTCGGCGCCGTGGCGTCGATGTTCCAGGGTGTCCACTCGAACGTCGAGTCGACGCTGGTCCGCTCGACGCCCGCGGCATTCAACTCTGGGGAGGGGATCGCGACGCTGGTCTCGATCGAGCCGTGACGTTTTGCGATCAGCTCGCGACGAAGGCGCTGCGCGTCAGGGGAAAGGCGGGCTTCGGGTGAATTCGGAGCTTCGCCTTCAGTAGACTTGGGGACTTCCGCCAGCGCTTCGGCGCACTTCTATTGAAAGCTCCCTGGATCCTCGCGTGTGTGGTCGCTCTGCTTCCCTGGGGGGCGTGGGCCGGCACGTCGTCGTCGAGTGCGGACGCTGGGCGCACGGCGGCCGCGCTTCAACGCCCGTACGGAGAGCTGCTTTCGACCTACCTGGGCCCCGATGGAACCGTGAGCTACGAGCGGTGGCACGCGAATGCGGCCGACCGGGCGCGCCTCGAGAATTACCTGACCCAGATGACGCGCTCGTCGCCGGACCAGGCACCGCAGCTCTACGGCTCGAGCGCGGACCAACTGGGTTACTGGATCAATCTCTACAACGCGGTGGTGATTCGAGAAATCCTTCGGCGCTGGCCGCTGTCCTCGGTGAAAGAAGTCACCGGGCGCGATGGCGGTTTACAGAGCGGGAACGCGTTCTTCAAAGACCTCACCTTCCCGGTCGGCAAACGACAGCTCACGCTCGATCAACTGGAAGGCGAGATCATTCGCGGGACCTTCAAAGATGCGCGCATCCACTTCGCGATCAACTGTGGGTCTCGCTCCTGTCCGAGGTTGAAGCCCGAGGCGTTCGTCGGTCCAAGGCTTTCCGAGCAGCTCGATGCGGCTTCCCGCGCTTTCGTCAACAACGCTCAGAACGTGTCGGTGAACGACGCCGACCGAACCCTGGTTCTCTCGACGATCTTCGACTGGTTCCAAAAAGACTTCGTCGAGTTCGCGCGGACCCATGCCCAGAAGGCGGACCTGATTGGTTTTCTGACTCTCTACGCCGAGCCTTCGCTCACCCCGGCGCTTCAACGCGCGCGGTCCAAAGATTACCGAATCGTCTTTCGCGATTACGACTGGGGCTTGAACGCCGCGAAGCAGGACGCGCCGGACGCGGGCCTGGGGCAACCGCTGGTCGACGCCGCCTGGCCCCTGCTGGACGGGGGGACCTGGCGCCCCTCGGACGACCTGGGGAAAGTAATCATCATTGATTTCTGGGCCAGCTATTGCCGCCCCTGCAAAACGTCTTTTCCCCAGCTGGAAACCCTCTTTCGCCAGTACCGCAAGCAGGGCCTGACCGTGATTGGGATCGCGCAGGAAGCCTCCTCCCCCGAAACCGCGGCCTTCCTGCGCGAGACCCGGGTGACCTTTCCCATCGCGACCGACGCGCGGTCCGTGTCGGCTGAGCCCCCGTTGGACGTAACCCAGCTTCCGACTGAGCTGGTGATCGACCGAAAAGGCCGGGTCCGTTTGCGCCAATTCGGATGGGCGCCCGGCGACTTCGAAAAGCTGTCTGCTGAAGTGAAGCGGCTGCTCGAAGAACGCTAAGATTCGACTGTCTGCCCCCCAGCGCGGGACAGCTTCCCGTTCAATCCGCGCGGGTGCTGCCCTTGCTCTGCCCCGGGGAGCTGCGCCCGATCGGAGTTCTCGTCGCGGGGGTCAGCCCCCACCTTCCGTTCGATGAGAGATTCCGGGCCTTCCTCGACCTGGTCGCGGGAAATCTCGCCGCTCGACTGCAGATGGGGCGCAGGCAATCGGACGCCGAGCGGGCTCGGGAAGCGTCCGAGCGCATCGCCGAGGCCGAACGAAACGCGCCTACCCAGGCCGCAGAAGCCGACCATCGCAAAGACCGATTTCTGGCGATGCTCGCGCACGAGCTGAGAACTCCGATTGCCGCCCTCAGCAACAGCCTCGCGGTCCTCGACCGGATCGACCGGTTCGATCGGTCTGCGTCTTCGGAGCCCAACGCGTCTGTGCTTCAGGACAACTGCACCCGCCAGGTCGGGAAGCTGGCCCGGCTGGTCGACGACCTGCTCGATGTTTCGCGCATCACGCGCGGCAAAGTCGAGCTGCGCAGACAACCCGTCGACCTGGCGCAGGTGATCCGCGGAGCGGTCGAGACGGTGCGAGCCGCCAATGTGTCCTGGGTCCACGAACTGTCGATTGACCTCGCGCCTGATCGCCTTTGGCTCGATGCGGACCCCGAGCGCCTCGAACAGGTGGTCTGTAATCTGCTCGGCAATGCCCTGAAGTACACCCCCGCGGGCGGAAAGATTTCGTTGAGCGTGGTCCAGGAAATCAGCGACGGCCTCGCCTGGTCCGTGCTGCGCGTGAAGGACAATGGGCGGGGGATTCCTTCAGAGATGCTGAGCGAAATCTTCAACCCCTTCGTTCAAGTCAGCACCGCCTTGGACCGGGCAGAAGGGGGCCTGGGCATCGGGCTGACGCTGGTCAAGGAACTGGTCGAGACGCACCGGGGCAACGTCATCGCCCACAGCGCAGGAATCGGCCAGGGGAGCGAGTTCGTGGTCCGCCTTCCATTGGCGCCCCCTCCGCGTGAGTCCTCGCCTCGCCTCAAGCCGCTCCAACCCGGAGAGGCGGCCCGACGCCGGGTGTTGATCGTCGAAGACCAGGAAGACATTCGGGAATCGTTCAAGACCTTGATCGAAGACCTCGGCCACGAAGTCGAGGTGGCGGTGGACGGGCTCGAAGGGCTGAAGAAGGTGCTGACGTTTCGGCCGGACATCGCGTTGATCGACGTGGGGCTGCCGGAAATCGACGGCTACGAAATGGCCCGCCGGGTCCGCGCGGATCCCCGGGCCAGCAAGGTTCGCCTCGTCGCGCTCACCGGCTACAGCGGGCCACAGGCAGAAGCCCGCTCTCGTGCCGCTGGGTTCGAAAGGCACCTCGTCAAACCCATCGACCTCGACAAGCTGGCCCTGCTGCTCGCGTCGCCCCCGGGCCCTCAACTGCAATAGCCCGGCGTCAGGGTTTCGCCCGCCGATGCTCAATCACCTTCGGGCAGCCAGGGTCGGGCTGCCACCAATTGCCCTTCGCCTTCGCCACCACCCGGCAGCCGCCTTTGCACAAAGGAAGGTATTCGCAGCTGGCGCAGGGTTCAGCGGCCTGCGCGACGTAATCGCGAAACGCACCGAAGCCCTGGTCGAAGGCTCGGCGGGTCCCCTCTTCGTCGAAGATGCTGGCCTCGGTGGGGCCTCCGAACGAGCAACCGGTGAGCGCTCCGTCGGGCATCACCGACGCGAGCAGGTTCCCGCCTTCGCAGCCCACGACGCCGAAAAAGCGCGCCACGCGGGGCGAAGGGCGATGCCAGAACACCATCGGCGCAAAAGAGCAGTCGAGCTTGATTCGCACCCGATGACGCAGCAGCAGGCGGCGCGCGAG
>JAYVCD010000407.1:0-3376 GCA_043750125.1 Archangiaceae bacterium | reverse complement strand
AACTTGCGGCTGCCGAACGCGGGGGGCAGCAACGTCAACGTCAAGATCGTCCCTGGCGACTTCTTCTGGAAGACGGCCCGGGATCTGATCGCCACCCAGTCGGGGGGCAGGATCTCTGTGGCCGACCAGCAGGTGATCGATTCCCACAAGTTCATCGACTACCACGTCGCTCTTACCTTCGACTCGCCCCAGCTCTTCCCGCGCTGCGCGACGCCCGAGGGGGTGGATGCCCAGTGCCCTTCGAAGGACAAGCCCGAGAACGACGCGAACCAGGGTCTGCCCCTGGAAAAGCAGACCTGGAAGCTGGACCCGGTGTCGGGCGAGGCGTTTGTACGATCGGAGAAGGTGACGGTCTGGCTGACGGTGCCGAAGAATCGAAAAGGCGCCGCGCCGGTGGTGATCCTCAGCCACGGGTACACCGGGAACAAGCTCGACCCGCTGTACTACGGAGGCTTCTTCGCCCGGCAAGGACTGGCGAGCATCGGAATGGAAAGCGTCAGCCACGGAATCGCGCTGTCCCCGGTGGACAAAGAGCTGGCCCGATCGTTGTTCATCGCCCCCGGGCTCGAGCCCTTCTTCAATGCGTTGGTCGAAAACCACCGCGCCACCGATCAAGACGGCGACGGAATCGTGGACTCAGGCGCCGACTTCCTGACCAGCCACATCTTCCACACCCGCGACATGGTGCGACAGACGGCCTTGGACTTGATGCAGCTCATTCGCATTCTGCGCAGCTTCGATGGGCAGCGGCGCTGGTCGTACGACGCGAACAAAGACGGGCAGGACGACCTGGCCGGCGACTTCGATGGCGATGGAGTGGTCGACATCGGCGGCTCTGCTTCGTTGAACATCAGCGGCGGTTCGCTGGGCGGAATCATGAGCACGATGATGGGCGGGCTCGAGCCTGCGCTCGACGTGGCGATTCCGGTGTCGGGCGGAGCGGGGCTGGCGGACATCGGCGTGCGCAGCATTCAGAACGGCGTCGCAGAGGCGGTCAACCTGCGGATGATGGGACCGCTGTGGGTGACGTTGAAGAACTCGGAAGGGAAGCTCGACCTTTGGCAGTACGTGCCCAACACCAACAAGCTGGGGCGGGCGAAGGTTGCCGCGCTCGAGCTCACGCCCAGCGAGGGCGATACCGCGGTGGTGACCAACCTGAAAACGGGCGACTACCGCTGCGGGCGGGTGATGGCGGGCGGGCTGCTTCGCCTCGCCGTGTCCTGCGACCAGGGGGACCTGGTGCGGTTCGAGGTCTACCCCGGGCCGCTGCCCTCGCAGCCGCTGCAGGGCTGCCGAATTCCCGAAGAGTCGAAGCCGAGCATTCGAATTGAAGAGCTGGGCTTCGAGGTGACTTTCCAGGCGAAGGTTCATTCCAAAGGCGAGCCGCTGGCCGCGCTGCAGTCGGGGTTCGGGCTGCGTCGAAACAGCCCTGAGCTTCGCCGCTTCATGGACCTGGCGCAGATGGCCGCGGACCGCGGAGATCCGATCAACTTCGCGCCGAACTTCGAGCGGCGGTTGTTGAAATACGGCACCGGCGAAGAGGTTCACACCCGGGTGCTGGTCTTCAACACCATCGGCGACATGAACGTGCCGATCGCCACCGGCGCGGCGATTGCGCGGGCGGCAGGCTTCATCGAGCTGCGGGAAAAAGATCCGCGGTACGGGAAGACCCCGAACCGGGTGTTGATCGACACCGGAACCCTCGAAGGCGTCGAGCGCACCGGGCGGTGGCAGAACAGCAAGGGCGAGAACGTGCTGATGGATGTCGAAAATTTAGCTTCGGTTACCGGCGCGAATGATCAATTCGATGTTCCGCGGCTGAGCAGTCCGCTGCGGCTGGTGAAGCCCAGCCCCCGCCTCGGAGGCATCACCGGCGCGCTGTTTCCGATGGTGCTCCCCACGGGAAGACACGGCTTCGACACGCCCGATCCTTCGCAGCCCTTCGATCTGGCCAGTCTGATCGTCAACCTCACCGGCCACTACCTTGCGACCAGCGGCAAGGTCCTCGACTTCGAGCCTTGCCTCGTCAACAGCTCCTGCGCGTGGATCCCGGTCATCCCCGCGGATCCTTGACGCGCCCTACATCTCGTTGAGCCAGCGGACGATCGCCTGCTTGATCGCCGACCGCTCGTCATCGGGCGACGCGCTCAAGGGCGGGTAGGTCGTTTCCACCACCTGGGCGGGAACAGCCGCGGCGCGCACCTGCTTGCCCTGGTAGTCGAACTCCAGGCGGGTGATGCCCTTCTTCTTTCCGGCGAGGGACAGACTGATCATTTCGAGCCCTCGCGCTTGTTGTACTTGCTGAGCAGATCGTCGACCGCTTCTCGCAGGTACTCGCTCTGGGCAACGCGGGTCCGGCGCGACAAATCGCGAAGCTTCTCGACCTGCCCCTCGGCGACGAGCACGTGGGTCGAGACCACCTCGTCGGTGTCCTTCACCTTGACGGTCGTCTCGATCGGTCGAACTTCGTTCAGCGAAACGCCAGTGTGGGCGCTGTCCATGGAGAGCCTCTTTTCGGGTTGGAAAGTCCGCTACAGGCAGCTACTGCCCTGTGCGGTGGCGATTAGATCCCGGCAGAAACTGAAATCAAAAAAACCGCCAAGACGAAAAGCCGGCCCCGTGTAGGCAGGACGCCCGGCTCGCCCCTACCGGGTGATTGAAGGACCCGGGAAGATCTACGAGAGCTGTTCGACGGGGGAAGTCGCTCGGTTCATGGTCGAGCGCCTCTCCACTCCGGCAGCAAGACGGTTGTGGAGTTTCCTAAGATGCCTGAACCCGAACATCAGCGGTTGACCCTTAAATTCTAAGGGCCACCCGCCTTCGTCCAATTGTTACGATGGCCAAGGTCGGACTCGAACCGACTACCTGCGGATTATGAGACCGCCGCTCTAACCAGTTGAGCTACCTGGCCGACTACCAACAACGAACTGCCGGGTTTGGCTAACCGCCCCCGAAGGACCGCGGGCGCTATAGCAGAACATTGCACGCCGGCAACGAGGATGAGGCCCTCGCGGAACTTGCGCTGGGGGTGGTGTGGTTTCCTGGGTGCGCCCAATCGGGCCTTCGTTTCGTCAATTGTTTCGGGCTCACCTTCAAGGATCCGCTTGAAGCCGGACTGATCAAAGTGGGACACCGCCATAGGAAGGGGCTGTCGCGCGGCAAAGAATCACCAAGACGATTGCAGCGCGATTCAGCCGTCCTCCGGTAGGAGATCGCCTTGACCCCGACCTCTGCGATGAATCGTCGACACGTCGATGCCCAACAGCGCGGCTGCGCGGGTCTTGTTGCCCCCACACTGCGCCACCACCCACGCGATGTAGTCGTCTTCCAGTTGCCGCAGCGGCACCATCCGTTCTCGTGCGTGATCGAGGGGAGT
>JAYVCD010000406.1:0-4702 GCA_043750125.1 Archangiaceae bacterium | reverse complement strand
GTGTGCCGATCTCGTCGATCCGTCTCGTAAGTGATCGACTTTGCTGGGGCGGATTCCTGATCGGCGCTCTAGAAGCCGCCGTTGACGACCACGCCGCCGACGGTCGGAGCCACCGAGACGCTCACCCCGTCCGACGCGCTGCCGCCGACCAGCCAGAAGATGCCGCCCAGCAGCGCGACGCCTCCGCCGACACCAAACAACACGTTGGCAATCAAGGCCTGCGACCTGGCCTGCGGCTCGAGATCGAACGCTTCTTTCTGGGTAATGCCCGTCACCCGGCCCTGAGAATCTCGGGCGGCGTTGGTGATTTTGATCCGCGTCGCGCTGGACTGAACCCCGAAATAGGCGCCGACCCCCACGCCCACCACTCCGACCCCGATCAGCACGTACCCCACCGGACGAAGCGGGCTCGAGGAGGAAGGGTTGCTGACCACGATCGCGTCCGGCTTCACGTCGGAAGTGACCTCTTGAACCGGCTCGTCCAGACGGGGCTTCGCCTCGGCGACCTTCACCTCTTCTTTTTCCTTCTTCGGAACGTCGGCGACGACCACCCGCTCCTTCAGCTTTCCTTCGCGCACCGGAACCGCCTCACTGGCGACCTTCATCAGCACCCGATCGTTGTCGCCCAACAGCTCGGCCCACCACTCGACGCCCAGCGCTTCGGTGTTCGCAGCGGCGTAGACCCCCTGAAGCTCGGAGTCCTGCTCGCTCCAGCGACTGTCGTCGGGCCTCAGATGGAAACGAACCTTCCGCACCAATCGCATCGAGTCGTTCTTCACTTTCGCCGCCAGTTGCATCACCCGGCCCTTCTCGTCGATCGCGGCTTTCGCGGCCTTGAAGTCGAGCGGAGGGTTGGCACTGGCCCATTCCTTCGAAGCCGCGAACGCTGCGAGCACCTTCGGCGCATATTTACCGCTGAGCTCATGCTTCGGGTCCAGCGACAGCACCGCCTGAAAGGCTTCGCGCGCTTTGGTCGCCTGACCCAGCTGGCCGTAGACCACGCCCTGCAGCTCGTAGATTCGCACCACCGTCTCGCGCCCATTGCCCGGAACGCGCGCCGCCGCTTCGAGGGCCCGCGAGGCCTCGGGGAACTTCTGATCGAAGAGGAAGCGATTGGCTTTTTCGAGCTCAGGATTCGACTGGCCCAAAGCCACGGTCGCGCACAGCAATAAGAGGGGAAAGGACTTAGACATCGGCCGTGCACTCTAGTCCTGCCGACTCGATTGTTGGCAAAGTGCGCCGATGAAGTGGCTGCTGATCGCGTGCGGTGGAATGGGTGTACTCCTTGCCATGGTCCTGCTCTGGCCCACCGTTTCCGGAACGTCCGCGGCGGTGGCCACGGCTCCCGCTTCAGCTCGGGCACCCGACGTGCCGACCGAGGAAGAAGAGAGCGAGCCGGTCGATGACTTCGAACCCGAGGAAGAACCAGAGGCCCCCGGCATCGAAACCCAAAAGCGTCGTTCGATCGCCAGCGGCTGCCTCGACAGACCGCCTGAGCTGAACTTCAAGTCGACGGTTCGGGTCCTCGATTCCAGCGGTGCGCCCGCCGCAGGAACGCAGGTCCAATGGGAAGTGCGCGAAATGCTCTCGTTGTGCGACGGGGGCCACCCTCCCTATCTCACCGTGGCCCAGACCGGCCGCGAGGGCGAGGCCACGGTGGATCTGCCCAACAGCATGATCACGATCCTCGCCGAACGGGGAAGAGAGGTCGCCAGCGCGACCCTGTCCCCCAGCGGAGCTGCAGAGACGACTTCCCTCGTGCTGTCTCCGGGTGATCGGCTGAAAGCGAAGATCCTCGATGATCGCGGGCAACCGCTCGACGGCGTCCAGCTGCGCCTGGGGCTGATCGGCCTGCGTCGGACCACCGATGAAAAGGGAACGGCCGACTTCGGAATGCTTCCCGCCGGCGACTATTTCCTCGACGCGAGCGCCGACGGATTCAGTCCGATCCAGTCCGCGACGGTGAGCATTCGACCGAAGAGACCGGTCGAGCTCACGCTCTCGATGGCACGCGGCGTCTCGGTGACGATTCGCGTCCGCCACGAAAACCATGAACGGCCCGGAGCCCGGGTCCAATCAGGTGCATTCACCGCAACCACCGATGACGCGGGCGTGGTCCGTTTCTCCCACATGGCTCTGGGGCCGATTCGGATTCAGGCCAGCTGGAAAGACGACGCCGGCACGCTGTTCGAAGCGCGGCAACAATCTGCCCTCATCGGCGACGACGCGTTCGTGCTCGACCTCAAGAGCAACCCGCGTCCGAAGCCCTGCACCGTCTCGGGTCAGGCGGTCGATGACGACGGGGCTCCGATCGCGGGCGCACGGGTGTCGATGGTCTGCTTCGTCGACGATGCGCCGGTCGAGCCCGGCGAGGCGCTGACCTCGGCGACCGGAAATTTCGAAGTGAGAGGAGCCGAAGCGGAAGCTTGCCAGCTGGACCTGCTCGGCGAATCGAAGAAGGTCTCGTGCCCGGGCACCGCGAAGTTCACCATCGCCGCGGGCGAGCTGCGGGTCGAGATCGCGGGGATCTCCAGCGACCCCAACGGGGTCGACCGGGTCAACCGCGTCTTCGTGAAGGGGCCCAGTGGAATCGCCAGTCGCGCCGGGCTGCCGGCGGTCTTCAAGCACCTGCCCGCGGGCAGCTACGAAGTCTGGGCCCGCACCCGGCTGGGCTTCGGCCAGACCCAAATCGTCTTGAAAGCCAAAGAGACGCGCACCGTCGCACTGCCGGTTCAGGCTTCCGGGTGGACAGTCAAAGGGCGGGTCCTCGACAGCGCGACAGGTCAGCCCGTGGCCCTGGCGGCGGTGGCGATCGTTTACCCCGGAGGACTCGAAGAGCGAGACACCCTGCTGCAGACCACCGATGACTCGGGCAACTTCCGCTTCGAGCAGGTCCTCGGCGGGTTCATCATTTACGGGGTGCGCGCGCCGGGCCACGCCCCGCTGTTCGGTCGTGGCACCGTGCAGGGGGACGACGACCTGGGAGATCTGCGGACCGCGCTGGGAACCGAGGCGGGCGACCCCAAGGTCCTCGGGTATGGGCTGCGCGTTGAAGGGCACCGCGCCGCGGTGTCCGCGCTGAAGCCCGGCTCGGTTGCCGAGAAAGCCGGACTCAAGATCGGCGACCTGGTCTTGAGCGTCGACGGCCTCGACGTGACCGGCTTCGAAGTCGACGAAGTCGTCGCGGTGCACGCGGGTCTGGCTTCGCGGCCCCTGATCCTTTTGATTCGACGCGGCACCGCTGAGCTGACAGTCCGCATTCCGCGGCAGTAGGCGGCTTAGAGGTTCAAGAAAATCCGCTCGCGGGGAAGCCCGCGCTTCACCAACTCGGCGGTGACCGCTTGCACCATCGGGTTGCTGCCGACGACGAACGCCGCGGCGTCTTTCCACCGCACCGGCTTGAAGTGGTCTTGAACGAAGCCGCTCAAGCCTCTCCACTCGGGGTCGTACTCGCTCACCGTGCGCACCAGCCGAATCTCCGAGGCTTCCCATTGCGGCCATTCGTGCTCGAACGCGAAGTCTTTTCCGTGGCGCCCCCCGAAGTAGAAGGTCACGTCGCCGAACTCTTTTCGATTCTGGGCGATGGTCTGAATCACCGCCCGCATCGGAGCCGCTCCGGTTCCCGTGGCCACCAGCAGCAGATCTCTTCCCCGCACCGCTTCCATCGGAAAGCCCGGACCCAGCGCCAGGGACACGTGCACCGTGTCGCCCACCTGCAGCTTGCCGATCGCATCGGCCAGCGGAAAACCCCGACGCACCAGGAACTCGAAGCGGTTGCCCCGCCCCGGTCCCGAGGCGATCGCGTACGGGCGGGCAGGGTGGCCCTCGATCGCCAGTTCCTGGTACTGGCCGGGCAGGGTGAAGGTCAGCTCGACCTCGGGAGGCATCTGGAGCGTGAGGTGAATCAGCCCCGCCCCCGCGTCCGCCATCCCGGTGACGCGCGCGGCATTCATGGCGAGGTCGTACCACTGCAGCTACTGTCCAGCCCAGTGCGCAACCTGCGGGCATTCCTCTGGATTGGAGTCGTAATCGCCGCGATCGTCGTGGTGCTCACTCCCATTCTTTACCTCTACACCAGCACCAAGCTTCCCCAACTCGACAGTGAATTCGATCTCGAGCGCATCCTGCGCCAGTCGATCGAGAGCGAGCGACGCAGCGCGCTGATGGGACAGTACGAAAAGGCCCGGCAGCCCATCGACTTCAAGCGACCGGACTTCGCGCGCCTGCCGAAGAACCTCGTCGCCGCGTACATCACCGAGCGCGGCTGCCCCACCTACTTCCAGAGCCCGCGCGAAGATGGCTTTCCCTGGACGAAGCGACAGCTCCTCGGCCTGGTGAACGTCGAGCCGCGCGGCGATGGGTGGTGTGAGCAGGTCTTCGGCGGAAACCTGAGCGCCCGCATTGGAGCCAAGGGGTCACTGGAAATGACGGTGGCGACTCACAAGATTCACCGCTTCCTGAAGAAGGACACTTTGATTGCCTACGACCTCCACTCGGTTCGGCTCGCGCCGGGAATCATCGGGGTCGAAGACGGGGCTCGAGAGCTCTTCAAGAAGCCGCTGGCCGAGCTGAACCTGGCCGAGATCGCCGAGTACGCCCTGGCGCTTCCGCCCAATGGGTACTGGGAACAGATGCGCGCATGCCAAAATCCGACTCTGATTCGCCAGGCGCGGGACCAGGTGATTCAGCGGCTGCAGATGGT
>JAYVCD010000405.1:0-22843 GCA_043750125.1 Archangiaceae bacterium | reverse complement strand
CACTTCTTCGGCGGTGGTGCGCGCATCGGGGACGCCGAGCTCCCAGAACGCGAAACCGGAGGCGGTGGTGATCCTACAAACCTCGCGCTTGAACCGCTCGACCTCGGGCCACAGCCCGGCGGCGCGCAAGAGCTCGAGGCTGCGCACGTGGGAAGGCGAGGTCATGACGACGAGGCGAATCCTCTCGGCCCTGGCGAACGCGGCCAGCGCCTCGAAGTCCTTCAGGTGGGCCTGGAGGCGGGCGGGGTCGGCGCAGACGTAGCTGTCGGCGTAGTCGCGCTCGCTCCAGAGGATGGCGCCCCGGGCCCCCTGCTGGTCGACGATGCGCTGTTCCATGGTGAAGGTGTTTCGTCGCCCGCGGTCGGTGAAGTAGCTGGGCTGGTCTTGCTCGAGCAGGGTGCGCCGGCTGATTCTCAGCGCGTCGAAGCTCATCAACGCCGAAGGGGCGTCGGCCCAACGGAAGAACGGCTGGGGCGCGTGGCGCTTCGAGGTTGCGAGTCGATCGTCCGAGTAGTCGGGGCTGTTGCGAACGTCACCGACGAAGCTCAGGTAGTCGACGCCGATCACGGCGAATTTGATCTTCGATTGGCGGTGGGCGTGCTCGAGGTAACGCAGCGCCTCGTAGGGCGTGCCGTCCGAAAAGGCAGAGTTGGCCGGGCGTTGGGCGACGCCGGCCCACGCGGGCGCCTCGGGGTCGAGCCCCACTTGCGCGCGGGAGGTTCCCAGAATGATCGCATCGGGAGCCAGCCGCGAGAGGTCTGCGGCGCGAACCATGCGCTCGTGGCTTTGCTGACGCGGTTTGTGGGCGTTGAACCCCGGGCGTTCGGGAAACCACCGGTACAGCCCAAACGGGTCGACCCAGGCGCAGAAGGCCAGCGTGGCCACCAGGGCGAGGAAGGGAATTCCCAGGACGATCGACAAAAAGATCCGAGGCCTTCCCGCGGGCGCCGGGGGAGTTGGGTCGAGGATCTTGCCAATCTGAAGGGGTTGGGGCGCGGTCATGATCAGAACTGAAAGTAGAGAAACTCGCTGACCCGGTTGAAGAGCAGCAGGGACGTGAGGCCGAGGGCGGCGAAGACCAGCGCCCAGCGCGGGTTGAACTGCACCTGCCAGGGCGAGGCTCCTTCGACGGGCTTGAGCACCGGCGCATGCGCGGCGAGCCACTGCTGGCTGTTGGGCGCGTAGCGACACCAGGCGTAGAGCACCGCGAGCATCACGACCGCTTTCCATTCGGACCGCAGGCCTTCGGCGATCGCAAAGCCCCCCTGGCCAAAGAGACCTTTGAGCACCCGGACGGCAGCGGCGAACGACGGGGTGCGGAAGAAGACCCGGCTGAACATGATCAACAGGAAGGTCCAGGTGAGGCCGACCTCGAGGGCCAACCGGCCGGTGGGGCGCAGGTTGTCCTTCGAGAGCTTCCAGACGCTGCGCCACAGGTGGTTGAGCACGAGGAACAACCCGTTGAGCCCACCCCAGAGGACGAAGCCCCACCCGGCGCCGTGCCAAAGGCCTCCGAGCAGCATGGTGAGGAAGAGGTTGAAGTAGCGACGCACCTGACCGCCGCGATTTCCGCCCAGTGGGATGTAGAGGTAATTGCGGAGGAACCGCGAGAGCGTGAGGTGCCACCGCCGCCAGAAGTCGATGATGTTGTGGGCGCGGTAGGGCGAGTCGAAATTGGCCGGCAGCTTGAGGTTGAACACCCGGGCCAGCCCGATCGCCATGTCCGAGTAGCCCGAGAAGTCGAAGTAGAGCTGAATCGAGTAGGCGATCGTCGCGAGCCAGGCCGCGAAGAGCGTGGGGACGGCGGCGTGGAGGCCCGCGTCGTAGACCGGCCCGACGTGCAGCGCGATGGTGTCGGCCAGCACGACCTTCTTGAACAGCCCGATGATGAACAGTGAAAACCCGATCGAAAGATTTTCACGATTGGGACGCTGAATGCGCGAATCCATCTGCGCGAGCAGCTCATCGTGCTGGATGATCGGCCCAGCGATCAGGTGGGGAAAAAAAGTGACGAAGACGCAGTACTCGAGGAAGCCGTAGGGCCGGGCCTTGCCACGGGACGAATCGACCACGTAAGCGATCTGCTCGAAGATGAAGAACGAGATGCCGAGCGGAAGGACGATGTGCTTGAGCGCGTACTGCACCCCGGTGAGCGTGCTGACGGTCGAGATCGCGAAGTCGAGGTACTTGAAATAGCCGAGCAGGCAGAGGTTGAAGACGATCGCGATGATCAGCAGCACCCTCGAAGATCGCCCTTCGCGTTTCTCGGCGTTTCGGGTGAGCAAACGTCCGAAGACGAAGTTCACCAGCAGCGAAGGGACGAGGATGAAGAGGTTGTGCCAGTCCCACCAGGCATAGAAGGCGAAGCTTGCGAGGGTCAGCCCGGCGAGGGCTCCGCGAAAGCCCAGTCGTCCCAGGCCGAACACGGCCAGCAGCGCCAGCGGGAGGTAGGCGAACAGAAAAACGTGAGAGTTGAAGAGCATGGGGGGCGAGGAAAAGCGGGACGGCCGTAAGTTTCTCTCGATTTGCGCCGCGCGCCCCCAAAGAATGTAAACGAGTCATGGCAAACCGTCTGCAAGGGGGTGCAAGCGACGCGCGGGCCCTCGTTCGAAACGGGGTGGGTGTTCGCTTTGTCCAGGGTGCGCTGAAGGGAAGCAGTCGCCAGATTGCGATGACGTTCGTCGGTGCGAGCCCCCACGCGGATGAGTGCCGGGACTTCTTCGAAGGGCCGCCGCGGTTTGGCCTGAGTGGGGCGGTGAACCCGGACGTGATGCTGGTCGCCGAGCCGCTGCCGCTGCCGTTCGAGGGCGCGCTGCGCTACCACCCGTTCTTCGATGCGGTGTTGGACATTCGGCCGACCGTCGAGGCTCAGATCAAAGCGGTTCGATCCAAGGCGCACCGGCGCCGGTTGCGGAAGGTGTTTCGTTCGCGCGACTGGAAGTGGACGGTGGGTGAAGAGCCCTTGGACCTGGTCCACTTCTTCAACGAGGTTCACCGGCCCTACCTCGAGGCGCGCTTTGGGGCGCGGGCGAGAATCGATTCGCTGCCCGCGCTGGCCCGGCGGTTCGAAAAAGGAGGCCGGGTGTTGACGGTGACCCACAAGGGCGAGCCGGTGTGCGGGGCGGTGCTCTTCGATGGGCACGAGGCGCTGGCGTATGACCGCAACGGGTTTCGGCTGGATGCGCTCGAGCACCCTTTGATGTTGGCCGAGCGGACGGCGGCGCTGGAACTGGCGGTCTTTCAGCTGGCGCAGGAATTGTCGGTATCCGCTGTGGATCTGGGTTTTTGCCGCGCGCTGCTCAACGACGGCCTGTTCACCCACAAGCGTCGGCTGGGCTGCCGCTTCGTGCCGGCGAGTGGAACGGGGCGCTACCAGTTGTGGGTGCGGCCCGAGCTGCGCCCCGATTTTTTCTGGGGAGCGCCAATGGTGGTGGGGCCGTGCGGAGCGTTCGAGGCTCACCTGGGCCACGTCAAGCACGCGGCGCCGATGCGCAAGACGGTGCTCCGGGCGCTGCTGAAGAACTTCGCGTTGCCGTCGGTGCGCCGGGCGGTGGTGTGGACCAATGCTCCTGCCGAGGATCCGCGGCGGGGCGCGTTTGAAGAGGCCCTGCGCAAGGCGCTCGGCAGTCGTCCGGTCGAAATGCGCGAGGCCTGAAAAGAGGGCTACAGCCTGGCGAGGTCGAAGCGTTGGAAGAGGGCGGTCTGGTCGACTCCGACCACGTGCTCTTCAGGAACTTCGGTCCACGAGTGATCGTGCCACAGCGGCTCACTGGCGATCATGTGAGTTCCGTCTGCCTGGGCCGAGAACAAGGAGCGCCCCCGGCGCGAGGCGGCCATCACCAGGCCATTGCCGACGAGGAAGTTGGTCGAGGATTTTTCGGCTTGCCCTTGATCGAAGACCTGGTCGACCGCGCGCATCACCTTCCCGAGCGCGCGGGCCACGTCGGAGAGGGTGGAGCCTTCGAGGTGGTGCAAGAAGAGCTGGAAGCACCGTTCGGTATCGGTCTGCCCGCGAATCGCTGCGCGCCGCTGCTCGGGGAGCAAGGCCTCGAAAGTCTCTTTGTGCTCGGCGAAGCGACGAATGGTCCCGTTGTGGGTGAAGGCCCAACCCTCTGAGACGAACGGGTGGGCGTTGGTCTGGCAAATGCCCCCGACCGAGGCGAGGCGAATGTGGGCGAGCAACGCGCGGGTCTGCAGTGAGCCGAGCTCTTGAAAGCGCGCGCTGTTGTGAGCGGGCTCGAGGCCGACGGCGATCTCGATCTTCGGGCCATCGAAGCGCGCCACGCCCCAGCCGTCTTTATGCTCGTGCGATTGCGAACGCAGCGCGGCGAAGGCGCGGTGTTGGCGCGCGGGTCGATCGGACTGAATTCCAAAAAGGCGACACATGCGGGTCCTTTGCTTTTACTCCTGATTCGACCCGGAAAGCTCACCCGGGCAAGCCAACAACTCTGCCGTGCTGGGTGACGACTCCGCCCAACCGGGTCACGACCCTGCCAAACTCGAAAGCCACCAGCCCGTCTTTGAGGACGTGCCGTACTTCGCTAACGCCCAGGTGGTACGAAAGCTGTCTGAAGCTCTTGCATTGATAGACGACGACGTCGGCCGGGCCTTCGAGAAATAGCCGCCCCAGCTCGGGCATGGCCAGCGCGGCGGCCGCAGAGCGGGTGAAGCCCAGGTAGGCCTCGGCCGGGGTGAGCCCGTTTTCGAGGCAGGCCAGCCCCATGGCCAGCGAAACGTTCTCGGACATCGAGGAACCGGGGTTGCAGTTGGTGCACAGGGCGACGGTGACGCCGGCCTCGCGCAACGCTCGGCCGGGCGCGTAGGGCTTGACCCGGGCGAAGAGGCTGGACGTCGGAGCGAGGACCGCCACCGTTTGGGTACGGGCGAGGGCGGAAATTCCTTCGGGTGAGATCTGCTCGAGGTGGTCGGCCGAGGCGCAGCCCAGCTCGGCAGCCAGTTGTGCCCCCGCGCGTCCGGCGGTGAGTTGGTCGACATGGAGCCTTGGAATGAAGCCCAGCTCGCGGGCGCGCTTCATCAGCAAGCGGGCCTCGTCGGCGGTGAAGGCCGATTGCTCGACGAAGGCGTCGCAGAACCGGGCGAGCTTTTCAGAGGCGACCCGGGGCAGCAGCTCTTCGACGCAGAACTTCACGTACGCCTCGCGCGAGTCTTTGTGCTCGGGGGGCAGGGCATGAAGCGGCAGCACGGTTCCCACGAGCCTCACCGCCTGCAGACCGTTGAGCTGCTTGATCGCGCGCAGCATCTTCAGCTCGGTATCGAGGTCGAGCCCGTAGCCGCTTTTGACTTCAGCGGTGGTGACGCCGTGAGAGAGCAGCGCGACGGCGCGGGGCATCGCCGAGTAGGCCAGCTCACGCTCGCTGGCAGCGCGGGTCGCCTTGACGGTGCTGGCGATTCCTCCGCCGGACTTGGCGATTTGAAGGTAGCTCAGGCCCTGGCAGCGCTGTTCGAACTCGGCCGAGCGTTCGCCGCCGAAGATCAGGTGGGTGTGGGGGTCGACGAAGCCGGGTCCGACGAAGCTGCCGCGGGCATCGAGCTCTTCGGTCTCGGGGCCGATGCCTTCTTTCGGAAGGTCGACCTCGGGTCCGAGCCAGGCGATGCGGCCGCCCGAAATGGCGACGGCCCCTTTGGGGATGGCGGCGATGGTGGCGATCGCGTCGGGGCCCACGGGGCCGTCGCAGGTGGCCACTTCCGAGGTGTTGCGAATGACGAGGTCGAAGGAGTCCAAAGCGTGGTGTCAGGCGGTGAGGCCGGGGATCTTCACTCCGCGTTCCTTCGCGGTGGCGATCGCTTCGTCGTAGCCGGCGTCGACGTGTCTCAGCACGCCCATCGCGGGGTCCGAAGTGAGCACCCGGCTGATCCGTTTGGCGGCGGCGTCGGTGCCGTCGGCGACGATGACCTGGCCTGCGTGGAGCGAATATCCGATGCCCACGCCTCCCCCGTGGTGGAACGAGACCCAGGACGCTCCGTTCACCGCGTTGACCAACGCGTTGAGAATGGGCCAGTCGGCGACGGCGTCCGAGCCGTCTTTCATCGCCTCGGTTTCGCGATTGGGCGAAGCGACCGAGCCACAGTCGAGGTGATCGCGACCGATGACGATCGGTGCCTTGAGCTCGCCGCGCTTGACCAGATCGTTGAACAGCAGCCCGGCCTTCTCGCGCTCGCCGTAGCCCAGCCAGCAAATGCGCGCGGGCAGGCCCTGAAAGGCGACCCGCTTGCTTGCCAGGTCGAGCCAGCGCAGCAGACCCTTCTTGTGGGGGAACAACTCGGCCAGGGCGCGGTCGGTCGTATGGATGTCGGCCGGATCGCCGGACAAGGCGACCCAGCGAAACGGACCCTGGCCTTCGCAGAACAGAGGCCGGATGTAGGCCGGGACGAAGCCGGGGTAGGAGTACGCCTCTTTGACCCCGCCCTGCTCGGCGAACGCGCGGAGGTTGTTGCCGTAGTCGAAGACGTGAGCACCGGCGGCCTTGAAGGCGAGCAGCGCGCGGACATGCACGGCCATCGAGGCGATCGATCGCGCGACGTAACCCCTGGGGTCGCTCTTTCGCAAGTCGACCGCCTGCTCGACGGAAAGGCCGGTGGGGACATAGCCATCGAGAGGATCGTGGGCGGAGGTCTGGTCGGTGACGAGGTCGGGCTTGAAGCCGCGGCGGACCAGCTCGGGAAGCACTTCGGCGGCGTTGCCGATGACTCCGATGGATCGGGCGACCCGCTTCGATTTGGCGTCGTTGGCGAGGACGAGCGCTTCGTCGAGGCTGGCTGCGATCACGTCGAGGTACCGGGTCTCGAGGCGTCGCCGGGCACGGGTGGGGTCGACCTCGATGTTGAGCGAGACGGCGTTGCACATCGAAGCGGCGAGGGGCTGGGCGCCTCCCATTCCTCCGAGGCCGGCGGTGAGCAGGATGCGGCCGGCGAGATCGTCGCTGCCGAAGTGGGTGCGGCCGGCCTGCGCGAAGGTCTCGTAGGTGCCCTGCAAGATGCCCTGGGTCCCGATGTAGATCCACGAGCCCGCGGTCATCTGCCCGTACATCATCAGCCCCTTGGCCTCGAGCTCACGAAAGTGGTCCCAGGTCGCCCAGTGCCCGACGAGGTTCGAGTTCGCGATCAGTACCCGCGGTGCATCGGAATGGGTGCGCAGAATCCCGACCGGCTTGCCGGACTGGACGAGCAGGGTCTCGTCATCGCCCAGCGATCGAAGCGAGGAGACAATGCGATCGAAGCTGGGCCAATCGCGCGCGGCCTTGCCGGTTCCACCGTAGACGACCAGGTCCTGCGGGCGCTCGGCGACATCCGGGTCGAGGTTGTTCATCAACATCCGCAGCGCTGCTTCCTGAACCCAGCCTTTGCACGACAGCTGGTTGCCGCGGGCGGCTCGAATCGTTCGGGGGGAGCTCATGATGGCGGCCGATATAGACCAAGCTCGAAAGCCTCAGGTAGAGCGCCGAACACGAGTCGCTGGGGCACGTCGGGGGTTACGACACAAGGTCGTGTTTTGTGGAGTAACTCGGGAGGCATGGCACTCTGATCAAGTGAAGTCTTCGGGAAGCGCGAGGCTTCACTTCAAGGCCGGCAGGCGATGTCGTAGTCGAAGACGATGGTGCTTTCAGGAGCCGGGGTGAACAGCGGCGCGAAGTGGATTGAGTTGGCGGCGGCGTCGTAGGTCCAAACGACTGTTCCGTTGCCTGCGATCGGCTCGAGAAGAACGCTGTCGATCTTCACCTTCACCAGCCCGCCGGCCGGGTTGGAGGTGAGGAAGTAGACGGGCGGGGTGCGGGGTCCTTTAAATGTGTCGGCGGTCGTTCCGGGGGGGGCGTCGCCCGTTCCACTGAGCGTAATGAGTGCATCGACCGTCTCTCCAAACTGTCTGACCCTCAGCTCGATCGCGCCCACGTCGGGCCCAACGTTCAACGGGCGGTACTGGAGTTTAAGGATCCTGGGTGTCGAGCCCGCGCTAATCACTGTTCCTGGTGCAACTTCAGATGAATCGACTACGACAAACTCGGGGCAGGCCAGCGTGCCGGGGCAGTGGGCTGAGCCCGCTGGCTCTCCGGCCGGAAAGATCGTCTCGACGCTCTTCACGGTCACTGCGCTCGAGCACGTGTTGGAGATCGCGAATGTGCGCGCTGCGCTCGAACACTGCCCCTGGACTGTGCCGAAGTTGTGATCGTCAGGAGTGATCCTGAGACAGGGCGGGTTCGAGTTCGCGCTCACCGGGAATTGCAGCAGGTCTTTCGACTCGCTCGAAGCGCGGATGGCGATCGCCGTTTCGGGCGCGCTCAGATCATTGCTTGGAATCCTGAGCTCGACGAACTTGAAGCCTTTTGACGAAGGCGTGAAGCGCACCTCGATCTCGAGGGAACCTCCCGGCTCGATCCCTTCCGCGTCGTTGTACCCCCCAGTCATCAGCGCGAATTCCGAGACGGAAGTTTGCGGGTTCATCGCGGCGACCTCGAACTTGCCCAGCTTCAAGGGCGAGCCACCCACGTTCGAGATCATGAGCGTCCTGGTCGTCGCGCCAATCAAACCAAACGCAATTGTCGCCGGCAGCACGCGGATCGCGGGTCCGACGACGATTTCGCTGCCACCCCCAGTTCCCCCCGTCGGCACGGGTGCAACGCATCCCGCCAAGAACAGAAGCAGAAATTTCGCCGGGAGTCGCATTCGAACCATCGTCAGAACATGGAGCCGTGAGGAACCACAAGTGGGGCTCGGCGCACCTCCAGCCGCGGGTGACAGTCCCCGAACCCTCAGGTAGAGCGCCGAACACGATGAACCGTTACGTCGCGATCGGTGCTGTGCTGGGATGCCTGTTGGCTTACCTGTTGTTGTCTCATTCTCGTCAACCGACCCCCAGCGCAGCCGCGCCTCAGCGCATCGCGCCCCGGACCTTTGCTCTCGAGGATCTGAACCAGATGCAGCCGCTTTCCGGGGACGTTGCGCCGGGCCGCCTGCCGGTCGGCTGGAACGATGGCGGGGGCGCGCGCTAGTCCTAGGAGCGGTTGTACTTCGCCGACCTCCCGCCAGGGTCATCGGCGCCGTATGTGCCGGTGGACGCGTCATCGCCAAAGACCGGGAAGGGTGATCGTCCCCCGCACTTGCGCGATAAGACGGCGATGCGAATCTTGCTTCTCTGCGTTCTGCTCACTGCCTGCACCCACGCGCCTTCCACGCGGGTTCTTCAGAAGCCGAGCACGGAGTCTGGGGTCGGGTTCTCGTTCCTCGAAACCAGGGACCCGCTCAAGGAGAAGCGACTGAAGGCCCTGGTCTTCGATCGGGAACTGGGCGGGCCCACGGGTCCGTGAAGGCGGTGGCGTCGGCGCTTGGAATTCTTGCGGCGGGTTGCGCGCACGTGGGGCCGGCGCGCAACGGTCCAGAAGACGTGAGTCGGTCGTATGCCCGTGCGCTCGATGCGGGGAACGTGGACGAAGCGTGGGCCTTGTCGGCCTCGTTGGATCGCGAACAGTTCGCCGAGCGATACGCCGACCCGTTGGCCCGGCACCAGAGGGCCCAGGACGTGACCCGGGCGGCGGACGGTCAGCCTTCGGCAAAGGTCACGCTCGAAGTGACGGCGAAAGGGTGGCGGGTGCTCGAGGCTCCGGTGGCCGGGCTGGCTGACGAGCAGCAGGCGCGAGACGTACTGAACCGTTTTCTGGCCGCGCTCGACAGCGGCGACTTTCAGACGGTGTTCAGCGATCTGTCGGCGGTGTGGCGCGCGCGCTACACCCCGGAACGTTTGAAGGCGGACTTCGCGAGCGAGCCCGTGGCGCTGTCGAGGGTGGAACGGATCCGCGCCGCGCGTGCAGCAGCGTGGGACGTAACCCTCGCCGGCCCACGGCTTCCTCTGGGAGAAGGCAAGAGCTTGAAGCTGGTGCGCGAAGGCGGGGCCCTGAAGATTTCAGCGCTCGAATAGACGAAGCGCTTCAACGCACCCGGGCAGGCTTGGCCGCTTCGGTAGGCTTCATCCCCATCAACTCGCTGACCCGGCCCTTGATCTCTCGCCACTCGAACCAGGCGAAGGTCGCGATCCAAACGCACAGACAGACGGCGATCGCATAGCCCTCTGAGAAGCCACGGTTCAGGTGTTGGTAGAGGTAGGTGAACATCAGGATCGCGTGCAGGCCGATCAGCGCGCCCAGGGGAGGCTTGTCCTTGCGCAGGAACAGACTGAGCGCGACGAAGCCGAGCATGTTCCAGTAGTACATGTTGACGATCAGCCAGATGAAGACGAGCAGCGGCCCCAGCGTGAAGGCCTGAATGTCGTCGGCGCGCAGCAGCAGCACCACCACCAGCATCGTGAACAACAACTTGATCAGGAAGAAGCCTGCCGCCTGATTCTTGATCTCTACGTCGCGGCGCTCTTGCTTGATCTCGCTGGGGAAGAGCACCCCGGTGTTGGCGAGCTCCTGGACCGAGCTGTTGGTGAACTGCAGGTACACCGTCTGCAGCGAGTACTGAATGCTGTAGAACTTCTCGTCGCGCGCGACATCGATGCGCTGCTTGTATTCCTTCCAGACCCAGAAGCCCCCGAACATCGCGGCCGAGAGCAGCACCGCGGCCAGTCCGGTCGTCACCGTCCCCACGAAGAACCGCTTGTACCGGGCGGGGATATTCTTCTCGCGCCGAATGACGAAGACGGCGCGGATCCCCAGGCAGACTCCGAAGTAGAGCGGGAAGAGCTTGGTGGCGACGGCGAAACCGAAGAACGCGCCGGCGGTGGCCCACCGTTCTTTCTTCATGAAGCAGATCGCCATTCCGAGGCAGAAGATCCAGTCCCAGCGAAGGAAGCTTCCCGCCAGGTAGTCGAAGACGATCGGCATCGCCGCCCAGATGAAGAGCGCAATCAGCGCCGGCCGTTCGCCGAAGGTCTTGAAAATGAAGAACCACATGACGCCCATCAGCACCATGTCGAGCCAGCCGATCAGGGTCTGATTGAAATTGTTGAGCGGCAGCAGCTCGGCGATGGGGTGCGCGATCAACGCCCAGGCCGGTGAGTTGCTGTTTCCGTGATCCATCAAGATCCGGTCCCACCCTCCGGAATTCGAGATCATCTTTCGCCAGTCGTCTTTGAACTCGGCCCACCGCGCGTCCGAGAACTTCGCGCGCACCCGGGGGGCGTCGGCCATCGCCTGCTCGATCGGCACCACCTCGAACGTCGCGATGTCCCGGGTCTCTTTGAGCCCGTCGAGAATGTGGGTGCTCTCGCGGTCGGCGACAATCGCGGCTTTGTACAGGTCGAACCACCCGACCTCCGCCTGGTACTTGGCGCCCAGGTAGAAGTGAAACTGTTCCCAGTGGTGGACCAGGCCGAAGTCGCCCCGCAGGCCGCCGAAGTTGCACCAGGCGAGCACCATCACGAAGGCGAGAATCCGCGCGACCCACTTCCGCTGCTTTTCCCACTTGCCGTCGACCAGCCGGTCGATCAGCAGCAGCCCCAGCGAGGCTTCCAACAAGATGATCTTGATGATGCCGGCGATGAAATGGTTCATGGATCTTCAAGCCTCGGCGGTGATGGCTGGCTTGACTTGCCCGCGGGCGGCCGTAACAAAGGCGCCATGACCGTACAAGAGCGCGACGTTTTTACCGCGATGTCGAAAGTGATGGACCCCGAGCTCCACATCGACCTCGTCACGGCCGGAATGGTGAAGGACTTGAAGATCGACGGGGGGAAGGTCTCGCTGAAGATCGAGCTGACGACTCCTGCCTGCCCCTTGAAGGCGCAGATCGAGAAGGACACCGAGGCCGCCTTGAAGAGCGTGCCGGGGCTCGAGAGCTTCAAGATCGAGTGGAGCTCGCGGGTGCGTTCGGCTCCCCAGGGCACGGCGAAAGACGCGCTGCTTCCCGGAGTGAAGAACGTGGTGCTGGTCGGCGCAGGCAAGGGCGGGGTCGGGAAGAGCACGGTGGCCGTGAACCTGGCCTGTGCGCTGAAGAAGCACGGAGCCACGGTCGGACTGCTGGACGCAGACTTCTATGGCCCATCGATTCCGCTGATGACGGGCATTCGGCGCAAGCCAGTGAGCAAGGACGGCAAGTCGCTGGACCCGCTCGAGGCCCATGGCCTGAAGGTGATGTCGATTGGCTTCTTGATCGAGCCGGACCAGGCGCTGGTGTGGCGCGGCCCGATGCTCCACGGGGCCTTGATGCAGCTGGTGCGGGACGTGAACTGGGGCGAGCTGGACTACTTGATTCTCGATTTGCCCCCGGGCACAGGAGACGTGGCGCTGACGATTTCCCAGCAGGTGCGCGCGGCGGGGGCGGTGTTGGTGACGACTCCGCAGGACGTTGCGCTGGCCGATGTCGTTCGGGCCAAGCAGATGTTCGACAAGGTCCACATTCCGATTCTGGGGATCATCGAGAACATGAGTCAGTTCGTCTGCCCGCACTGCAACAAGACGACCCACATCTTCTCGTCGGGAGGCGGCAAGAAGGCCTCGGAGATGATGGACATCGCGTTCCTCGGTGAGCTGCCGCTGGAGCTGAGCGTTCGCCAGGGCGGAGACGACGGGCTGCCGATCGTGGTGGGGCGGCCTGAGAGCGAAGAGGCCCGGCGGTTCATGGAAATCGCCGCAAAAGTTGCCGGCCGTATTTCCCAGGAGAACATGAAGGCGCGCCAGCCGGTGGTGAACAAACCCGTGGGCGCAGGAGGCGTTGCTCATGTTGCCCGATGACCCGTTGGGGGACGACCCGTTGGGGGACGACCCGTTGATGGACGAGACGGGTGAAGATCCTCCGGAAGATGGAAAGAGCTTTCGAGGAGTGATCCCCGACTTCGTTCGCAAGGTCGCGGTTGCGGGCCTGGGCGCGGTCTTCATGACCGAAGAAGGAATTCGAAACCTCGCAGGTCAGCTCAAGCTTCCGAAAGAAGCGCTGACGTATGTGCTGGGGCAGGCCGAGAACACCAAGGATCAAATCGGTCGGGTGCTGTCGGAAGAAATTCGTCGGTTCCTTCAGTCCGAGAAGCTGCGCGATGAGTTTCTCAAGGCGCTCGCCGGGATGACGGTGGAAATCAAGGCCGAGGTGAAGCTGATTCCAGACCGGATCAAAGGTCAGACCCCGTCCCTGATGCCGAAGATCGAGATCAGCGAGCTGAAGACCCGGTACGGGGGCCCGAAGAAGAAGAAGGGCGAGGAGTGACGCCTGCGCCCCCACGGCCCGCAAGGAAGATGACTCCGCTGTGGAAGCGATTTCCGCTGATCGTGCTGGGGGTGTTCGGAATCTGGTTGTGGCAGGGCGGGGCGGGGGTGGTGAGCACCGAGCACACCCTGGTGTGGAAGATTCCCGGCGCGTATGGGTCGGTGCGCAGGGTGGAAGTGCAGCTGTGGGAAGGCGACGAGCTGTTGACGCGCTTCGAGTTGCAGACCCCCCAGGGGCTGAGCCTGGATCCCCAGCGGCAGTTGACGCTCAAGCGCGGGCCCTACCGCAGCGAGCTGCTGGTGTGGCGCGAAGGGTCCCCTTCACCCGAGGTCAAGCGGGCCACCGTCGAAGTGGGCAGCGATCCGACGGTGGTGATTCGCTGAAGACGCAACCTTCGGGGCCCTCGCCCAGAGAATGAGCCCGTGGGCTTCGCTTCGACCGTCATTCTCAGTGTCCGCTGCGTGCCTGTCGTCCAGGCCGGCTTCGGCGAGAGCGCGTTCGCGTCTGCCCCTTCGGTCGTGTCGCAGCCTGTCGTCACCCGCGCTCGCACTCATTCCCGCGAGCCCAGGAGACGAGCATGCGAATCCCGAAGCTGACCCACGCCGAGCAGATCGTTCGGCAGCTGCGGTCTGGGGAAATCTCTTCGAAAGAGGAAGCCACTCGCCAGTTGGTCGCCGGGATCTTGCGCGAGAAGGTGCGAATCGACTCGACCGTGCTGACTTCGAAGATCTGTGAGCAGCTGCAGACCGACCCGTTGATCCACCGGGCGCTCGATCGGCTCTGGAGTGCGTCAGACAGTGCGCGGGGACGCACGGTTTGCGCGGTCGACCAGTGGGAAGTCCACTAGGGGCGGAAGGCGCGGGTGGGAATCCGGGTCACCACTGCGCTCGCACCGTCGGCCAATTGAAGCCCCTGGACGTGCGGCTGCGTCATCGACTGGCGACCACTGCCCCGGTTGAGTTGATCGATCAAGCGGTCGTCGATTTGGCGCGTTGATCCGGCAATCGGGTCGGACTTAAACAGCTGCCATGTCCAACGAGTTCAAGCACGTGGTGGTGGTGGGCGCCGGTCAGATGGGAACGGGGATTGCCCAGGTCGCGCTGGTCGCCGGCCTGAAGGTGACCCTGGTCGATGTCGCGGCCGAAGTGGTGAGCAAGGGCAAGGCGCGAATCGAAGCCGGGCTGGCCAAGCTGGTCGAGAAGGGGAAGCTCGACGACGCGAAGCGGAAGGACGCGATCGAGCGGCTCTTTACCGCGAGCGCAATTCTCGACGTGAAGAACGCTGACGTGGGCATCGAGGCGGTCAGCGAAAACGAGGATCTGAAGAAGAAGATTTTCAAAGATCTCGACGCGATCGTCCGCCCCGGAGGCGTGCTCGCCACCAACACCTCGTCGATTCCGATCACCCGCATCGCTGCCACCACCCGGCGCCCCGAGGCGGTGATCGGGATGCACTTCATGAACCCGGTTCCGGTGATGACCCTGGTCGAGATCATTCGCGGCGCCGCCACCAGCGACGAGACCTACGCGGCGACGCGAGCGCTGGCCGAGAAGATGGGGAAGACCACCGTCGTCTCGAAGGACTTCCCCGGGTTCATCGTCAACCGGATCCTCATCCCCATGCTGAACGAGGCGTGCTTCGCGTTGATGGAAGGGCTCGCTTCGGCAGAGGACATCGACACCGCGATGAAGCTGGGCACCAACCAACCGATGGGCCCCCTGGCCCTGGCCGACTTCATCGGGCTCGACACGGTGCTGTCGATCGCCCAGGTGCTTCACGCCGGCCTGGGTGAGAGCAAGTACCGCCCCTGCCCGTTGCTTCGGCAACATGTCGAGGCGGGCTGGCTGGGGAAAAAATCCGGCCGCGGCTTCTTCAAGTACTGAAGGTCACTGCGGAACAATCGAGAGCAGGTATTCCCCTGACTTTGCGGTGCCGGCGGCGACGTAGGTGTCGAGCGACAGCCACCAGGTTCCCGGCTGCAGGGTGGTGACGATCTGGCGATCGTTGCGCAGGACGCAGCCGGCTCCGCTGGTGGGGGAATTCATCAGGTGGACGTCGATGTCTGCGCCGTTGAGCGCGAAGGCCTGGATCTTCACCGCCGTCGGCTGGGTGACCGTCAGCTGGTACAGCTGCTCTGGGCCCGACTCATCGGTCGTGGATCCGCAGCCGGGGTAGGTCGAGATCCGGTTGATCCCCGACTTAGACGTGTCGCGCAGATCGACGAAGGGCAAAGAAGGAATCAGAAACGGAGCTGCGAGGGTGCCCAGGCCCTGCTGGACCGTGGCGCTCGGGTCCGAGGCGGTCGAGGTGTCCACGGCCACTCGAGCCCGGGCCAGCGACTCGAGGACGAGCAGGTTCCGGGTGTTGTGCCCGAAGGCGAGGCCGGCGGCAGTGAAGATGCAGCCCCGCGCGAAACCACCCGAGAGGTAGACGTTGAGGTGCAGCCCGTCGGACCCGATTCCATGCGCGGGCAGCAGCCGCATCGCGCGCTCGAGGTCCATCAGTGGAATCTGCCGCGCCTGTGCAATTCCATGCACCACAGCATCGAACTCGGGCACGCGGGCGTCGGCGAGCGCCAGATCGTCGCGGGGGGGAAGGGTGGTCAGCAGGGGGATGATTCCCCGGGCGATCAGCTGGTCGGTGATCGAAAACATGTTGCGGGCGTAGGTGAAGACGTCCCCGGTGCTGTCTCCGATGTCGTTCGTTCCGAACATCACCAGTGCGTAGCGGGGCGAGAGGGCGTTGACCTCGTTGTCGAGCGGCGAGGGCGTGCCGGCGAGGGCGGCGCCGGCGCTCCAACCCACGGTCGCCGCCTGGCTCACCCGGAGATACGACGGGCCCGGTTTGAAGTGGTCGATCGTTGCCTGCAATGCCGTTTGGCCCGCGAGGTCGACGTTCGCCCCGGACAGGCAGGCGAGGAAGTTGGTGTTGACCGTGTTCGAGTCCCCGATCTTCGCGAACACTCCGTCCAGCCGCGGAGCGATCGCGGCGATCCGCTTCAGGTTCGCGACGACCGAGGGCGTGATCGGCGAGTGGCGCTCGGCGAAGGGATAGACGACCGGTCCGGCCGCGCCCGCATCGAAGCCGGCATCGGGCAGCCCTGCGTCGGTCACCCCTGAGTCGGGAAGCCCGGCGTCGGGCAGGCCGGCGTCGGGAACACTGGCGTCGGGAAGGCCAGCGTCCGCAATCCCGGCATCGGGCAGGCCGGCATCCTTCTCGCCACCGTCGGTCCCAGCGTCAGAAGTCCCCGCGTCGAGCCGAGGCTCGCCTTCCAGCCCAGGCGGGGCTCCGCAGGCGCAGGCCCACAGCAGACAAAAAATCAGCCGTGGGCGAGCCATCGGAAACCTTCTACGCCAGGTGGCCACGACTTGTTTGCGTTGGCAGAACCCGAGGCGAGTCGAGACGGTTTCAGTCGCTCGTACTAAGAGGCCGCGGATGGAACTGGTCACACTCGAGTGGGATGGCGCGATCGCAGTCCTCACCGTCAATCGACCGAAGGCGCTCAACGCCCTCAATGCCCAGGCCGTGGCTGAGCTGCAGGAAGCCATCGCCCAGGTCGCCGCGAACCCCAACGCGCGGGCGCTGATCGTCACCGGGGCCGGCGAGAAGGCCTTCGTCGCCGGAGCCGACATCGCCCAGATGGCCGGGTACTCCCCCGAGCAGGCCCTCGCGTTTGCGACCGAAGGGCACAAGGTGGGCGAAGCGCTCGCCGCCCTCAGCGTTCCGACGATTGCCGCCGTCAATGGCTTTGCCCTCGGCGGAGGGTGCGAGCTCGCCATCGCATGCGACTTCATCTACGCCTCGCAGAAAGCGAAGTTTGGCCTGCCCGAAGTGACCCTGGCGGTGATCCCCGGCTTTGGCGGGACCCAGCGGCTCACCCGGCTCGTCGGTCGGGCGCGCGCCAAGCAGCTGATCTTCACCGGCGAGATGATCGACGCGGCGAAGGCCAAAGAAATCGGCCTCGTCCTCGAAGTCCTGGCTCCCGAGCTGTTGATGGCCCACTGCAAAGAGGTCGCGGCGAAGATCGCCAGCCGCGGCCCGCTGGCGGTCGCCCAGGCGAAGCGGGTGATCGACCAGGGGGCAGACCTGCCGCTTCCCGCGGCTTGCGGGCTCGAGCGCATCGCGTTTGCGACGCTGTTCTCCACCGCCGACCAGCGCGAAGGGATGAAAGCCTTCATCGAGAAGCGGCCCCCGAACTTCACCGGCCAGTAGGCCGCCCTATACGCAGGCCGGCCGATGTTGCTAATCGGACCGCCATGAACTTCGAGCTGACCGACGTCCAGCGCGACATCCAGAAGCTGTGCCGCGAATTTGCGGCCAAAGAGCTCACCCCCAACGCCCGCAAGTGGGACGAGCAGCATGCCTGGCCCGAAGCGGCGGTGAAGAAGCTCGGCGAGCTGTCTTTGCTGGGGGTCGCCGTCCCCGAAGCCCACGGCGGAGCCGGCCTCGACAACGTCTGCTACGCGCTGGCGATTGAAGAAATCAGCCGGGGCTGTGCGAGCACTGGCGTGATCATGAGCGTCAACAACTCGCTCTACTGCGACCCGGTGATGAAGTTCGGCACCGACGCGCAGAAGAAAGAATTTCTCGAACCCTTCGCGCGCGGCGAGAAGCTCGGCTGCTTCGGCCTCACCGAGCCCAACGCGGGCAGCGATGCGGCCGCCCAGCAGACCGTCGCGGTGAAGAAGGGCGACGAGTACGTCATCAACGGCTCGAAGAATTGGATCACCGTCGGGCCGAAAGCCGACGCGATCGTCCTTTTCACGATGACCGACAGGAGCAAGGGGAACAAAGGGATCACCGCGTTCCTGGTTCCGACTTCGACCCCCGGGTTCAACCGCCAGCCGCCGGACAAGAAGATGGGCATCAATGGCGCCCACAGCTGCACGATCTACTTCGAGGACATGAAGGTCTCGTCGAAGAACATCCTGGGCAAAGAGGGCGAGGGCTTCAAGGTGGCGATGAGCACCCTGGACGGAGGCCGAATCGGAATCGCCGCCCAGGCGATCGGCATCGCGCGCGGAGCGTTCGAAGAAGCGCTGGCGTATTCGGGTGAGCGCAAGACGTTTGGTCAGCCGATCCGCGATCACCAGGCGATCGCCTTCATGCTCGCCGACATGGCCACTGAGCTCGACGCCGCGCGGCTGCTCACCCTTCGCGCCGCGTTGATGAAGGACCAGGGCCAGCGCCACTCGCAGCAAAGCGCGATGGCCAAGCTCTACGCGAGCGAGATGTCGGGGCGGGTCACCAACAAAGCGCTGCAGATCCACGGCGGCATGGGCTACTCGAAAGAGATGGACGCCGAGCGCCACGTTCGAGACGCCCGCATCACCGAGATCTACGAAGGAACGAGCGAAATTCAGCGCATCGTCATCTCTGCCAACATGCTCAAGGACTGACCATGAACCTGTTTTCCATTGTTGTTGCCATGACGCTCGCTGCGGCTCCCGTGGCGAAGGCCAAGCCTGCGAAGAACGACACGATGAAGGCACTGCTGAAGGACGCCGTCGCGCCTGCGCCTGCGACCGAAAGCGCCGATGGCGGCACGGTGGCGGCGCGACCGGGGCCGGACATCGAGAAGCTGCCGTTCACTCCCCTGAGCATTCAGACGGTGGTGGCCTTCTACGCGCCACAGATTCAGGGTTGCTACGAAGAGACGCTGGCGGTGAAGAACAAGGCAGTCGAAGGAAAGTTGATGACGGCGTTCTTGATCACCCCCGACGGGCTGGTGAGCAAGCCGCAGGTGATGAAGAAGGGGACCACCCTGAAGGATCCGAAGCTGCACGAATGCGTGGTTTCGGTGCTCGGGACGATGGCGTTCCCCAAGCCTCCCGACGGGAAGAAGCACCCGATCGAGTACCCCTTCAACCTCAAGGCGATCGAATAGCCGATGCAGCTCGAGCTCACCGAAACGCAGAAGCTGGTCCGCGAGACTGCGGCGAGGTTCGCGCGCGAAGGGGTGGCTCCGCGCGCGCGTCAGACCGACCGCGAAGAGCGTTTCCCGGCGGACCTCTACGCCCAGATGGCCGATCTGGGCCTGCTGGGCGTCAACCTGCCCGCCGAGCTTGGCGGCGCCGAGGCCGGAGTCGTCTCGTATGCGCTGGCGATGATCGAGATCAGCGCCGCCTGTGCTTCGACTTCGGTCGGTATGGCCGTCACCAACATGTGCGGCGAGCTGATCAACGCCTTTGGCACCGACGGCCAGAAGAAAAAATTCGTCACCGCGCTCACTTCGGGGAAGGCCGTCGCGGGAGCCTTCGCTTTGTCCGAGGCCCACGCCGGCTCTGACGCGGGCGCGATGCGCACCAAAGCGGTCAGGCAGGGCAACACGTGGGTCCTCAATGGATCCAAGCAGTGGATCACCTCGGGTGCGTACGCAGGAGTGATCGTCGTCTGGGCGCGCACCGGGGCCGAGGGCAGCAAGGGCCTCTCGTGCTTCATCGTCGAGGGCAAGAGCCCCGGGCTGCTGATCGGACGGGCGGAAGACAAGATGGGGTTGCGCGGCTCGAACACCGTCTCGCTCACCTTCGAGAACTGCGAAATCCCGCTCGACGCCTTGCTGGCCAAAGAAGGCGATGGCTTCAAGCTGGCGATGATCGCGCTCGACGGAGGGCGAATTGGAATTTCGGCCCAGGCCTGTGGAGTCGCCCGAGCCGCCATCGAGGCGTCCGTTCGGTACGCGAAAGATCGCCAGGCGTTCGGCAAGCCCATCGCCGAATTCCAGTCGCTTCGCTTCATGCTTGCCGACATGCAGACCCAGCTCGAGGCGGCGCAGCTGCTGTGCCTGCGCGCGGCGTCCTTGAAGGAAGCGGGGCGCCCGTTCAGCCGCGAAGCCTCGATGGCGAAGCTGTTCGCCAGCGAGATGAGCAACAAGGTCTGCGATCGCGCGGTGCAGATCCACGGCGGCTACGGTTACATCGACGAGTTCCCCGTCGAACGGTACCTGCGCGACGCGCGGGTCCAGACGATCTACGAAGGCACCAGTGAAGTGCAGCGGTTGGTGATCGCGCGCGAAGTCATCAAGGCGGCCGGCGCCTGAAGACACAACGATCGGGTACTCCATGAACAAGCTTCTGTTGTTGATCCTCGCGGCGAGCCTCGCCGCCTGCGGACCCAAGCCCAAGCCTGTCTTCGACGCCGGGCCCGACATTGACGCCGGCGTGGACGGCGGCGTCGACGCGGGTCGGATGAAGGGCAGCGAGCCCGTCAGCGGGTACAGCACGGCGCTCGAGCTTCCCGCGGGCAACGGCCTTTCAGTGCGGGTGGGCGTCAGCGCGGCGATGGCGCTCGATCAATTTGGCCACCCGATGATCGCGGCGATCTACACCGACCCGAACAACGACACGTTCCGCATCGACGATGCGCTGGTCTTCACCCGCTGGAACGGGCTCGACAAGACGCTCGACGGTGGAACCCTGGGCTACCAGGCACCGATCACCGTCGCCACCGTGGGCGAAATCGATCTCACCGAGCCGAACCGCCAGGTGTCGATTTCGCGGGATCCCGTCAACGGGGTGATCGGCATCGCGTACATCACCGATCAGAAGGCGGTGAAGATCGCCCTCTCGACCGACGAAGGCCTCACCTGGTCTCCCGAGACGGTGAGCCTGGCCAACGCTTCGAGCCATTTGCTCAGCAACCCCACCTTGGTCCTCAACGATTCCGTCACCCACCTGGCGTACTTCGAGGCTGAGGCCCTTTGTGGCACTATCGACTGCGGCCAGGTGGTCTACCGGCGGCGGGTGGGGAAGGGCGCCTTCAGCGATTCGATGAACCCCGCGCCCGCGTCGCCCGATGTCGCGCTGGCCAAGCCGTTCTCGATGGCCGTCGACTCGGCCGGCAACGCAGGCCTCGCCTATTTCACCGGACCTCCCGGTGCGGGCGCCGGGTCGGTGAGCCTGCTGTTCTGGCGGCCAGGATCGAGCCCCAACAAGATTGCGGACACTGCGGGAGCTGCGCTGACCAAGCCTGCATCGGTCAGCCTGACGTTCAGCGCGTTGCTTCCTCGGGTCGCCTATCACCTGCCTTCGTCGACCTCGGCCAACGCGCAGCTCTGGTACGCGGCGGCGACCGATGCGGCGGGCACGGGCTTCACTCCGGTCGAAATTCCCCGAGATTTCGCGGGCGATGTTTTCGAAGGAACGTCAACGTTCCAGGCCCTTGCGATCGACTCGGTGGGGAACGTCGCGATTGCGGCCAATCACGTGGGTCCTTCCGTAAATAATGGGTGCAGGGGTGGGCCAAAGCTTGCGCGCGCGACCAGTGGGGCTTCATTCACGACTTGCCGCCCCGAGTTTCCTTCGGATCCTGTTTTCGGCTTCGCAGGCCAGTGGATCAGCGCCGCGTTTCATCGGACCAACAAGGTGACGCTGGCCTTCACCTACGAGACGAACTCCAACCCGACCATCAAGGGCGGAGTGATCGTCTTTCGTCAGCCTTAGTCCCGCGCATCTTTGGGACCCAGCTCGAAGCGTTGGGTCAGCTTCGCGGGCCGGCGTCGAAGTGGGTCGGCAGCGGGCGCTCGAGCTGCACCCGTTGAGCCGGGGGTGGAGGCTCGGGCGTCACCATCGGGGAAGCCTGATCCGAGCCGGGGATCCGACCGGTTTCGACCCGTTGCGCCGGCGGTGGTTGGGCCACCGGGGTCGTCGCAGGCCCGCGCCGAGGAACTTCCGCCCGAGACAAGAACAGGAAAATGGCGAGGACCCCCAGCGTGCCGAGCACGCCCAGGACGAACACCCGACGACGGGGCTGGGTCATTTGTGGCGCAGCATCGCCCGAATCGCATTCTCGAACTCTTCGACCGAAGGCATGCGGCGCGGAGGAACCGGACCCGCCGCCGGAGGCAGCCGCTGCAGCGCCTGCTTGATCGGAAAGTTGTCGTAGGCCCCAGACTTGTCGGCGTCGATCAACACCGCGTTGGTGAAGCCGGTCGGTCGCGCGTCATCGGGGACACACACTCCCCCCGAACAGCTGACCCCATGCCACGCCATCGGAGACAGGCTGCGGCTCGACGTGCCTCCGCGCACCATCGCGACGTACCAGGTGTCCGCGGTGGGGGTGACGGTGAACTTCTGGGTGACGTGGATCCTGCGCGCCGCAAAGCCGTTGAGCCCCGGCACCGGCTCGAGCGGGAGCATCGTCGGATCATAGGTCTTGAACGCGAGGCGACGGTTGTCCGGCCAGCTGGAGTTGATGATTCCGTCGACCGATTCCCGGCCGCTGGTGTGGGTGTAGATCTCGACCGAAGTGAAGTTCAGCCACTCGGGAGCCTGCACGTCGACGGTCAGCTCGACGCTCTGACCCGCGGTGGGATCTACCGACAGCGTCTGGCCGATCAATGCCAGAGGGCCCTCGGGCGTGCCTGCGGAAACCTTCTGGGCGGTGAGGGTGATGAACGGCCCCGACGAAGAGATCGCCCGGTGGGCCTTCATCGCCAACGCGAACTTCGCTGAGTCGAATTCGCTGGGCTTGTCGACCCCCAGATAGACCCAGGTGCGGCCATAGCCCCCCACGTCGGTGAACTGGTTGTGGGTGTCCGAGACTCCAGTCGACGTCTTCACCACTCCGCGCGAGAGGAACGTCATCCAGTCGTTCATCACTCCGAAGTTGGGCGTGATTCCGTTCTGAACTTCGATCGCGTCGAAGTTGTTCGACAGCAGCTTGGTGTCCATCGCGGTAGCGGCGGGGTTCGGCT
>JAYVCD010000404.1:0-2446 GCA_043750125.1 Archangiaceae bacterium | reverse complement strand
CTCCGTCTTTTCCGCGGTTACGGTTTGCGCAGTCGCCGTTGCAGCAGCCAGGAACACAACAACAAGAATGGCTTTCCGGAGGTTCATGGTTGCCCTTCCGCGGTTTGATTGGGTGAACATCGCGACCAGCTGGAGCAACCCTCAAGCCAACCACGGGAACGCGCAATCTCGCGTGATCGCCTACACTCCCCGACAACCCCTGCAGCGGTTCGGCCCTGATTTCATCCTTTTGGCCCGCGGACTCGAAGCGGGAGAAAACAAACTCTTCAAACTGGAGTGGATCTGCTCCACATCCCAATGCCCTCTCCAGTGGTCACCTGAGGACCGGACGTCTCCGACCCAGTTCAGCTGAAAGGACGCGGGCTTCGGCTTTGAGTCGGGTGAAGTTCGAGTACATCCCATCGGGCTTGGCACCCGGCATCGACTTGAGCTGCGATCGAATCGTTTCCATCGTGTGCCCAATCTCTTCCAGCCGCGAGACCAGCTCTTCGTCATCAGAAAAGAGGATCTTCAGCAGCTCGTGGATCTCCACCTTCCCCTCAAGCTCCCTTTCCATCTGCTTGAAGGACACCCGCCTGGGCTTCTGGGTCGCCCTTTCGACCGCGTCGACAACCGAGCGCGCGTGGATCAGCAGCGCATCCACCGCGCTCGCGCCACGCATCCGCCCGAACGCGTCGATCAGCTCGCTCAAGAGTGGGGTGGTCGCCACCCTTCCCGGCGGCTTCAAGACCGTCAACAGCCAGGCGTCGATGCCATCGCCCCCGGCTTGTTCCATCGCCTGCCGCAAGACCGGCAGCCACTGGGTGCGAAGCAGCTCGAAGACCGGTGCCGCCGACCCGACTCGGCCCTTCGCGCCTTCGATCAGCAAGCTCAGCGCTTCGAGGATCTCTTCGCGGCGCATCGTCGCGCGCGGGACGAAAGTTCGTTCACGCCAGGCGCCCTGCGATACCTCGGGGGCCGTCTCGCCCGTCAGCGCTTTTTGAGTGCCGGTGGTGCCGCCCAGATCTTCGCCCACCGCGCGCTTGTCTTCGCTGGGCTTGACGTACTTGTCGTGAATGCCTGACAGCCCAGGTTTTTTCGCACCGAACTCGGGCGCGCCCTGAATCGTTTCGTCACCTGGTTTCGACCCCATATCCGCGGCGCGACTGTAACCGAACTACGCGGCCATGCGGCGCGCCCGTGCCCGGAAGAAGCGTTGCAGCGCCCCCGCGTAGTCTTCGCCCGCCTTGAGTTCGACGTGATCCAGCTGCAGCTTTCGAAATTGACGGATCCGATCGTCGCGACGCCTTTCCATCAACAGTCGGAACCGGCCGCGAACCCGGGGATCCGAAGTGTCGACCAACCAGCGTTGCCCCGTCTCGGCGTCTTCCAGGTCGACCAGGCCCAATGAAGGAAACTCAATCTCGAACGGGTCCGAGAGCACCACCGGAACCAGGTCATGTCGACGCGAGACGATTCGAAGCGCCTTGTCGTAGTCGCTGGCCAGAAAGTCACTGATCAAAAACGTCACTGCCTTTCGCTTGGCGATGCGAGAAAGGTAGTCAAGGCCGACGTTGATGTCGGTCCCCTTCCCGACCGGTTTGAAGCTCAGAATGTCGCTCACCACCCGCAATACATGCTTCTTGCCCTTCCGCGGGGGCACGACCTTTTCGACCCGGTCCGAAAACAAGATCAGCCCAACCCGATCGTTGTTGGCGATTGCCGAGAAGGCGATTTGCGCGGCGACCTCGGCGGCCATCTCGGCTTTCGATCTTTCCTTCGAACCGAATTCTTTCGAGGCAGACACATCGACCACCAGCATCACCGTCAGCTCGCGCTCTTCGGTGAACACCTTGACGTAGGTGTCGTTCATGCGCGCGGTGACGTTCCAATCGATGGTGCGCACTTCGTCGCCCGGTTGGTACTGCCGGACTTCGGAAAAGGCCATTCCCCGGCCCTTGAAGACCGACTGGTATTGGCCTGCGAGCATGTCGGAAACCACTTTGCGGGTGGCGATTTCCAGCTTGCGAATGCGCTTGATCAGCTCCTTGGGGAGCATCGAATCACCGTGGGCTACGGAACTTCGACCTTGTCGAAGATGCGCTGAATGATTCGTTCGGGCGACTGCTCTTCCGCTTCGGCTTCATACGACAAAGAAATTCGGTGGCGCAGCACGTCGAAGCCGATCGCCTTCACGTCTTCCGGAGTGACGAACCCGCGGTGCCGAAGAAACGCGTGGGCCCGGGCTGCCGAAGTGAGCGAGAGCGTGGCGCGCGGGCTGGCGCCATATTGAATGAAGTCCGACAAATCTTTGAGGCCGTACTTGGCCGGCTCGCGCGTCGCGAACACGATGTTGAGGATGTAGTCCTTCACTTTCTCGTCGATGTAAATCTTGTGCATCACCGCGCGCGCGTTCGAGATGTGCTCGGGGGTGATGACCTTGTTGGCCTTCGGAGGGGCGTCGCCC
>JAYVCD010000403.1:0-4144 GCA_043750125.1 Archangiaceae bacterium | reverse complement strand
CGACGGGCGACGCTTTGATCTCGGCCTCGAACGCCGACCGGACGGTCCCCGACACTCCCTTGGTCAGCACGGTGCCGACAAAGAACTTGAACTCGGCGCCGTGGCTGTCGTTTTCCACGATCGCATTGGGTTTCCCCGCCAGAACATCGTCGAGCGCCTCGAGCTTCGGCTTCCAGAAATACTCGGGCAGATCGTCACTGGCCTTGGTCGGCAAGCCTGCGATGGGCTTGAGCAGTGGGTCGTCGGCCATGTACGCGGTGAGCATCTTTCCGTTCGCATCCGTGACCGCGTAGAGGTTCCAGGTCTTCGAGGCTGTGCCCCGCGGACCTTCGTGATCATCGCCCTGCTCGACCCCGTAGGTGCCGACGATCGCCACTTGTTTTACGGCCAGGCCCTCTGCGAAGCCGTCTTTCTGAGCCTGCTTGAGGATCGCGGTCGACGCAGGGCCGCCAAGGGTATGGGTCGTCAGATCCGAGGAAACGAAGGGCTGATTCCATATCTCGGTGAGGCCCTTTTTCTTGTCGTTGTAGATGTCCGCGACCACCCCACCCCCGTTGTTCATCATGAACTGGGTGGTGCCTTTCACCAGATCGCTGGCGCTCAGATCTTTTTTCATCATCGTGACCGGGGAATCGATCGAGATGCGATCTGCGGTGGCCATCATCCAGTTGCCGAGATCCGCGCGGCTCATCCACTGCCCTCCAATCCACACCCCCTTCTTTCCGTCGGGTCCTTCCACGTCGACACGCTTGTTGATCTTCTCGTCGAGCGCTGCCCAGGCCCACGCGTGGCACTTTCCCCACCAGGCCTCTGCGGCGGGGTCGAAGAAGTCCTTCGAGTTCGCCATTTTCTCGAACCCATCGACCTTCACCCCGTAGGCTTTTGCGGCGGCATCCAGCGCGACTCCCGGCACGGTTTCCTTGATCCGCTGATTTTCTTCGGCGTTCAGTACCCTCGAGCTTGGAGCGGTCGAGCCATGGGCGGACCGCAGCGGCCCAGTCAACGTCGAGTCGAAGCCTCTGGAATAAGCGCTCACTCCCGCTTCTCCGTGCTGGGTGCCATCGCGCCCGAGGTACACGCTGTCGTCTGCGAAAGTCGCCGGGTCGTGGCCCGGCACCGAGGTGATCACCGGCGCGCTGCTGCCGCGAATCCCCAGGAACATCTCGATCGTCTGGCGCGCGGCGGGGTCGAGCTTGCGTGCGTCCCGAATCAGGATCGCCTTGAGCTCGGCTCGCTCTTCCTTAGAGAGGGCCGCCCAGTCCCAGGTTGAACTCACCAGCTTCTTCGCTTCGTTGCCGGTGATGTTCTGGTCGTCGAGGAACTGAGATTCGAGTCTGCGCAGCTTTTCGACGGTCACGAGGGCTCCATGCGGGTGGGAATCTGGGCGTCGCCTACGCAAGAGCTCGGCCAGCACACCCCCACGCCACTTCGATCTGCCGCAGCTCAGCTCCATTGGCTCAACGCCCACTGAGAAGCTGTCCGCGCGGGTTGCGAGCTCTAACTTCATTCCGGCCGCCCACTTCGAGCATCGACCGACCGCGAATTCGCACGGCCCGTCTCGATCTCCGGACGTGTCCGGAACCCTGTTCCCTGTGAGCGAACCTGGAGAGCCGTTTGCACAGCCGCCCCACGCGCATCTCGCGCATCAGGGGGCATCGGCAAATGACAGTACGGGCGACGGGTTCCGCAGTCGGGTTCGACATCTACGAAGACGCGCAAGTGCGGGTGGTGTCCGACAAACGCGTGTCAGCTGCCGAGGGCCGTACGCTCGCGCGTCGAGTCGAGCGTGCCTTCAAATGGGACGAGCGCAAAGAGAAGTGGCGCGACCCGGCTTCGCTGAAGCCCCAGGTGACGGTGAACGTGCTCTCGAAGGACGCTTTCACCCGGTTCACCGGCGACTCGACGGGCTCCATCGCTGGGGTCACCACCGGCCCTGATGTCTTCGTCGTGCCAGACCGGGTGTTGCGCGGGGTCAGCGCCAACGACGAAACCACCATGGCGCACGAGCTCGCGCACATTCAAGACTTCCGCGAGGGCGGTGCGGCGCTCGAGCAGGTTCCGATCTACCTGCAAGAGGGGAAGGCCTATGTGCTCGGAGACCAGTACCCGGCAAGCCTCGGTTTGCGCGATGGCCACCTCGCCAGCGTCTCGCGCACGCTCGGGCAGCTGACGGCCCATGATGCCCAGACGGTGCTCACCCACTTCCGGGCTGCCCGCGACGAGCAGGGCAGTCCTCAGTTCACCTATTACGGAGAAGTCACCGGCGCGCTCTTCGTGGAATGGTTGCGCACCCACCAGAAAAGCGACGCGGTGCCTCGCCTGGCCCAGGCGATCGCCGATTCCGGGCGCGGGGCTGGCTTTCAAAGTTCATTTCGCACCCAGTTCGGTTTCTCGCTCGACACGGCCGAGCAAGCGTTCGTGCGCTACGTCGGAGACACTGAGGGCAACCCTGCGGAACGGTTGAAAGGAACCATCTACGCGTAACCTTTCGACGTCGTCGTTCGTGATCTGATCATGAACGAGCCGGGCTGGCGCGAGAAGGTCCTTGCCGAACGATTCTTGCCTGAGCTGACAACGAGCACCGCGATCCCCCTGGCGGTGAACGGGGGCAGAGGCTTCGGGGTGCAGCTGAGCGGTCAAGTGTTTGCCGCCGCGGACTGGGCCTCGGGTGGGCTGCTCGCCGACGGGGGACTGCAGGCCGCCCACGAAGTCGCCGAAATCGGCGCGGGCTCTGTCCGGCTGACGGGATGAAGGGGCTCGACGCGCGCGGCCGGTTTCTATGGGGCCTGTGCTACCGGATGACCGGTGTCGCGGCCGATGCCGACGAGGTGGTGCAGGAAGCCTACGCGCGCACCACCGCGCCCGGAAGGCGATGGCGGCGTACGACAAGAACCGAATGCCCTTCACCCCCGAGCTTCAACGGCGAACCCGGGTTGCGCTCAAGTCCTTCTTCATGGCACTCGTCACCGGGGACACCGAGCAACTCGCCCAGCTGTTGCGAGCCGATGTCCTGGAGCTCAAGGATGGGGCCGGTCAGTACTTCGCCGCCCGCGTGCCGCTGATTGGGCGCGAGCGCGTGATCCTCTTCAACCAGCGGCTGATTCAAATTCGCGGGCTGCCCGCGAAGATCGAGGTTCGGGTCGTCAATGCGATGCCTGCCTACTTGATTACCTTTGCGCACAGTGTCCATCGAGACCCGCCCCGGGCGTTGGTCACCTCCACTCTCGATTCAGAGGGCCAGATCGCCGCGTTCTTCGCAGTCATTGCCGACGCGACGCTGAGCCAGCTGACCTTTTGAGGGTCTTTTCTGTTTTGGGCCCGTGCCGTGTCCATTGGGAAGTCTGCTTCAAACCCCAACGACCAAGGACCACGACATGAAGCCAATCTTCGCCGCTGCGCTGACCCTGCTGATCGCCGGATGTGGGGTCGAGAAAGCCGACGGATTTCGAAACGGGTACCCCAAGAGCGAGGCGGTGACGATGAAGCTGCCCGGCTCGAGCGGCGCGCTCAGCGGAGATCGCACCCGCCAGGGCCTCGAAGGCGAAAAGGCCGGGCTGTACACGCTGACCCGGGGGGTGACCTACGTGGTCAACGGCGGAGGCGTCGCCGTGCTGCTGCTGGTGAAGGCGATTGGCGATCAGACCCCGACGACCGTCACCGAGGGGAAGGCGGTCTGGGGACCTCACACCGACTCGCTGTCTCCAAACACCTACAAGTTCACGGTCACCAAGAACGGCACCGACGACTACAGCTACGTGCTCGAGGCGCGGGGCAAGACCGAAGCCGACAGCGCGTTCCGGGTCGTGCTCTCGGGCTCGCACCTCGTCACCGGAAAAGATCTGGGCTCGGGCACCTTCCTGCTCGACTGGGACAAGCTCGCAACCCTCCCGGAACACGACGACAACGTCGGTACCGCCGAGTACTCGTACTCGCGCACGTCGGCGACCGCTGAAGTGAAGATCGACGCCGTCTTCAAGCAGGTCCTCGATCGCGACAGCAAGAAGCTGCTCGACGTCGATTACAAGTACGTCGCGAACCCGGGCAAGGGCGGGAACTTCGAATTCAAGATGGTCAAAGACCTCGCGGTAGGCGCTGCGCTGGAAAACTCGAGCGTCAAGAGCCGCTGGGAAGAGACGGGCGCGGG
>JAYVCD010000402.1:0-12578 GCA_043750125.1 Archangiaceae bacterium | reverse complement strand
CGACGGCGCACAGAGCTTGTCCCTCGGACGACGCATCCTCGATACCGCCTGGCACCTGGTGCTTCCCGTTTTCTGCTTGAGCTACCCGACGCTCGCTGTCGTCAGTCGCCAGGTCCGCGCTGCGATGGAAGAAGCGCTCGCGCAGGATTACGTGCGCGCGGCCCGGGCCCGCGGGATCCCCGAGCGCTCCATTCTCTTTCGCCACGCCCTGCGCAACAGCCTCTTGCCGGTGGTGACGATGCTCGGCATGTCGCTGCCGGCCCTGCTCGGCGGCAGCGTGGTCGTCGAGCGCGTCTTTGGAATCAACGGCATGGGGCTGCTCGCGTTCGATGCCATCTCGCTGCGCGACTACCCGGTGGTGATGGCTGTCTGCACGCTGGCTGCGCTGGTGACCATGATCTCGGTGCTGTTCGCTGATCTGCTCTACGGCCTGGTCGACCCGCGCATCCGGGTCGGACAGCGGTTGTGATGGGCGCTGGGCGATTGAAGCTGCGTGGTCGGCTCGCGCTCGGCGCCTTGCTCGCCCTGGTCAGTGTGGCAATCGCCGCCGATCTGCTCGCAGCCGATCTTCCTCTTGCCGTCCGCCTCAATGGGCACACCCACTGGTTGCCGATGTTCACCCGCCCCCTGACCCTGCGCGGTGCGAACCAGCAGTCTCTGGCCGGAACCGCCGAGTGGATCTGGCGAACCCCCGTTCCCTGGGGCCCCAACCAGACGTTCGCCGCCAACCCGCTCGTCCACGACACGCCGCCTCCGTGGGGGCCCGACCCCGCGCACTGGTTGGGCACCGACGAGCTGGGCCGCGACGTGCTCGCCCGCCTGATTCACGGCGCGCGGGTCAGTCTCACCGTCGGGTTCTGCTCGGTGGCGCTGTGCGTCTTGATCGGGCTGCTGCTGGGAGGGCTCGCCGGCTATTATGGCCGCGGCATCGACGCAGTCATCTCGCGGGTGACCGAGGTGATGATCACTTTCCCCACTCTGTTCTTCGTCCTCGCGGTGCTCGGCTTGTTGCGGATTTCCAGCCTTCTGCCGCTGGTGCTGGTGATCGGGTTCACCCGGTGGACCGACATCGCCCGCCTGGTTCGGGCCGAAGTCCTCAAGCTCAAGGGCCTCGACTTCATCACCGCCAGCCGGGCGCTCGGGCTGTCCGACGCGCGCATTCTCGTGCGCCACCTGCTGCCCAACGCTTTGTCCCCCGTGCTGGTCGCCGCCACCTTTGCCGTCGCGTCTGCGATCCTCACCGAGAGCGCCCTCTCGTTCCTCGGGCTGGGGCCCCCGCCTCCCACTGCCAGCTGGGGCGAGCTGCTCACCCAGGCCCACCGCTACCTGACTCACCCCGGGGCCTGGTGGCTGGCGGTCTTCCCCGGCCTTTGCATCGCTGCAACCGTCCTCGCCCTGAACGAATTGGGCGAAGCCTTGAGGGCTTTGCTCGACCCCCGGGCGTAACACGGTAGAATCGCAGTTCTTCAATGGCCTCGATCAAGCTCGGAACGCTGCTGCTGAAAGCCAACGTGCTCACCGAGCAGCAGCTGGGCAACGCGTTGACCGAGCAGCAGAAGTGGGGTGGCAGGCTGGGCGAAATCCTGGTCCGGATGAACATCCTCACTGAGGAAATGCTCGTCAAGGCGTTGAGCAAACAGCTGAACCTCGTCGCGGTGAACCTCGACTCGATCCAGGGCGTGGCTCCTCACGTCCGCGCCAAAGTCCCGATGCAGATCGCTCGTGACTTAAGCGCTCTTCCCCTCCAGCTGCGCGATGACGGGAAGACGCTGGTGGTTGCGATGTCCGAGCCGCAGAACCTGGGACACATCGACACGCTGCGCTCGGTCTCGCGCTGTCGGATCCTTCCCCAGATCGCCGGACGCACCTCGATCGCCCGGGCGTTTGGTCGGTTCTACGAAGGGGAGGGTGAATCCTCAGACATCGAAGGGTCGTTCAAGTTCGTCGACGCCCAGGGCAACACCGTCGTCCAGCAGCAGGGCGCGGTCTCGCACGCGAAGAGCGTCGAGCCAGACAAGGGCCCGGCAATGACCACCCGGCTGACCTCCTCGCCCGCGGTCGTTGCCACCGGAATGTCTCCGGCTGAGCAGCTGGTGCAGATCGAAGAGGCCCAGCGAAAAGAGGTCGCAGTCCTCAAGGGCATGGTCGAGCTGCTGATCGAGAAAGGGGTCTTCTCGCGCGAGGAATACCTCGCCAAGGTACGAAAGTAGTCAGGACGAATGAAGCGAAAGCTCGGCGAGCTGTTGATCGAAGCCGGCGCGGCGACGTCCGAGGACGTAGAAATTGCGCTCGCCGACCAGAGCGCAGGTGAGCCCAGCCGCCTCGGTGACCTTTTGCTGTCCACCGGAAGGATCACCCCCACGGCCCTCGCCCGTGCGCTGGCCGACCAGACCGGGCTGCCCTTCGCCGACCTGTCGTATGTCGCCCCCGAAGCTTCATGCTTGATCCCTCTGGAGTTTCAGCGCGCTCATCGGCTGGTGCCGTTTCGGCTCGATCGAGACGAAGGCGCCACCCGCGTTCACGTCGCATTGGCAGACCCGACGCTTACCGATGTCGTCGATGAGCTTCGGGCGCAGCTGAAGCGAGAGGTGGTCGTCTACGTCGCGCCCATCGACGACATCGAGAGCGTTCACGCCGCTCTTGCCGGAGAAGCGGCCGACGGCCCAGTGGTGGTGGGCGAGGCGCTCGAAGACGAGATCTTCGTCCCCCCCGACCCGGACGTAACCACCGAGTTGGCCTTTCCCCCGCCTCAACCCGCCCAAGAGGAAGCCGCGGCCGGTCCCGAGCCCTTGGCTGCCGATGGGGTCGGGCCCGCCTCGGTCACTGAGGAAGAATTGTTCGGTTCACTCGATTTGGGCGCGCCGTCGGACGTGGCTCCTCTGTCCACCGATCTCGCCGACGAGATTGGCCGACACGATCTCTCGCCCCCCGCGCCGGACTTCTCGGTTTTCTCGGCGCTTTCCGCTCCGTTCGGGCACTCCGTCGCAGCTCCTTTGAGCCTCCTGCGTCTCGAAGACCCTTTGCTCGCTGCGCCCCAGCCCGCCCTCGACCTAGAGCCGCTGCTGGACGCCGAAGTGGTTGTTTCGGCTGAGCCCGAACTTTCCCCCGTCGCCGTCGCCCCACCGAGGATCCCTTCGTTCGCCATTCCCCCCGACGTTCCGATCGAGCCCCGCAGCTCTCCCTTCGAGCCCCTGCGGCGACCCGCCACCCTGGGCCGAATCTCGCTCAAGCGCGTCGCCGTCAGTCGGGCCGGAATGGCGGTCGAGGTTCCCCCCAGGGCGACACTGCCGCACGTCATTGTTCTGCCGCCTCCACCCGAGCCCGTGCTGGCCGATGTGCAGCCTGCCGAGCTGCAGTTGCCCGATTGGATGAGCAGCCCCATCGACGCCATCCCCACGCGGGTTTTGCTCGAGCCCGGAGCCTTGAGCGAGAGGTTTCGGGCGCTGCTGGCGCAGGTCGAAAGCGGGGATCTTCCGACCGGCCCTGTCCTCGCCTCGATGCTTCGGCTGCTCGTCGAACGGCGCGTCATCGACGCGGATCGCGTGGCAGACGCCCTCGAAAAGCTCTAAGCCCGATGGAAGCACTGCTGGAAGTCGAAGGGCTGGTGACGGTGCGAACTGGCGGACCTGCGCTGGTCGACGGTGTCTCGTTCTGCTTGTCGCCCGGAAAAATGCTCGGCCTGGTTGGCGAATCGGGCTGTGGCAAGTCGCTGACGGCCTTGTCCGTCATGGGGCTGTTGCCGGCCGGCGTCGAGCAGCGCGGAGGGGAAGTCCGGCTACTGGGGCGACCGCTCACCCCTGCCGATCGTGGCAAGCAGATTGCGATGGTTTTTCAGGAGCCCTCCGCAGCACTCAACCCTGTCCTGACGGTCGGCGCGCAGATCTGCGAGACGCTCCAGATCCACTTGAAGCTCGACCGTCGTGCCTCGCGGGGCAAAGCGATCGAGCTGCTGCGATCGGTGGGCATCGCAGACGCACCCGAGCGCTTCGACGCCTTCCCCCACCAGTTGTCGGGGGGAATGCGCCAGCGCGTCTTGATCGCCGCGGCCATCGCCTGTGATCCCAAAGTCCTGATCGCTGACGAGCCCACCACCGCTCTCGACGTAACCGTCCAGGCGCAGATCCTCTCCTTGTTGTCCGAGCTGAAGGACAAACGCGCTCTGGCCGTGCTTCTCATTACCCACGACCTGGGGGTTGTTGCCGAGGCCTGCGACGACGTGGCCGTGATGTATGCGGGGCGCCTGGTCGAACGCGGACCCGTCGGTCAGCTGCTGCTTCGTCCCCGACATCCGTACTCTGCCGCACTGCTTGCCGCCCGTCCGGGCCTGGCCACCCGCGGCAAAGCCCTGGAAGCAATCGCCGGCTCCGTCCCCGGTCCGGAAAACCGGCCTCCGGGCTGTGCGTTCGCCGACCGATGCCCCCGCGTCGTCCCGGTCTGTCTGAGCGTCAACCCGCAGCTTGCATCCACAGACGGCCCGGCGTTCGCGTGCCACAATCCGCGGTAGTGGAACCGCTCGTTCAGGCGACCGAAGTAACCGTCAGCTACGACACGGCGGCCGGCAGGGTGCGCGCCGTCGACGGGGTCTCATTGTCGATCTTCCGGGGCGAGACGCTGGGCCTGGTGGGCGAGAGCGGTTGCGGCAAGAGCTCATTGGGCCGCGCATTGCTCGCCCTGCTCCCCCTGGAAAAGGGAACAGTGCACTTCGCCGGAACTTCGATCAGCTCGCTCAAATCCGAGGAGCTCAAGCGGTTGCGTCCGCGCATGCAGCCGGTGTTTCAAGATCCCGTCGCCGCCCTCGACCCTCGGATGAGCATTGGCGACACCCTGGCCGAAGCGCTCAGCGTCCGCTCCGTGGTCTCCAAACCGGACCGCACCCGGCAAATCGAAGCGCTGCTCCACACCATCGGTCTTCCGCCCAATTCCGCCGCGCGCCGACCGCATGCATTCTCGGCCGGTCAACGACAACGCATATGCATCGCGCGCGCACTGGCCGTCGAGCCCGAGTTCTTGATGCTCGACGAACCCGTAAGCTCTCTGGACGTCTCGGTTCAAGCGCAGATCGTAAATCTGTTGGTCGAACTGCAGCGCACCCACGCCCTGACCTATCTGTTCATTTCGCACGATCTCGGAGTCGTCGCTCACCTCGCCACCCGCGTTGCCGTGATGTACGCCGGACGCATCGTCGAAGTGGGCCCCACTGAAAGGGTTCTCACCCACCCGATGCATCCGTACACCCGGGCGCTGATTGCTTCCCTTCCGGCAGTCTCTCCCGAAAATCGCGGGCAGCGACTGCCGGTACCTGGCGAGCCTCCCTCTTTGCTGCGCCCCCCTCCCGGATGCCCGTTTCACAATCGTTGTTCTCTCGCCCTCGATCGATGCCGCAGTACCGTGCCCCCGCTGCAACCCGTCTGTGCCGATCACTTCGCCGCCTGCCCTGTGACGGCCAATACTCCCTCTTAGTATTCCGTGACTGCCGAGCCCCGAGGGTGGATCTTCAGCGGGTTGCCCATGTTCTGGCTCTCTCATCACCGAAACGACGAACTCGATCGCACGTGGAAAGTGGGCGGGGTTCACGTCTGTGCCCGTTGCCTTGGCACCTACCCCATTCTCTTCGCGGCCATTGCGGTTCAACTGGCGGTACACGCACCCCTGGCCCATCCGCTCGACATTCTGTTTTCAGTCGGCCTGCTGGTTCCCGCCCTCTTCGATTGGGCCTGGGGCCGATTCAACCCCCACGTTTTTTCCAACACCTGGCGGACCTTCACCGGCGTCCTGCTGGGACTGGCGTTGGGTCGGACGCTGTTCATCCACCTGCAGCGTCCATTGCCGTTGCCATTGCTGTTGCAGTTGGGGTTGGTGACAGGGGTGGCGACGCCTGTCATTCTCGCGACTTACCGGCGTTTTTTGCGAAAGTAGATCATCGCGGCTGACCACACGTTCAACCAGTTGTAACGGGGAATGAAAGTTTGGGACCTGAGACGAGCGATGAGCTGCTGATGCTCGCGTTCAAAGCGGGCGACGCTTCGGCGTTCGCCATCCTCGTCACGCGCCACCGCGGTTCAGTCTTCAACTTCATCCTTCGTTTCACGAATCACCGGCAGCGGGCCGAAGACGTGCTTCAAGAGACGTGGTTGAAAGTAGTGAGATCAGCAGGCGAGTACCAACCGAAGGCCCGCTTCACCACCTGGGTCTTCACCATTGCGAGGAACCTCTGTGTCGACAGCGCGCGAAAGGAGAGCTACCGAAAGACCGAATCACTGGACGCTCCGGTCGGTGGACGCGCGGACAGCGAAGGTCGGGCGCTCGGCGAGCTGGTCGCGGATTCTGAGGGTGCGGCGCCAGATCGCGCCGCCCACAACGCCCGGTTGCGCCCGATGATCGAGCAGGCGCTTGAGTCCCTGCCCGAGGAGCAACGCGAAGTGTTCTTGCTGCGCGAGTACCACGGGATCGGATTCAAAGAGATTGCCGAAGTGACCGGCGTTAACGAGAACACCGTGAAGAGCCGAATGCGTTACGCGCTGGAAGGCTTGCGAAAACGACTGGGTGAGCTGGGCGCAGATGGAGACATGGCGAAAGGGCGAACGGTGGCCTGAGGGCCCCACGACAACCACGATGGCAACCGCGATCCACCAAACCGAGGACAAGCTGCTGGGCTTCGCTTACGGCGAGCTGCCTGCCCCCGAGTCAAGCGCGGTCGAATCGCACCTCGAGTCGTGTGCGCGCTGCACCCAGGCGCTCGATCAGATCCAGTCAGTTCGCATGATGATGAGCGCGCTGCCACAAGAGCCTGCTCCTGCCCAGGGGCTCGAGTCGCTGCTCGCTTATGCCGACCAGGCCGCTGCGCGATACGCTGCCCCGAAGTCGACCCGCGGAAGGTTGACGCGATGGGTCGCTTCATTCGCGGGCGCCTGCGCATTGGCTCTCGTCGCCGTCGTGGCGGTCAAGACCGGGGAAGAAGTTGATCTCTCAGCAGAGAAAGCAGTTCTCGATGCCCAACCGCGCAAAGACGGCCGCACCCTGGACCCCTCTCTGGTTGCTTCCGCCCCCGCTCAGGCTCCGGGCGCAGGTGAAGGCAAGTCTGAAAGTAAGTTGCCCGAACCGAAGAAGAGCGCTGAGAAGTTGAAGGCGGCGGGGAAGACCGGGGGGGTTGGAGCAGAGTCTGATCGCAAATCGATGGAAGCGCGCCCCTGGGGCACAGCCAACAAGAAACAAGACGTCCTCTTGAAAAACAGCGACGACGATTACGCAAAGAGCCTGGAAGACACCAAGAGCCCGGCCACGGAACGTCAGCTCGAGGAAAGTGGGGGGCTAGGGACCGCACTGTCTGCGGCGCAAAAAGAAGCGAAGAGCCGGCGTGAAGCTCCAAATCCCAGCCTTGATTCCGACTTTGGAAATGCGCGCGGGGGTTACGTCCAGGGAAAGAAGGCCGAAGAACAAAAGATCGCTTTGGCCAAGCCCTCGGCACCCCCTGCTGCGGCCGCCGCACCCCAGGCCCAACCGTCGAGCCTCGGGCTGAGCATGGGAGGCAGCGGCAGTCGGAGCAACGCGGGCCTATCGGCCAGCGCAGACAAAGCGGTTCCGTCGAGCCGCGGCGACCTCGATGAGCAAAGCGATGGCCGCAAAGGGGGAAACAAAGACATCGAGTCCGTGCAACGCGATCAAGAACAAGTCGCCCGCGGCTACCTCGACTCGGCCCGGTCTGCGGCCAATCAGGGAAACCGACAGGAAGAAGTGAAGCAGGCGTTGGCGGTGCTGCAGACCCAGGTGAAGGGAGCCCCTCGCGCTGAAGCTCTCAATCGGCTCTGCAGCGCACTCGAGGTGCTGGGGAATCCAGGCCAGGCCGACCGCTATTGCGATGCGCTGCTGCTCGAGTTCCCGAACACTGCTGCGGCTCAACAGATCGCCACCCGCCGCAACAATGTGCAGCGGTCGGCCCCTGCTGCGAAGCGGAGCCGGATGGAGTCCGAGAGCCCGGCAGACATCCCGGCCCAGCCGGCCAAAGTCAAGCCGGCCGAAGCGAAACCCGCCGCCACGACTTACTGATTTGCGCGAGTCGGAAACTGCAGGCTGACTCAGGCCGTATGACGGATGCTCCATCGCTCCGTGAATCAGATAATCAACGACGTGAAGCCCAGACGCCCATGCCCTCCAAAGGGGCAGGCTGCGGTCGAGTCAGCGATCGTGATGCCGCTGATGGTCTTCATGTGCCTGGGCATCATTCAGCTCACGATGGTTCAGCACGCGAAGTTGATGACCGAGTACGCCGCCTATCAGGCCGCGCGGGCCGGCATCGTTTGGAATGGCAACAATGAGCGAATGCACGATGCGGCGATCGTCGCGCTGCTGCCCTCGATGGGGCGCACCGATTCTCTGGTCCGAGTCGGAGAAACCTGGATCAAGCACCAGCTTTACGACGCCGCGCTCGCTCAGCTCTCATGGGGAGTCGGACCCGATCTCCAGGCGATCAACGGTTCCAACCTGGTTGGCTTGATTCGGGTCGACACGGTCAACCCGTCATGGTTTTCGCCCATCGACAACATCTGGAAGCTGCGCGATGGGGCCAACTGGAAAGAGCTCGACTTCGATGGGCCCGATTCGTACCCGGAAGTCCCGAACCTCGAAAAAAAGATCGCCAAGTTCTTCAACCTTCCGGTGCCTGACAACCAGGAAGAGGTCTACCGGAAGGCAACCCTGCTCCAGATCCGGCTGCGCTATTGGTACGAAATGCGGGTTCCGTTCGCCAATTGGATCATCTTCCTCGCCTGGTACGCGGGCAACGCCGATGTTGCCCTCTATGGCAGCATCGATCGCTCGACGACCCATAAACAGAACATGCTGGGCGCCAGCGAAGATGTGTCGACCCTGGGCGCCCGGGGCAAGGGGATCAAGCACCAGAAGGGCTTTGCCTCTGTGTACAAGCCCGAGATGCGGGTGCTTTGGGGTCTGGCCACCGGATCGATTCCGCTGCTGTCGAACGCCATCGGCAAGCGCTATTTTCTGCCCCTCACCGCCACCTATTCGATGCGAATGCAGTCCAACTTCCACCGCAAGTGGATCATGCACCTGAACCCTTCGTGGGGGCTCTGAGGCGATGTTCACCCGAACCCTTCGCAGCGCGATGCGCCGGCAAGAAGGGCAGGCGCTCGTTCTCGCGGCGCTGATGGTGCTGATTCTTTCGATCGCGGTGCTCGCAACGATCAACCTTGGCCACAACATCAACGAGCGGGTGCGATTGCAGAACACCGCCGACGCTGCGGCTTATTCGATGGCTGCGATGGAAGCCCGCGCCTTCAACTTCTACGCGTTCTCCAACCGCACCCAGGTCTCGCATTACGTCGCGGCGATGGTCTGGCAATCGATGCTTTCGTTTCTCTATTTCCTCGAGGCGTTCTTCACCGACGCACTCGGAGTGCTCCTGACCGCCAGCCCTTGCTCGCCTCCGAAAGCAGGCAAGTGGGTCGTCATCTGCAACGGGCTCAAAGCACTTCCCTATTTTGGGCCGCTGCTCGCGGGACTCTTTTCCGCGCTCCGTTCGATTCGGGTCGTCGTCGAAAACGCCGCCCGAGGAATTCAGGAAACACTGAAGTCGGTCAGGGTCGACTATTTCATCGGGCGCTTCATAATTCCTGGCCACCGGATCTTGAACCAGGCGCTGGGCGCGCTTTCTCAGGCCACGTTGTACGGAACGATGACTCATGTGGCCAACACGTCCAACGACATCATTGTCGACAACGATGTGAACGTTGATTCCGCAGCCACCCGCACGCTCAGTGGCCTGTTGTCGACCTGCATCCTCGAAAATGCCCACATGAAGGAAGCCGGGATTTCAGCGCGACTGAACCCGGGCACGATTTTCGACCCCCTCCCCATCTTCAACAGCAGCGAGCTCGACAAGGTCGCGCGCGCGAAGAGATCCATGGGGAAGATCTCGAACGCTACCCGATTCGCCTGCGACCACGAAGGCTCAGGCAACAGCCTCTGCGGTCCAGGCTTGGTCACCGACCGTCGGCCGGGGCAGATCATTCCTCTGCCGGGAAACTTCGGCATCGTGCGCGACATTCTCAACAAGCTCGACTGGAAGTGGGGCCAGACGAAGATGCTCAGCTACAAATACGGGCTGGGCAAAGAGGGCGGCAAGGACCGCAACTACATTCGAGACTGGAAGAACGACTTTCCCAACGAGCCCATCTCGGATCTCACTCAGGGCGACAGCATCGGCTCGGATGACATTTACCAGATCAAGATTGGGCCGGCCGAGCTGGACCTGGGGGTGTTTGTCCTCACCAACCCGCTCTCGTGCAAAGACGACGACGACGAGCTGCATTGCTGGGGAGACAACCGCAAAGGTCAGGACAGCAACCTTCCGTTCCGTCACACGGTGAAGACCAGCATCTGGGCTCAGAGCAAAGAGGAAGACCCCACCGGAGTAGGAGGCGGAATCCATTGGAGGCTGGTCACTGGGTCGGGAATTCAACCCGGTTCCACCGCAAGTGATCTTCCCAACTACAGCGCCGGCGGGGTACCGAATTCCTACCGCGACGTGGGGATCAACATCTTCAGCAAGACCATCGTCAACCTCCTGGGGGCCAAGTTCAAAACCGAGGTGTACGTGGCCAACGTTCGGCCGATCAGAGATCAAAACCACCCCTGGGAAGGGTTGGTGCGCTTTCCCCACTTCGAGCCCGGCCAGTACAGCAAAGCGTGCGCGCTGACCCTCGGCAGTGCAGGGGACGCCAGCATTACCCAGGCCGCCAACCGGCTGCGCGAATTCAACCAACCCTCGACCTGGGTAGTGCTGAACAAGACCGCAGAACAGACGTTGAACCCGAAGAGAGAGCAGACCGGCGCGGGCACCAACAAGCCTGCCTTGCTCAATGACACCGGGGCGCTGAGCTTCGCTTTCAAGCAAACGCGGAAGCTGACGTTCGACAACACGCGGGCGACGTTCCTGACGTTCAAAGGCCTCAGCGTCGTGGCGCGCGGTCAGACCTATTACCACCGCCCTGGCAACTGGGCTGAGCAGCCCAATTTTTTCAACCCCTATTGGAAGCCACGTCTCGCTTCGGTGTGGCAGGGCAAGTACGCCTTTCCCCTGGTCAGTGACCTCGAGAATGTTTTGCCGGCGCCGCTCAAAGACCTGCCCCAGAAGATCATCACCCACTGACCGATGAGCCGACTGAAAAACAAGGGCCAGGCGATCACCGAGTTTGCGCTCGTGCTGCCGGTGATGATCGTGATCCTCCTCTACAGCATGTATTTCACCGAGCTGGTGCGGGCGAAGCTCAAGCTTCAGGAAGCCAGCCGGTTCGTCGCCTGGGAAATGACGAGTCACACGCTGGACGACTATGGCCAGAAGGATCACGCGCAGGCGTTCTCGCTCGCTCAGACTGCTTCGATTCTCGACGCAGTCGCAAAGTACAAAGACATGGATTCTATCGACGACAAGCCCGCAGGGGACTTCGTCGTCGGCTACTCGAACGTCAAGGCGACGATCACCGCGCAGGCCGCTCCGGCGTTCACCAACCCGATCGCCCCGCTGGGCGGGAACAAGTTCATCAACAACCTGCTCGGCGTGCTCAACGGCTCGGTGAGCGCGATCTACAACCACTTCGGCTTCAACACCGGAGGCAAGGTCCAAGTCGAAGTCTCGATGCAGTTGGACAATCGGCTGCTGCCAAAGCACTTCCTCGATGAGAACGGCGGCTTCTTCCAGGCCGACGCTTGGGGAGGCCGCAACCTGCAGAGCGTGACGATGAAGAACCGCTTCACTTTGCTGGCCAGCGGCTGGGCGCTTCCTGATGGGGCCGACGCGGTGCAACACCAGACCGGCGCCGGAGGACCTCGTTCGGGAGTTCACCGCGGCGGAAGCGATCAAGGCCTCTACACCCAGGTCCGTCGGATGAGGCTGCTGGGAGCCCCCGAAAAGCTTGCCGTCATTCCCGGCTTCGACCGGATCAGAGTGTTGATCGGAAGTGTCATCCCCGACCCGGTGGGCGCCACCTACGTCGTCTCGCACAACTACTTCGCCGCGGGAAATTCGAACATCCGGAACCGGGGGTGCACCCATGACCCGCTGCACGGGGCCCCCTGGGGAATGAACAACCTGGACACCGACTCGAACAACGATGGGCCGGGCCTCGATTACGAGCGCCGCAAGTGCTTCGACACGGCGCCCTTCCGGGATACTTCGGAATACAAAGACTCGCAGTATCGCGAAATCTACCAGGCCCGCGGTCCGTACTTCATGGGCTGCAAAAAAGCCCAGGCGGACAATCCGTCTGAGTCCGGACCGCCGGACCACTCGGGCAAGGACAAGCACAACAAGAAGTACAACTGCGAAGGACCGTGAAGGCGCTGAGCGCAATCCTGCTGCTCGGTTCGCTGTGGGCTTTCGCCGAACAGCCCCTGCCGGTCTACCCCGGCACCATCCACACTCGCATCGGCAACGATCTGTTGATTGGAGGCGAGTACTACCGCCTGGCGTACTTTCAGAGTGCCGACTCGCTGAAAAGCGTGGCTCGGTACTTCCAGAAGCAGTGGACCGACGAAGGCTACCCGGTCATCGTCGACGGTGATTT
>JAYVCD010000401.1:0-5520 GCA_043750125.1 Archangiaceae bacterium | reverse complement strand
ATCGTCCTGATTTTCTTCCTGCTCTACACGACGTTTCGTTCGGCAAGGAACGCCGGTTTGATCCTGCTGAACATTCCATTCGCGCTCATCGGAGGCATCCTCGCGTTGTGGCTCGCGGGCCTGCACCTCTCGGTCGCGTCGCTGATCGGGTTCATCGCGCTGTTTGGCGTCTCGGTGCAGAACGGGATTATCATGGTCACCCAGTTCAATGCGCTACGGGCTCAGGGGCATGATCTTGCGGACGCCGTGAAGCGGGGAGCCGAAGACCGTTTTCGGCCGGTGATGATGACCGCCCTCGTCGCGAGCCTGGGGTTCCTCCCGATGGCATTTGCGACGGGGGTCGGCGCTGAAATCCCTCGCCCGCTGGCCACCGTCGTCATCGGTGGCCTCATCTCTTCGACCTTGCTGACCCTGTTCCTGCTGCCCGTCGTTTACTCCTGGATCGAGGGTCGCCAGGCGGGCGTCGTGGGGTCTTCTCAACAATGATCTCTAGTCGGGGAAGAACATCGGCTCGCGCTGAGCAATGAACTTCTCGATCGCCGCTTTCGCTCTCGGGTTCAAGTCGACGAACTGAATCCCCATTCCCGGCAGGACCTGCGGAGCCCGCTCGTCGAAGAGCCGAACCCAACGCACCTCGCCACTGTTGTTGATTTCCATTCCGTCGGGCAGCGTGAACTTCACCGCGACGACGGTGCCGATCGGCAGAGTCGTAAGGCTCGCGATGAACAGGCCCCCCGCGGCGAGGTCGGTCGAGAACCCACTGAAGAAGTTGGTCTCGCTCGAGAGATCCACCTCGGCGTTCAAGCTGACCCGGGGCGAGGCCCGCCGCGAGTCCGGCGTCTCGACCGCTCGAATCAACGTCGCCGCGATTTGATCGAAGCTGTGCATCGGTTGGCTCATCCCCGGACCTGTTGCAGCGCCGGTGCCACCTTCAAACTGCGGGAAATCACGGACCGCGGTGGGGGTCGGCCGCGGCCTCGCAGGTCACTCTTGACCCCGCCCCGCCACCCACCCGTCGATCGCCCGAATCAAGGCGTGCTCATCGCCGGTCTTGCGCAGCCAGCCGGTCGCTCCACACTCTTTGGCCTTCGCCTGCAGCTCGCGCTCGTCGAGATCCGAATAGAGGATCACCGGGGTCGAATTCACCCCGTGCGCCCGCAGCGCGCTGACGACCTGGGTTCCCTTCAGCGCCGGCATGTTCACGTCGAGCAGCACCAGGTCGACCGGATTTTTTCGCAGCAGCATTGCGACCATCAACGGATTTTCGAGCGTGCGCACTTCGTAGCCCGCGCCCTCGAGGGCCAACCGCCCCGCCTCGAGCAACAGCGGGCTGTCATCGACGATCAGAATCCGCTTCTTCGCCCCGATCGCCGATTCGTCTCTTCGATGCGCGCGCAGCTCGGCGATCAACACCCCGGCCAGCTGGCTCAGCTCGACCACTTCTTCCGCCGCATCGAGGGCCAGCGCAGCCAGCGGCATTCCGGCCACCGCGCATGACGCTTCGTCCTGAACCAGGGTGCGCGCGCCCACCTTTCGCAGGTCGAGCAGCCCTTCGGCTCCATCGGCGCCCATTCCCGTCATCAGCACCCCCACCGCGCGTCCGTGAAGCGTTCGGGCCATCGAGGTGAACAGCGCATCGACCGAAGGGCAGTGGGTCGAACCGCGCGGGGCGGGACTCAGGCTGAAGGTCAGCTCGCGGTCGACGGTGAGATGAGAATGGGGCGGGGCGATGTACGCGCAGCCGGGCACCGCCTGCATTCCATCTTCAGCGCTGCGCACGGTCAGCTTCGAGCGCGAGCCCAGGAACTGGACGAAGCTTTCGAAGAAGTCCGACGCCATGTGCTGCACCACCGCGATCGGCACCGGAAACGAAGCGGGCAGTGCCCCCAACACGGCAGCCAGCGCGCGCGGCCCACCCGTCGAAGCGCCCAACCCGATCAGCAGCGGAGCCTCGGTCGCCGCGATGCGCCGCGAGACCGGTTTGGGGGCAGGGCGCTGGGGTCGAGCCACTCCCGCCTCGGCCAGCTGGCGCATCTTGGTGGCGAACTTCGCCAGCAGCAGTTGATGGCCCCCGAAGACTTCGCTCTTGGCGACCAGCTCTACCGCGCCCCGGTTCATCGCCTCGAAGTTCAAGTCCTGCCCGGGCGTCGGCGAGCGCTCGGAGATCACCACCAGCGGCACCGGGCGGTCGGCCATGATCTGCTCGATCGCCTTCAGGCCGCCCATGCCCGGCATCGAGAGATCCATCGTGATCAGGTGCGGCTTGAGCGTGCGGGCCAGCGCAACCGCCTCTTCCCCGGTCTTCGCTTCGCCCACCACCTCGAGCGCAGGGTCGATTTGCAGAGCCCGGCGCAGCGCTTCGCGCGTGAAGTCCGAGTCGTCCACCACCAACACTCTGAAGATCATCTGGGTTGGGGCACAGAAGACCACTTTGCGCGTCAACCGCGCAGTGACATTTGCTTTCGGAGCTGCGGAGCCGACAATTGGCCTTCAGCGCGATTGCGAAGGGTGAAGTGCTACAGCGATGATGCGAGCTGCAACGGGCTGTAAAAATTCCCCCCTCTCTGGCTTTTCGTATTCTGCGGCTCATGAAGAAAGAAACCCGCCAACTCGAGCTGTCTTTGTCGGCCCGGCCCAAACTCACTTTGATCAAGGGCGAGGGCCAGCGGGTCCAGGAGCCACTGACCAACCGCGATGCGGTGGTTCGGGTGTTGATCGAAGCGGGCGCCGACATGCTGCTGCGGCGCATCAGCCCCGAGCGGGCCGAATACATCGAGCAGAAAGTCGAAGCAGTGCTGGTGCTCTTCGATCGGGTCGACAAGCAGCCCGAGGCGATGGCCGAGCTGAAAGTCCGTCTGGACGACCTCGAGGCGCTGATGCGTGAGACGCGCGATGGGCGGGTGAGACGGAGGATTTAGCTTAAGGTCCCACCCTCTTTTTCCCCCTGTCCTGTGTCGATCGAAACCTACGGCGATTATCAACTGCTGAAGAAGCTCGCCACCGGTGGGATGGCGCAGATTTTTCTCGCGCGCCAACAGGGAATGGAAGGGTTCGAAAAGTTCCTGGTGGTGAAGCGGATCTTGCCGTACCTCGCCGAGAACGAAGACTTCATCAAGATGTTCCTCGACGAGGCGCGCATCGCGGCGCGGCTCAACCACCCGAACATCGTTCAGATCTTCAACCTCGGCGCCCAGGACGACAGCTACTTCATCGCGATGGAATTCATCCACGGCGAGGACGTGCGCCGGGTGTGGAAGCGGGCCGACTCGAAGAACAGGCCGATTCCAGTGCCGCTGGTCGCGCGGATCATCATGGATGCTTGCGGTGGCCTCGACTACGCCCACAAGAAAGTCGATTCCCAGGGCCGGCCGCTGAACATCGTCCACCGCGACGTGTCGCCCCAGAACATCCTCGTCACCTTCGAAGGCGGGGTGAAGGTGGTCGACTTCGGCATCGCCAAGGCCGCGGACCAGGCGACCATCACCAAGTCCGGCGTCCTCAAGGGCAAGTACTCGTACATGTCGCCCGAGCAGGCCAGCGGGCAGAAGATCGATCGCCGGTCCGACATCTTCGCGCTGGGCGTCGTGCTCTACGAGCTCACCACCGGAACCCGGCTGTTCAAGCGGGCCAACGACATTCAGACCCTCAACGCCGTCACCGAGTGCGTGGTGATTCCCCCGTCCGAGGTCAACGCCAGCCTGCCGAAGGACTTCGATGCGATCGTGATGAAGGCCCTGGCCAAGCGGCCCGAAGATCGCTTCCAGGAAGCCATTCTGTTTCAGGCCGCCCTCGAGAACTGGGTGCTGCAGAACAAGTTCCCCAGCTCGTCGGTGCAGCTTGCCGGCTTCATGCAGGACATCTACGCCGAACGGTTGCTGCAGGAAGCCGAAGAGGGGCGGATCCTGATCGAAGGCCTCGACGGCTCGAAGAACGGGGAAGAGCGGGCCACTCCGGTCTCGAGGGCCGGTCGACACACCGCCTCGCTCAAGGCCTCGGATCCCCGCCCCCGCAAAGAGGAGGCGCAGGAAGAGACGATTGCCCAACGGCCCACCCGCACCGGAGGCAACAGCAGCTCGAACGTCAGCCGGGCCCGCTCGGTCGAACAGCCGATCGCCTCGCCCCGCCCGCCGGTGCCCCTGGACGACGATCGCGGCGGAGCGACCATCACCTCGACCCACACCAAGGGCGGCAGCAAGACGGCCTGGCTCGGGCTTGCTGCGATGGCCGGGGTCGCCGCGGTGGCGGTTTCCGCGTGGGTGGTGATTTCCAACGCGCCGTTTGCCGAAGTGGAAATCGCCACCGAGCCCTCGGGCGCTGCGGTGCACTTCGATGGGCGGTGGGTCCCCGAATGCCAGACTCCCTGCACGCTGCCCGAAGTTCCCCCCGGCAATTACCCGCTCGTCTTGTCCCGGGCCGGCTTCGTCGACCTTCGGGAGCAGATTGAAATTCCGCGCAAGGGCAGGGTGCGTTTGCCCGCCTTTACCCTTCAGCCCGAGCCCGCAGGTGTTGCCCTGGCGGTGGCCGTGCCCGATGCAGGCAGCCCTGTCGGGGTGGCAGATCTCAACCCGGTGACCTTCAGTATGAGGAGCGCTCCTTCCGGCGCCCAGTTGACGGTCGACGGAAAAAACCAGGGAGTCACTCCGGCGAGCTTCGAGGTGACGCCCGGGACCGTGGTCGCCGTGTCCTTGAAGCTCAACGGCTTCCACGATTTTTCAGACAGCTTTCAAATCTCGAAGGCCGGCGAACGCACCATCTTGCTCGAGAGGAAAGAGACGACGGCGGTTCACGTCGCTCTTCCCCCGCCTTCCAAAAAGGAAGTCGGCACAGTGCGCTTCATCGTCAAGCCCTGGGCGAGCGTGCAGTGCGGCTCGATCAAGCTCGGCGACACTCCCTTCGCCGACAAGGCACTTCCCGTCGGGTCGTACGAGTGCACCTTCACCAACCCCGATTTCCCCGAGCAGAAACAGACCGTGACGGTGAAGGCCAACGAGTCGATTCGGGTCTCGGTCAACTTCTAAAGGCGCTGCCCCGCTACCCCGCTTCTCCAAAGCGGCTCGCCAGCACCACGAAGTACCCGTCGGGATCCCGAAGCCACATCTCGCGGTGCTGCGGCGCCGGGTTCACGTGCGGCTCCTCGACCACCGTCGCGCGCAGCTTCCTCGCCCGCGGCTCCGCGCAGCTCCAACCCGCAAAGGAAACGGCCGCGCGGAAAACATCTCCACGCGGCCGGCCCATGTTCAAACCAAGAGCGAAGGAAGGACTACTTGCCCTTCTTCTTCAGCTCTTCGTCGATGATCGCCTTGAACTGGTCGATCGGCTGCGCGCCCACCAGCTGCCGGCCGTTGATGAAGAAGGTCGGAGTGCCGTTCGCGCCCGCCGCCGTTCCTTCATTCGAGTCTTTGGTGATCAACGCGTCGAACTTGTTGCCGTCGAGCGCCGCCTTGAACTTGCCCATGTCGAGCCCGATTTCCTGCGCGTACTTCTCGAGGCTCTGACGATCCAGCGCGCCCTGGTTGGCGA
>JAYVCD010000400.1:0-2270 GCA_043750125.1 Archangiaceae bacterium | reverse complement strand
CTCCGTGAGGAGGTGACCTGATCACGCGTGTGCCGATCTCGTCGATCCGTCTCGTAAGTGATCGACTTTGCTGGGGCGGATTCCTGATCGGCGCTCTAGCGGCGACTCATCGGCTTCGCGTCGACGATCGTCACGTCGGCGGCATGACCGCTGTTGGCCAGAAGACGAGCGGTGATCTTGAAGTCCTGGCCCAAAGTCAGCTCGAGTGAAGGGGAACCTCCGCTGCCGACGCGCCATTCGGCTCCGACCTGAATCGTGCCGATCACCTCGCGATCGGTGCTCGTGCTGTCGAGGGCCTCGAAGAGCAAAACAGGGACGGGAGCCGACCACGACGGCAACCCGGTCAATTCGACCGCGCGGGTGCACGGAACCGGAGAATTGGCGGGAATAACTTCAATCGTCGCTCCGCCGGGAAGCAACACACTGATCGGAATCGGAACGACATCGGAAAGCCCGGTGGACCCTCGCGCGATGTTGCGACCCAAGATCGCCGCACCAATCGCGACGCCCAGCTCGGGGTTTACGTCCTTGTCGCTCGCTACTTTCTTGAACTTGTCGAGGCGCTTCTTGATCGCCGGCATCCGCGTCTGGCCCCCGACCAGCACCAGCTCGTCGATTTGGCTGGGCTTGAGGCCGGCACGCTCGAGGACGTCGTCACAAGAAGAAACCGCGCGCTCGATCAACTTGAAGCAGACTTCGTCGAGCTCGGCGCGGGTGAACGAAAATTCGAAGTGGATGAATTGCCCGTCTTTCTGGGTGATGCACGGGACCCGCAACTTTCCGCGCTCGGCTCGCGACAAAGCAATCTTTGCCGTCTCGGCCGCGAACAGCAGCCGCTGCATCACCACGGTGTTGGTGCGCAGGTCGATGCCGTGCTGCTCCTGAAATTTTCCGACCAGGTGTTCGACGATCGCCTCGTCGAAGTTCGCCCCGCCGAGGAAGGCATCGCCGCCGGTCGCCAGCACCTTGACCACCCGGTTCTCGACCGAAAGCACCGTCGCGTCGAGCGTTCCGCCTCCGAGGTCGAACACCAGGACGGTCTGCTGCGGATTTCGAAGATTGGCGTAGTACAGCGCGGCGGCGGTCGGCTCGTTGAGCATCGCCCGCACCTGCAGGCCCGCCTTTTCCGCTGCGTACCGCACGGCTTCGCGCTGCCGAACGGAAGCGTGAGCGGGCACCGTGAGCACGCATTCGCTGAAGGCGGCGGCGGCGGTGTGGTTGGCCAGGGTGAGAATCTGCTTGATGATGAGGTAGGCGACCTCGGTCATCGGCTTGACCTGACCGTAGACGTGAAACGCGCAGTAGCCGTCTTCACCCTCGACGATTTCGAACGCGAAGCGGTCGCGGTGCTTGGCGACAAACTCGGACTGAAAGCGACGCCCGAGAAAACGCTTGGCACCGAAGATGGTGTGGCGCGGGTCGTCCACCACCTGGGTGCGGGCGGCCTGGCCCACCAGCGCCTTGTCGCCCGCGTGAAACCACGCGACGGAAGGCAGCATGAAATTTTTCTCGCCGACGGGGACCAACCGAAGCTTGCCCTTCGTGTCGAAGAACGCGGCGGAGGTATTGGTGGTGCCGAAGTCGATTCCGAGAATCGGGCCTGCCATCAGGGGCGCAAGTGTTTCACGAGCGAACGGCGGATCCCACCTTTCCCGTTCTGGGGCCCGCAAATCATCGCGGGGTGGCCAGCCACTTCTGATGTGCGCTTTCCACCGCAGGAAACAAGAGGTCGGCCCACCGTTGGTACCCCGCCCCAGAAGGGTGAAACCCGTCGGATGAGAAAAATTCAGGGTGGCCCAACAGCTCTCTTTCCCCCAACGAATGCAGGTCGACCACGGTGACGCGGGGCAGCGCGGAAAGCCCCTGAAGGTGGCTGTTGAAGTTCTGGACCCGAGCCGAGATGACCTCGGGAGGGATGCTCATCATCGACAGGGCGCCCTTCGCGATCGGGGCGTGACCCAGGTCAATGAGGTTGCTCACCACCACCTGGGCCGAGGTGCGCTGCAGGGCATCGGCGATGGCTTTGAGGTTCGCTTCGAACCGGTCGGGGGACACCAGCCGCCAGAGGTCGTTTCCCCCAATCCCGACGGTAACAAGGTCGGGCGAGACCGAAACGGCTTTCTGAACCTGCCCCTTCAAGACATCCGCGCTGACCGCCCCGCTGTGCCCGAGGTTCAAGATCCCCGCCGGCCAGCCCAGGCCCTTCATTCGTCGATACAACAGCTCGGGGTAGCCGACGCCCTGGGCACCCACCCCGACTGCCGTCGAAT
>JAYVCD010000399.1:0-23423 GCA_043750125.1 Archangiaceae bacterium | reverse complement strand
CGCGCACTCGCAGGGGCATCAACGCACACCGATGCGCATCAACGCGCATTGGTGTGCGCTGCGGGAAGGGCATTGTTGCGAACGGGGGGTGACCCGAGGTCGCGAGGTGTTGAAGCCTGACCGGCGCAGCTCTGTGACACGAGGGCCAGCCGACTCGGCTGCGCGGCCTCGAGGGGTGGCCCTCGAGACCGACGTTCTTCGCCCGCCGCTTAGGTGATGCTGCCGCAGACGTTGGGGATGCCGCCGCCGCCGCAGGTGGTGTTCGGAGGACAGACTCCGCAGCTGAGGACTCCGCCGCAACCGTCGCCGAGCTCACCGCAGTTGGCGCCTGCGCTGGCGCAGGTTCTGGGGGTGCACGAAGGTACTCCGCACATTCCCGGTACGCCGGCTCCACCACAGGTCTGCCCCATCGGGCAGGCGCCGCACTGGATCAAGTTGCCACAGCCATCGCCCGCCGGCCCGCAGCCAATTCCCTGGGCTGAGCAGCTCAACGGGGTGCACGCCACTGCGCCGCAGAGCCCTGGCCCTGAGGCACCGCAGATCTGCCCCGGAGGACACGGGCCGCAGTTGATCTGGTTCCCACAACCATCGCCCTGCAGACCGCAGTTGAAGCCCTGCATCAGGCAGTTCTTCGGGGTGCACGTTCCGCCGCCGCCGCAGACGCCGGGCTGACCGCCTCCGCCGCAGGTCTGGGGCAACGTGCAGACGCCGCACATCACCGAGCCGCCACAGCCGTTGCCCTGCTGACCACAGTTGAAGCCCTGTTGAGGGCAGGTCAAAGGCACGCAGGTGCCTCCGCCGCAGATCCCGGCCATTCCGCCTCCTCCGCACGTCTGGGGAAGGGTGCACGGACCGCAGTTGTTCGTGCCGCCGCAGCCGTTGGTCTGGGTCCCGCAGGTGAAGCCGAGCTGAGTGCAGGTCTTGGCGACGCAGCTGCCGCCCCCGCAGACATTCGCGACGCCACCGCCGCCGCAGCTCTGGGGCAGCGTGCAGGTTCCGCACGACATCGTCCCGCCACAGCCATCGCCTTGCTGACCGCAGTTGGCTCCGATTTGAGTGCAGGTCTTCGGCAAGCATGAAAGGCCGCACACGTTGGGCATTCCGGCGCCGCCGCAGGTCTGGGGAGCCGTGCAGGTGCCGCAGTTGAGCGAAGCTCCGCACCCGTCGCCGGTCAGCCCGCAGTTGAACCCCAGTTGGGGGCAGGTCTTCGGAGTGCACATCTGCGGGGGCGGAACGTCGGGCTTGATGCAGGACGCAAGGTCGAACAACAGGTACTCGAACACTTTTTCCTGGGGAGTCATCGCGGAGGCCGCGCCACAGCTGCCCGGGAAAGTTCCCGTCCGTCCGCCGCTGACGTGGAAGTCGCTGAACAGCACGCGGCCGCACTGGTTGGCGGGCGTTGCCGTCGTCGGGGTGTTGAACGTGTACTGCAGCGGAGTGCTCGCGGTGGTGTCGTAGACCCAGCGCTGCGCGGGCGAAATCACCGCGTTGAAGTCGTGCCGCACGTTGAGCACCCGGATGCGGGGCACGGCAGGAGTCGAGGTCGCCGCCTGCGCGTTCACCAGCTGAACCCAATCGGCGAAGGTGACTCCCTTCTGGAACGAGATGTCGATCAGCGCATCCTGGTTCGCAGGGTTGGCCTGCTGCGGGGCCCAGGTTCCGGTCGCGGTAAACGAAATCGGGCTCAAGATGTTGTTGCCGCCCGGGTCGACCGCCCGGTCATAGAGCCAGACGTACGCGTAGTGGCTGGCGAAGATGCGGCCGCCCGCGTTCGCGTAGGCCTCCAGGTTCGCGCGACGGGCGATGGTCTTGATCTGCTCACCGCCGACGCAGTCGAGGATGATCATGTCGTACTTGCGCATCTCGGCGAGGCTGTCGAACAGGGCCGCGGCGGGGGGCGCAGTGCCAGCGATCTGGACGCCATTGTCCAGGTAGAAGCGAACGCGTCCGTTCCCGGTGGGAGTCGAGTATTGGTCGGGCGCGATGCCGATCTTCGGCAGCACGCACTCGATCCCGTCGGCGCTGCCGGTGACGACCGCGATCAACGGAATGCTGTCGTTGGGGTGCCCTTCGGCTTGCTTGCGTGGCATGCGGGTCTGGTCGGCGGTCAGCGCGTTCGGCATGCAGCACAACGGAGCCGTGACGGTGATCTGCCGCCGCCATTTGCCCAGCTGCATCACCACCGGCACCTGCACCCCCGGGCCGCAGGGCACGTTCTTCAAGGTGAACGTTCCGTTGGTGTTCGAATAGGTCGAGACGAGCGGGCTGCCGCTGACCCCATCGGTGCATTGATCGCAGGTGACGCCGCCGTCAGAGAACGGGGCCACCGCAGAGTTTGGGATGTAGACGAGGGCGCCGGGAATCGGGTCGGGAGCGCCGAACCCCGCGGTGGAATCGGTCGGCGCGAACACGGTGCCAGTCATCGTCGTTCCACCGTCGGGCATGCTCGGGCACGCCATCTGATTGAGGCACAGATTGACGCAGCCACTGCCGCCGTCGGGAACGCGACTGCCGCAGACGCTCGCCGCGCCCGCTCCGCCGCAGATGTCGGGCGAAGTACAGGTGCCACAGTTGGGGGTCAAACCACCGCAGCCATCTCCCACCAGGCCGCAGTTGGCTCCCTGCTGGGCGCAGGTCTTCGGGACGCACGGGGGCAAACCGCCGCAGATGTTTCCCTGCCCGCCTCCGCCGCAGGACTGGCCGGCGACGCTACAGGTGCCGCACATCAACAAACTGCCGCACCCATCGCTGACGGGACCGCAGTTCAAGCCGAGCTGGACACAAGTCTTGGCGGTGCAGACGACGGTGCCGCCGCACTGGCTGGGCACTCCGCCCGCGCCGCACGCCTGGACCCCGGTGCACGTGCCGCAGTTGGCTGTCACGCCTCCGCAGCCATCGCCGACGACGCCGCAGTTGGCGCCCGCCTGGGCACAGGTGCGCGGAACGCACGTCACGCCGCCGCCGCACTGGCTGGCAATTCCGCCACCGCCGCAGACTTGAGGAGCCGTGCAGGTGCCGCAGCTGAGGATCGCGCCGCAGCCATCACCGACCGAACCGCAGGTGGCATTTTGCTGAGGGCAGGTCTTCGGAGTGCACGAGGCGCCGCCTCCGCATTGGTAGGGAACGCCGCCGCCACCGCAGACCTTGCCGGCGGTGCAGCTGCCGCACGTCAGCACCGAGCCGCAGCCATCGCCGATTACTCCGCAGGCGGCGCCGGCAATTACGCAGGTGGTGGGGACGCACGAGCCGCCGTCGGTGTTGCCGCCGCTCAAGCCACACCGGCTGTTGATCCCGCCACCGCCGCAGGTCTCGGGCAACGCGCACGAGCCGCAGTTGATGAGCCCACCGCAGCGATCTGCCATCGGGCCGCACTCGGCGCCCAGCGAGGCGCAGGTCCTCGGGAAGCAGCCGGCGTCGCCGCCGCAGACGCTCGGGGCTCCGCCTCCGCCGCAGACCTGGGGCAGCGCGCACGAGCCGCAGGTGATGATCGAGCCGCAGCCATCGCCGATCGGACCGCAGTTTGATCCCGAGCCGGCGCAGGTGACGAGGCCACAGCCGCCGTCCATGTTCATGATGTTCCCGCCGCCCGATCCTCCGGTGCCGCCGCCGGTGGATCCGCCCGTTCCGCCGCCTGCGTTTCCGCCGCCGACGTTTCCATTTCCTCCGCCCGCATTTCCGCCGCCTGCGTTGCCGCCCCCGCCGCCGTCGGGATTCTGGGGCGGGTTACAATTGCAGCCGCCGATCACCAGACTCATCACGAGGACTGCACTGCTCAAGACCGTGCGCATAGCCGGCAACTCTAGCTGCGTTTTTAAAAGCAACTCGCCAGATCCTGCGGTGGTCGTGGCACCTACCTTTGCCGGTCACGAGTTGGGGACGCTGTCCTACGATTCCGCACGGTGCTGAGCCTCTACTGCGACGGGTCGTCTCATTCACGCGGGGGCTTGCCCGGCGGCTGGGCCTTCATCGGGGTGGAAGACGACGTTGCGCTGTTCACCGGCAGCGGAGGAACGAAGTCGACCACCAATAACCTGATGGAGCTGCGCGCCGCGCTGTTCGCCCTGCGGGAAGCGATCGCTCGAGGAATTCAAGGTCAGATCGAGCTGGTGAGCGACTCGCGGTTCACCCTGGACATCGCCAACGGGACCGAGCTGCCGACCAAACACCGGGCCGAAGCCCAGAGCCTGCGACAGGCCGCTCTCGAGGCGGGGGCGCGGACACGCTGGGTCCGGGGTCACAGCGGCGATGGCTGGAATGAAAAGGTCGACGCGATGGCCCACGAAGCCAAGCAGGCCTTCGTCCCGGCACGCGTCAAGCGGAAGGCTGAACGCCGCGCCCGACGGTGACACGTTGTGCTGGGCGTATCGGGGTTCGGCGACGTCGGCAGCGTCTGGTCCTCTGCCGCGCGGGGAAACCAGGCACATGACAACAGAAAACACTCACCGGGTCGGTGCTGGTCGTTGATGACGACCCGGCGGTCGGCAAGGTCCTCGAAGGGCTGCTGCGCCAGGCGGGGCAAGCTCGGCAGCTCGGAAGCGATGCGCCTATGCGACGCAGAGCTCACCCGCGCCGCGCGAAGCCCGGCCACCGTGCTGCTGCGTGGAGAGAGCGGCGTCGGCAAGGAACTGGCTGAGCACGCGATTCACGATCGCAGCAAGTACAAAGACGGCACCCAGATGTTGGCCGCGGACGTGCGGTTCGTCGCAGCGACCCACCGCAACCTCGAAAGAGCTGGTGGCCGCCGGAAAGTTTCGTGAAGCTCTCTTCTTTCGGCTCAACGTGATTCCGATTCGGATTCCCCCGTTGCGGGATCGCCGCGAAGACATTGCCCGCTGGCGATCCACTTCCGCCAGGAGCTCGGCCGACTGAACGATCGCCCCGACGTGTGGCCGAACGGGACTACCCGGAAGGGCTGCCGATGCACTCGCTGATGATTTCGCCCCCCCCAACCAGACGCTGGTGTCGAACCAGGCTTTTTTGTACAGAGCGGCCGAGCCGAAGGTCGAGCCGGGGGACTTCGTCTTTTTTCGCCCCGGCGAGAGCGACAACATTTTCCTGTTCGACGAAATCCACCTCGTGCGCGGGGGAAAGCGGGTCGGGACCTTTCGACCGTTCACGGAACGCTACTGATACCGTGCGCCGATGAAACTCGGCATCGACTTCGGCACGACCCACACCGTGGCGGCATTCGTCGACCGCGGGAATTACCCGGTCGTTGCCTTCGAAACCGCCAACTCGATACCGTCGGTCATCGCGGTGCGCCGGAAGGACGCCCAGCTGCGCTTCGGCCATGACGCGGTGGCGTTGGCGCGGGATCCCGAATGGTCGGTGCTGAGATCTTTCAAGCGGCTGTTGGCCGACGCGGGGCCCTTGACCCAGGTCGAAGCCGGAGGTCACCGCTTTCCGATTTCAAAGCTGCTCACTTCGTTTCTGACCCATGTGCGGCTGCAGCTGACCACGCGGTCCAATGCCGGGATCGAGGAAGGCGAGCCGCTGCAGGCCGCGGTGAGCGTTCCGGCCAATGCCTCGAGCGCGCAGCGGTTCCTCACCCTCGACGCTTTTCGCCAGGCCGGCTTCGAGGTGAAGGCGCTGCTCAACGAACCTTCGGCGGCGGGCTTCGAATACGCCCATCGGTTCTCGACCACGCTGACCTCGCGGCGCGAGCACGTGGTCGTCTACGACCTGGGCGGCGGCACTTTCGACGCCTCGCTGATTCATCTGGCCGGGCGCGCCAGCCGGGTCGTCACCAGCTCCGGCGTCACCCGGCTGGGCGGCGACGACTTTGATCAGGCGATCGCGGACCTGGTGGCGGCGCGTGCCGAGCTTGGAATTTTGGACGAGGCGCAACGCGCGAGCCTGGTCGACGAATGCCGCAGCGCGAAAGACGCGGTCTCGCCCAACAGCCGGAGGCTGACCGTGGACTTGACGGGGTTGGGCCGAGAGCCCCTGGCGCTGCCGATCGACGAGGTGTTTGCCGCGTGCTTGCCGCTGGTGAGCCGTTCGATCGAAGCGATGGCGCCGGTGATCGGCCTGGACGGGACGGGCGAGGGCTCGGTGGCGTGGAGCGAAGTCGCCGGGATCTACGCGGTCGGTGGCGCCAGCGGTTTTCCGCTCGTGCTGAGGATGTTGCGCGAGCGTTTTGGCGACCACCGGGTGAAGCGGTCGGCCCACCCGTTCGCAGCTGCAGCGATCGGGCTGGCCCTCTTCCTCGACGAAGGAGCGGGCTATGAGCTCTCGGACTGCCTGACCCGCCACTTCGGAGTGTTTCGCGAGAGCGCGCGCGGCGCAGAGGTTCGCTTCGACGCCATCTTCCCCAAGGACAGCCGGGTTCCCGCTCGAGGAGAGCCGCCGCTGGAAGCCGTGCGCCGCTATCGGGCGGCCCACAACATCGGCCACTTCCGTTTCGTCGAATGTGGAGACTTGAAAGACGGCCGACCCGACGGTGATGTGGCGCCGTGGGAAGAGATTCGCTTCCCCTTCGAGCCCGGCTTGAGAGCCGAAGCCGTTCTGGCTGACGTGTCGGTACGGCGCTTGACCCACGAGGGTCCCGAAGTCGAAGAGCGATATCGCTGCACCGCGGCGGGCACGCTGGAAGTTGCGCTCACCGTGCTCGATGACGGCTACAGCCAGACCTTCACCGTCCGCGCGCCGCTACCGGACCGAACAGCGAGCAATTGATACTTCGAATCGTTGCCGTCGGGGGGCAGTCCCGCCTAAACGACGCGTCGGAAAAACAATGCCCACCTACCTGCCACTCGCGATCGCCGGTGTCCTCGTCCTCTCATCACCCGTTTTGGCTCAGAAGAAAGGGAGTCCTGCCGTGAGCAACAAGACAGCCCCCGGTTCAGTGTTGTTGGCGCCGTGGGTCGGTGCGCACGGAGGCGTGCCTCCTCTGGACAAGGTGAAGGTGTCCGACTTCAAGCCCGCGCTCGAGACGGCGATGGCCGACCAGCTGCGCGAGATGGACGAAATCGCCAACAACCCCGCGGCAGCGACCTTCGACAACACGCTGCTCGCGCTCGAGAAGGCGGGAAAGCCGCTGACCCGGGTGGGGGTTCTGTTCGGGGTGTGGACGACCAGCCTGTCGACTCCGGAATTCCAGAAGGTCGAGACCGAGATGGCGCCGAAGCTGGCCGCCTTCCAGGACCAGATCATTCAGAACCCGAAGCTCTTCGCGCGCATCAAGGCCGTCTACGACTCGCCGGAAAAGTCCAAGCTCACGCCTGAGCAGCAACGCCTGGTCTGGTACCAGCACACCAGCTTCGTGCGTCAGGGGGCGAACCTCGACGTGGCGCAGAAAGCGCAGCTCTCGCAGTACAACCAGCAACTGGCCAAGCTCACCACCCAGTTCAGCCAGAACCAGCTGGGGGACGAAGAGAAAGACGCGCTGGTGATCGACGCGAAGGAAGGGCTGGCCGGCCTGTCGGAAGCGCAGGTCGCTGCCGCCGCCGCCGAGGGTGAACGCCGATCGCTGAAGGGCAAATGGTTGATCGCGAATGCCCGTTCGGCGATGGAGCCGTTCCTCGTCTACGCCTCGAATCGCGCCCTTCGCGAAAAGGGTTTTCGGATGTGGACCAGCCGGGGCGACAACGGCAACGAGCGGGACAACAACAAGATCGCCAGCGAGATTCTGCTGGTCCGAGCGAAGAAGGCGAAGTTGCTCGGCTACGCGACGTACGCGCACTGGCGGTTGGGCGACACGATGGCGAAGGACCCTCAGACCGCGCTGAACCTGATGCTTTCGGTCTGGCAGCCTGCGCGCGAGCAGTTTCGCAAAGACGTGCTCGAGGCCCAGGCGATCGCCGACAAGGAAGGCGCCGGCTTCAAGATCGCCCCCTGGGACTACCGGTACTACGCCGAGAAGCTGCGCAAGGCGAAGTACGACCTCGACCTGAACGAAGTGAAGCCCTACCTGCAGTTGCAGCATGTGCGCGAGGCGATGTTCTGGGCCGCGCAGCAGCTGTACGACTTCACTTTCGTGAAGGTCGAAGGGCTGCCGGTGTTCGACCCTGAGATGAGCGTCTACGAGGTCAAGCGGGGCAGCGACTACGTCGGGCTCTGGTACTTCGACCCCTACGGTCGCCCGGGAAAGCAGTCGGGGGCGTGGATGAACGCCTACCGCGAGCAACAGCGTGCCGATGCAGACGTGACGACGATCGTTTCCAACAACTCCAACTTCATCAAGGGCGCCAAGGGCCAGGACGCCACCTTGTCGTGGGACGACGCGCGCACGATGTTCCATGAGTTCGGCCATGCGCTGCATGGGCTCAACTCGAACGTGACCTACCCTTCGCTGTCCGGGACGAACACCACCCGGGACTTCGTCGAGTTCCCTTCCCAGTTCAACGAGAACTACCTCTCGACTCCGCAGGTGCTGAAGTTTCTGGTCAACGCGAAGGGCGAGGCGATTCCGGCCGACCTGCTGGCGCGCATCGCGAAGGCCAGCACGTTCAACGAGGGGTTCGCCACGGCCGAGGCGCAGGCGAGCGCGATCGTCGACATGAAGCTGCACCTGGCGGGCGAAACGCCGATCGACACCAAGGCGTTCGAGAAGAAGACCCTGGCCGAGATCGGAATGCCGCCCGAGATGGTGATGCGGCACCGGATTCCGGCGTTTGGTCACATCTTCTCGGGCGATGGGTACGCGGCCGGCTACTACAGCTACATCTGGGCCGAGGTGCTCGATCACGACGCGTTCGAGGCGTTCACCGAGGCCTCGGGGCCGTACGACAAGAAGGTGGCCAGGCGCTTTCGCGACACGATCATGAGCGTCGGAAACACCGTCGATCCGGCTGAGGCTTTTCGAAACTTTCGTGGGCGTGATCCGCGGCCGGACGCGCTGCTGCGGCACAAGGGCTTTCCGGTTCCGGCCACAAAGAAGCCCTGAGCGTTCACTTTGTCGCATCGGGGGCTCAAAGATTGAGCCCGGGCAGTGACGCAGCCATCGAAGACGCCTGGCTGATTTGCGGTCGGATCTGTCCGTAAGGCAGCTTCTCTTTTCAGGCGGTTCTCAAGCTGAACGGGGGGTGGCACGCTTCTCGCTCGACTGCCTTTCCCATGCGCAGTGACCTCTCGAACGGCCGAAGCGACTTCCCCATGCGTCACGTGCGGGTTTCTCTTTTTGGGGTCTGCCTGTGTGTGCTGGCGACCGCGGGGTGTGGCGTCGGCGAGGGCCCCAATGACCCGGCGGCCTCGGTGGAAGAAGCGCTGTGTGCGGGGGGCCCGACGCTCGACGGCATCGACGTGAGCTCGTACCAGGGCACGATCAACTGGGCCTCGGTGAAGGGCTCCGGGAAAGTTTTCGCCAACATTCGCGTCGCCCATGGGCTCGCGGCTGACACCCATTTCGCGACCAACTGGACGGGCGCGAAGTCGGTCGGAATGGTGCGGGGCGCCTACGCGTGGTTGGTTCCCACCCAGAGCATTTCCCAGCAGGCCGCGATGATGATCCAGGCGATGTCCACGCTGGGGCCCGGAGACTTGCCGCCCACCGTCGATGTCGAAGAAGTCGGGGGAATGTCTGCGACCCAGCTTGCGGCGGCGGTTCAGCAGTGGATGACGCTGGTCCACAACGCGACCGGTCGCACCCCGATGATCTATTCGGGCAGCTACTTCTGGGATGACTACGTGAAGACGACCGCGTTCAACACCCAGCCGTTGTGGGTGCCGAACTATGGAGTCACCTGTCCACGAATGCCGGCGGCGTGGACCAACTGGACCTTTCATCAGTACTCGAGCACCGGCTCGGTCCCGGGCATTTCGGGAAACGTAGACCTCGACAAGTTCAATGGAACGCTCGCGCAGCTGCAGGCACTGGGCGCCGGGGTCGTGACCACCACCGGAATTCTGACCGGAGCCATCTACGAAGGGACCAACACCAGCGCGCGCCTGGGCGGTGTCGCTGTGAGCGCGGGCGGCCTGACGGTGACGACCGGGGCCGATGGGCTGTACAGCTTCACCCTGCCGCCGGGGAACTACACCGCGAACACCACCAAGGCGGGCTACGGGTCGAACTCGGTGATGCGGACCGTGACCGCAGGAGCCACGGTCTGGGGGTCGATGGGAATTTCGGTGGTGAGCGCGGGGACGGGGGTCCTGGCCGGAACTGTGTCTCAGCTCGACAACTCTCAACCCATTGCTGGAGCCACGGTCACCGCGGCAGGCCAGACGACGATGACGGGCGCGACGGGGCAGTTCAGCTTCACGCTGGCGCCTGGCCCGTACACCTTGACGGTGAGCAAGACGGGCTTCGAGACGGCGAGCCTGATGCGCAGTGTCACCGCGGGTACCACGGTGCAGGCGCCGGTGGCGTTGAGCCCGACGGGCACTCCTCGGCCGCCGGACGTGTTCGTTTCCTTCCCCACCGAAGCAGCGGTGCTCGAGCTGGCCACGCTCACGGTGGTCGGGACGGTCGGCGATGCATCGGGCTCGGTTCATTCGATTCAGCTGAGCCTCAACGGAACGGCTGCGATCGCGGTGAGCGTCACCGACGGAAAGTTCAGCGCCGACCTCAAGCTGCGCGGTGGAGCGAACCAGATTGCGCTGTCGGCGAAGGACGCCGCGGGAAATACGGGCCGGCTGACCCGCGCGGTGACGTTCCGCTCGGGAGTTTCCGGGACGGTGGTCGACGCCGCGACCTCGAGCCCCGTGGCGGGTGCGAGCGTGACGCTGCTGGCTCCTGACGGGACGACGGCAGGCCAACAGTCGGGCAGCACGTTCAGCTTCGACGTGGATCCCGGAGACTACGTGCTGGTGACCAGTGCGACCGGGTTCGTCACCCGCCGGGAAGCGATTGGGATTTCCGACGAAATGAGAATGACCCGGGCGCTGGTGATCTCGGCGGGAATCGAGCCGAACCAGGACCCTCCGAGCATTCGAGTGACCAACCTGGAGGAAGGCGCGACGGTGAAGACGGAAACCATCGTGGTCGAAGGAACGGGCACGAACTTCGAGCTGTCGCGGGTCAAGGTCGATGGAGTGGTTGCAACGGTCCTTTCGGCGGGCAGCTTTTTCTCTGCGACGGTGCCGCTGAAGGAAGGCGCGAACACGGTGGAAGTCATCGCGTTCGGAACCAGTGGCGCAAAGGCCACGACTCAGATCACGGTGAACCGGAAGACGCCGGCGCGGGGGTGCTCGTCCACCGGAGGACTCGACGGATTCGCGGCCTTCAGCTTGTTGGCGTTGGCGCTGCGACGTCGGGTGGTTACAAAAGTCGGTGATGATTTTCACCGACGCCGAGCGAGAACGCTTCCTCACTGAAGGGTGGGTCGTGGCCCGCGCGGTCGCGACCGAGCAGCACCACGACAGCGAAGAGGTGCTGACAGTCGGAAACTCAGCGCCGAACGCGGTGAAAGCAACGCAGAGTGCCGAAAGGTGGGTGCGTCAGCTCCCTATCGCCCGGCAAATGCGGCGCTAAGTTCCGCCCATGGGAACCCGACTGGGCGTAGGAGTTTTGGCGGCACTGCTTTGCGCGTGTGATTGCGGCGGTGGCGTTGGAAAAGACGGGGGTTCGGGCGGCGGCGGTGGGGACGCAGGCACGGACGAGAAGCCCGCGTCGATTGCCGTGACGCCCGCCGACGCGACGTACATGACCGACGGAATCACGGCAGCGATGGCCAACTACACGGCGACGGCGACCTACCCGGGAGGCCGGACCGAAGATGTGACCCCCAAGGTGACCTTCAGCCTGGACGACCCGGGCCTGGGCACTTTCCAGACGCGCGGCTTCAAGTCGTCCGTGGATCGAGGGGGGAAGAGCGCGGTCACGGTGACCTTGAAAGGAATCACCGGCACGACTCCGATCACGGTCCACCTGAAGAAGGTGATTCGAGATCCCGCGTCGATGAACCTGCCCGCAGATCCCGCGGCGCTGTTCACCAAGACGCCGGTGGCTTCGCGGGCCGGCGACCTCGTCTACCCGAACGACGGCAGCCTGCTTCCCCCCAACCTCGGCAAGCTCGAGGTGCACTTCCTGCCTGGGACGAGCAACACCCTGTTCGAGCTGTCGATGAATGGGCAGTACACCGACGTAAAGGTCTACCTGCGCTGCACCCTTCCGATGAATGGAGGGTGCATCTACCTGCCCGACGACGCGGCGTGGCGCGCGCTGGCGACGGCCAATCGCGGAGGCGGGCCGGTGACGCTGAAGCTCAAAGGCACCGACGATGCGGGGGCGCAGGTGGGCGAGTCGACTCCGATCACGGTCAGCTTCTCTCGAGACGAGATTCAGGGCGGCCTCTACTACTGGTCCACGACCGCCAAATCGATCATGCGGTTCGACTTCGCCTCGACGACCCAGACCCAGGCGACCAAGTTCCTCGACTCGAACATTGCCAACAACGCCAACGGCTGCATCGGCTGCCATGCGCTGTCGCGCGACGGGAAGAAGATGGTGGTCGAAGCGGAAGGCTCGACCGACGGTCGGATCGCAATCGTCGACGTGGCCACGAAGACCACCACGGTGCCCTTCCCTGCTCCGAACAAGAGCTTCTTCGCCTCGTGGAACAAGGACAGCAACAAGTTCGTGGGCGTCGACGACCGGAGCACGGACTTCAACTTGAGGGTCTTCGATGGCACCAGCGGAGCTCTGGTCGAGAGCATTGCCGGCACCGGAACGATGGACCGACCGACCGATCACCCCGACTGGTCGGCGGATGACAACACCATCGCGTACGCGAGCGTGACGCGAGAGGGTCCCCGGGCGGTGTCGCTGCAGTGGCCGACCAAGGGTTCGATTCGAATGGTGAAGCGGACCCAGGCTACGTGGAGCGCGCCGGTGGAGATCGCGCCCTTCGTGCCGGGCAAGAACCGCTACTACCCGTCGATTGCTCCGAGCAGCGACTACCTGGTCTTCAATGAATCCAACTGCAATGCGGGCTCGCAGGCCGACTTGAACTGCGATGGAGACTCAGACCCCGACGCCAGGCTCTTCACCGCGAAGCTGGAAGCGGGCGCGGCGTTGGTCGAGCTGAAGAGAGCCAACGGCCCCGGGAAGCGGGACATGGGCAAAACCCAGCTGAGCAATTCGTTTCCGAAGTGGAGCCCGTTCACTTTCCAGCGCACCGAGACGGCGGGCTCGAAAGTCCAATGGGTGACGTTCTCGTCGACCCGGGCCTACGGCCTGCGCCAACCGTCCGGGCTCACCTGGCTGTGGATGGTGGCGGTCGACCCGGACAAGGTCGTGCCGGGCGCAGACCCCAGCTACCCTGCGTTCGCCCTGCCCTTTCAGGATCTGGCCACGTCGAACCACATCGCGCAGTGGGCGACGGTGGTGATCGGCCCGATCAACTGAAGAGATCGCCCGGCTCTGGCCCTCGAAACGAAGAACAAGCTGCGATCGAGCCGCACCCGTGGGTTAGGTAGGGCCGATGCCACTTCCCAAGTTGATCTATTTTCCGTCGCGCGGCCGGGCCGAAGTGATCCGTCTGGTTCTTGCCGAGGCCGGTGTCGCTTTCGATGAAGAACATTTCAAGGGGTCCGAGCAATTCGCCGCCCTCAAGCTGAGCGGGCGGCTGCCGTTCCTGGCGGTTCCGGTGTGGGAAGAAGAGGGATTTCGTCTCGCCCAGAGTGCAGCGATCGCCCATCACATCGCGCGAACGCACGGGCTGGCCGGCAAGTCTCTGCGTGAGCAGGCATTGATCGATCAGGCGCTGGGCGCGGTGGATGACGTGCGTCTGGAAGTGCGCAAGCTCGCCAGCGTCGATGAAGCCAGGCGTTCCGAGGTCCGCAGCCAGTTGCTCTCGGCGACGCTTCCGCTCTGGTTCGGGCAGCTCGAAAAATTGCTCGTCTCGAATCAAAACGGGAAGGGATTTTTCGTCGGGGACTCGATCTCGATCGCCGACCTCAGCCTCTGGTACCTGTTGGAGCTGGCCACCGACAATGGCTTTGGGCCCGCGCTGTCCGACTGCCCGGGTCTGCGCGGCCTCGCGACGAGAATTGCTGCACGTCCGAAAATCGCGGCGTACCTGGCCTCGCCCAGGCGCCCCCCGCTCAATCTGTTGCCAGTCTGAAGGCCGCTACTGCAAGGGCCGACCTTTGAGCGTTCGAGCGATCGACTCGAAGGTCGCGCGTCGCGGCTCGTCGCTGCGGAAGAAGAGACGAAACCAGTCCTGCTGAATGGGTTGGCGCGGCAGCACCCGCTGCAGCCGGCCCCCTTTGAAGTCCGCGAGCACCAGGTATTCGGGCAACACCGCCACTCCTTCGCCCCAGACGACCAGCTCGCGCATCGCGGCAATCGTGCCCATCGCGACAGAACGTTGAAAAGAGAAGGCCGCTCCCCCGGGTGCTTCCCGCAGGTAGCTGAACAGCGGCAGGGCCAGGTTCACATCGAACAGCACGTGCGAGCCCGCATCCGACGGGCGTCGAAACGGCTTTCGCGCCAGCAATTTGGGGCTGGCGACCAACACGTATTTCTCAGGGCACAGCGCCTGGGTGGCGACCAGCGCGTCGGTGGATCGCATCGACCCCACGGCGCAGTGAATTTCGAGGGATCGCACGCGCAGAAGCAGGTCTTCCCCCGAGCCGAAATAAAGTTGAAAGGTCACTCCGGGATGCGCTGCACGCAGGGCAGGAAGTGACGGAACCAGCCACGACATGCCGAGCTCGTGACGGGTCCCGAAGACGATTTCCATTGGAGCGGGGGCAAGCTCTCCTCGGCCCGCCTGAAGACAGCGGTCGGCCGCGGTCAGCGTTTCACGCGCATAGGGCAACAGCGCCAGCCCCGCTTCGGTCAACACCACTTTCCGGCTGGTCCGAGTGAACAGCGGTCGACCGACCTGTTCCTCGAGTTGCTTGATCCGCTGGCCCAGCGCGGCCGGGGTGAGAGCGACCACCCGAGCGGCGCGGCGGAAATTCAACAGCCGCGCGCCTTCGATGAAACACCGCAACGAATCGAGCGAGTGGAGCACGCGCAACGTTTACAAATTATTTACGTCGAGGTCTAAAACATATTGATTTTCTTTCGTTCGGATCGCCCCCCAATCTCCGCCTCATGAAAATCACTTCCTGTCTCATCGCGATGGTCTGGACCGCGGGTTGTGGGACCCAATTTCCAGTGCCGGCGACGACCCCGTCGACAGTGCTGGAAGCGTCGGGAACCGCCGCTTCTGAAGGGGTCCCGACGCGTCCCTGCTTCGGAGGTGCGGACGCAGAAGGGAACGTCTTGGTGACCGCGGTAGGGCCGATTGTTTCGCTCGTTCTCCAGGACGCGTCGAGCCGTCGCATTCTGGCCCTCGAGAGTCTCGGGACGGTGTCCACCACCGGTCTGTACGTCGACACCCTTCAAGCGCGAGGCGACTACCTGGCCTTGAGCTTCAGGCCCTCGGGCGGTAGCCAGACCCGGGCGGTGTTGCTCGATGGCGCGCGGGCTCGACGCTGGGAGGCGACCGACCCCTTCCTGAAGCTTCACCTCGGGGACGACGGCCACCTGGCTGCGAATTTCGGAACCCAGATGGAGCTCTTCAGCCCCTCGGGCGGAACCACCACCCTTCAGGGCGTCGTGGCACTCAGTGAGCCCACGGCCGACGGCACGGTTGCAGTTCAATCGACGGTTGCTGCCGGGGGGTTCGGCTGGATCTACAAAAACGCGGGTCCGATGCATCCGCTGGCCTACCCGATCTTGAACAATACCTACCCGAGGTGGACCGCCTTTGGCTTTGTCTACCTCAGCAGGAAGGACGGACAAGTCGTGCTCGTGGCCGAGCAAGCGGGCAAGGTTCCTCAAGTCGTAGACCTGTCGGCCTTTTCGCAAGGGGTCTGGCTCGAGTTGAAGCACGTGTCTGTGAACGGGCGGGTGGTCGTGGGCCCCCACTTCGTGACTCCCGGCAACCTGACGACGATGGTGGAGGTCGACCTCTCTTCGGGGGTTGCCCGAAATCTGCGCCAGGACTTTCCGCGGGGGATGCATTTCTTCAATCGCAACCAGAAATACCTGGGAGTCGAATTCGCCCAGGATGGCTCGGTGATGGTCGGGCTTCGCGGGGAATTCTGGGGAGGTCTGTTTCGATCTGAAGACTTCGGTCGAAAGTGGAATCTCGTCGGAGCAAAAATGAGCGGGGTGACGGGTGTGGACGTGACCGAGAGCGCCGGCACCTACCTCGTCAAGGGTTCGACATCGACTTACGGCCTCTACTCTTTTGCATCGGTCAACGAGGAATGGCCGCCCGTCCGCGACGGAGAATCGACCTTTCTCGTCGGCGACGGCGCTCTTCAAATCGTTCGGCCCCGCGATGGGACTTCAATGGTGATCCCGGACTCGACGAGTGAATACTGGAACACGTCGGTCAGCCGTGACGGCCTGTGTGCGGTCCGCTGGACGCAGGTCGACCGACCGCTCGAGTTCCAATTGGTTGATCTGAAGACGGGTGTGTCGACTGCCGTTGCGGTCGAAACTGCGGCGCATCCGGCAGGGACGTACTTCGGAGTGAACGTCGACTGGTACCGGTAGCGAGCAAGGGGTCAGCGATGAAACCATCGATCCTCCTCGCGGCTGCGCTGGCGTTGATCTCCTGCGGAACTCCTCCCAGCGGAGGACCGCCGGACGCGGGACCGCCGGACGTGGGACCGCCGGACGCTGGACCACCGGACGCTGGACCACCGGACGCTGGACCGCCGGACGCAGGACCGCCGGACGCGGGACCACCGGACGCGGGACCGCCGGACGCGGGACCGCCGGACGCGGGAGCCCTCTTCGTGCTTACGAGTGTCGCGCTCGCTGAAGGAGCGACAATTCCTGTTCGCTACACCTGCGCGGATGCCGCGACCACGGGCCACATCTCATTGCCGGTGACGTGGGCCGCGAGCTCGACGGCACAGAGCTACGCGCTGGTGATGACCGACATGACAATCAATCTCATTCACTGGGTCATCTGGGACATCCCAGCAACGAGCCTTGGCCTGCCTGAGGGAATCCCGAACCTCGCAAACCCGGGGACCCCAGCGGGCGCCAAGCAGACCACCAGCTACGACAATGTGACGTTTGGCTATCGCGGCCCCTGCCCCCCGGCATCGCACGTGTATCGCTTTACGGTCTCTGCGCTGAACGTCGTCACGCTACCCGGAATCACGACAGCGTCCTCGCGAGCCCAGGTCCAAAGTGTGATCGCTGCACACCTGGTCGAGTCGGCCTCATTGTCGGGACATTACGGACCTTGATCGCGACCCGCTGAGGCGCCATCAGGCAAGGTCTACGGGCCGACCGCTGCAGGCGCTGCGGGTCGCGGACGACCAGCCGGAAATTTCGGAGCTCATCCGCGCGGCTTCGGCGCTGACCCCGGGGCTGCATCCGGCCCAGCCGCCCTGCCTCACCCCTGCATGAACGCCACAGCGGCGTCGCCCTGACCACCGGGCATCGGCCGCAGGCTGACCGTGGGCTTCGGGTTGCATCCGGTCTTCGACATGAAAACGCTGACCACGGTCATTGCGCTGTTGCTCACCCTACCCGCGCTGGCCGAGAAAGATCCCAAAACCCACCAGTGCACCAAGAATGGAGCGGTCGTCGACAAGAAGAAAAAGGTCTGCGCCGCTGAAGGTGGAAAGTGGGAGCTCATCACGGGGAAAAAGGCGAACCCGAAACCCGCCGCCAAATAGGCGCGGCGAGCCGGCCACCGATCAGGTGATCTGCGGCCCACACTTCCCAGGGCCCGCGACGCCGCACGCCTGGCCGGTGGGGCACACGCCACACTGGAGCAGCCCCCCGCACCCGTCGCCCGCCGGGCCACAGTCGAAGCCCTGAGCCGCGCAGGTTCTGGGGGTACAACCGCCACTGCCGCAGATGCCCTGACCGCCGCCGCCGCAGACCTGGCCGGTGGGGCAGGTGCCGCAGGCGAGCTGGCCACCGCAGCCATCTCCCGCAGGTCCGCAGGTGAAGCCCTGAGCGACGCACGACCGGGTGGTACAGCCTCCGCCGCAGACGCCGGCTTGTCCTGCGCCACCACACGTCTGGGGCAAGGTGCAGGCGCCGCAGCTGAGCACCCCACCGCAGCCATCGCCCGCAGGGCCACAGTTGAACCCGAGCTGCGAACAGCTCTTCGCACCGCAGTTGACGGTGTAGGGCGTCACGCACGAAGTGAGGTCGAAGATGAGGTACTCGAAGACCTTCTCCTGGGGAGTCATCGGCCCGGCAGTGCAGTTGGGGAAAGTTCCACCGCTGCTGACGTGAAAGTCACTGAACAGCACGCGGCCACACTTGTCGGCCGGCTGCGCGGCGAGCGGGGTGTTGAACGCGTACTGAAAGGGAATGGCCGGGTTGAAAGCGCTCACCGCATTGCCGTCTGCAGTGCCGAACACCCAGCGTTCAGCGGGCACGTTCACTGAATCGAAGTCGCGCCGCACGGTGTTGATTCGCACTCTGGGGACCGCGAGGGTCGAGGTCACCGCCTGCGCGTTCACCGCGTACACCCACTGGGCGAAGGTCTGGCCCTTCACAAACGAAGAATCGATGTACCCGTCCTGGTTCGGGGGGGTGGCTTGTCCGGCGTTCCAGGTCGCGGTGGCGGTGAACGAGATGGCCGCCGGTTTGTCGTACAGCCACACGTACCCGTAGTGGCTGGTGAACAATCGACCGCCGCCATTCGCATAGGTCTCGATGTTGCCCCGCTGCGCCGCCGACTTGTTCTGCTCACTTCCGACGCAGTCCGCGATGACCACGTCGTACTTCGCCAACTCGGTAGGGCTGTTGTAGAGCGTCGTCGCGTTCGGCAGTCCGCCCAACGGGTTGATCCCGTTGTCGCGATACATCCGCACCCGGCCGGTTCCCGAGGGAGTCGTGAACTCGGAAGCGGCAATGCCAATCTTGGGAAGAATGCATTCCAGGTTGTCGGCGCTGCCGGTCGTCACCGCAAAGAGTGGAATGTTGTCGTTCGGGTTGCCTTCGGCCTGGGTGCGCGGGAACCGCGTCTGGGCGGCAGTGAGGACCGTGTTGCCGCAGCAAGCGACCGCGGGAATGGTGATTTGCCGACGCCAGCGCCCGAGCTGAATGACGAGCGGGATGTTGGCGCCGCACGGCACGTTGTTGAGAGTGAAAGTCCCATTGACCGCGCTGGTCGTAGACACCAGAGGGTCCCCCGACACCGACGCGGAGCACTTCTCGCAAGCCACCCCGGCGCCAAAGGTCTGCACGGTGCCGTTGGGCACGTAGACGAATGCGCCCGAGAGCGGGTCGGCGGCCCCAAACAGCGCCGGGTCGGTCGGCGCGAAGACCGTACCGCTGAGCGAAGTGCGCACCCCGCCATCGCAGGCATTCTGCTGAAGGCAAAGATTGGTGCAGGGCCTGCCGCCATCTGAGCCGCCATCGGGGAAGAGGCTGCCGCAACGGTTCAGCACGCCTGCCCCGCCGCAGATGTCGGGCGCTGCACAGGTCCCGCAGTTGGGAGTGGCCCCGCCACAGCCGTCGCCCTGAACGCCGCAACCGGCATCGAGTGACGCGCAGGTCCTCGGAGTACACGCAGGCTGCCCGCAGACGCCGCTGGTGCCGCCTCCGCCACAGCTCTTGGGAGCCGCGCAGCTGCCGCAGTTGAGCAGCTGACCGCAGCCATCGCCCGCGGGTCCACAGTTGAAGCCCTGGGCCACGCAAGTCATGGGCGCGCAATTGACGCCGCCGTCCGGAAGCAGCGCGACCCCCTGCGCGCAGACGCCGGGGCTGGTCGCGCCGCAGGTCTTCGGAGCGGTGCAGGTTCCGCAATTGAGCAGCAAGCCGCAGCCGTCGCCGGCGGGGCCACAGTTGAAGCCCTGTTTCGCGCAGGTCCAGGGCAGAAGGCAGCTGAACGTGTCGCCGCCATCGCCGGTGGTGCTGTTGCCTCCTCCCGTGCCGGTCGAGCCTCCGGTACCGCCCGTGCCACCGCCGCTCCCACTCGAGCCGCCCGTCGCTTGCGAGCCACCGGACCCGCCTGTTCCTCCGGTTCCGCCCACCACGGCCCCACCGCCACATTGGCACCCGGCAAAGAAGGCAGCCGCTGCGACGAGACAAAACACCTGGGTCCAGCGGTTGAGGATGCTCATCGGCGGACCTTACCTTTCGTTTCGCCCGTCTGCGAATGGCAATGGTGAGGCCTGTCTTTGCTCAGTGACGTGGCATGACCCGTGCTCGGGCCACCAGCAAATATTTCTGCCCGAGTGTTTGCCGAGGTTCGGCGGACGGGGCCCCACGGATTTTCGAGGAAGGAGCGACGAACGTGACGAGAATGCTTCTTCTATTTTCGATGGCGCTTCTCGCGGCCTGCGGGCAAGGCCTCGCCGAGTGGGATGGCGGCGTGGGGCGGCCGGACGCGGGCGAGCTTCCAGATTCCGGAGCGACGCCTGTGGATGCAGGCACGAGCACCGATGGAGGCTTCTGTTCTGCCTGCCTGTCGAGCGCAGACTGCGGCCCAACGAATTGGTGCCTCGGATTTCCCGGCCACTGCGCGGTCAACTGCAATGGCGGTAAGGCCTGCCCCCAGGGGAGCACCTGCCAGTCCTTCTCGATCGGCAAAGCACCGGCGGTCTTCGAGTGTGTGCCGACCGTTGCCGCTTGCGGGGACTTGAGCACTTTGCCGCCTGGGCTCACGTGCACCGATGGGTGGGCCGGCTACGCCTCAGGCTTCATCACCAGCAACTGCGAGGCGTGCCACGTCGGAGCCTGGACTTCTGCGGCGTTGGTGAGGAGCGCGGCCGAATCGCTGCGCTACGCGATCGACCTCGGTGGAATGCCTCGGGGAAAAACGCTGACCCTCGCCGAGCGGCGGCGCTTCTTCAGCTACCTCGCGTGCGGAACGAGTGCGCCCCCCTCTTCACACTGAATCGTTCGCGTCTGACGGCTGACCGCGAGGGCGTTGCCGCGCCCGCTGTGGGGTGAAGTAGGACGGACGTCCGATGCGAATGCGTGCGGTCAGCAGCGTGTCGCCGTTTCTGCCCGATGGCTCGCACGCAGCGACGTCGTTCAAGGGAGCTGGACTGGTGCTCGCAGTGGTCGGGCTGCCCGGTCAGTTCTCCGACTTCAGCCAGCAACAGCTGCAGGATCAGATCGCCGCCATTTCCGGCACCCTGGGCCTGGGGGGCCGACGCGGGCGCACTGGCGATCAAAGCGCTCGCCGCGACCGGCTCGCGCGCGGGGTTGGAAGCGCTCTTCGGAAAGGCAGGCGGCGTCGCCGGAGTGATCGGCGCGGTCACCGGAGTGATCGACTTCGCCAAGACCCTGGAAGGCGGCAACCTGGCCGATTCCACCGTCACGGGCTTGAACGCCGCCGCGGGCGTGCTGCTGCTCATCCCCGGCGGACAGGTGGCGGGCGTGGCGCTCGCCGTTGCGGCCTTCGCGCTCAAGGCGATCATCGGGGACCACCGCGCCGAAGACGCCGAGCATTCCAGCGAAGCCGACGCCAAGGCGTTCCTGCTGAAGGAAGGCCTCTCTGAAGACTTCGCCAAGGTGTTCTCGAACCTCAACGACCAGAAGCAGAACATCGGGCCCTTCGTGCAGCAGGTCGCCGAGAAGCTCGGGCTCACCCAGAAGCAGCTGTTCGAGAAGCTCAACCCGTCCACCGGCGAAGACCGCACCCAACTGTTGACGAAGTTCGCCACCCTCTCGCAGGGCGAAGAGCTGATCGAGAGCTTCGGCGACAGCAAGTTCCCCGTCTTCGGCCCCCCGCTGACGATCGACAGCCCTGACGTAAAGCCGCTGATTGAGATCTTCGGCAAGGGCGACGTGAGGAAGATCATCGAGAAGGTGAACGCCGCGCGGGACGACTTTGCAGGGAAGGTTGCCGACGACATCGGTCCGTTGCTCGATTGAACCGGGAGTTTTGAGGCAGTAGTGGCCGGTCGAGGGCGCACAACTGACTTTGCCGATCAGTCGGCCAACGTTGGTTTTGCGGTGAACAAGGTGGTTGCTCAGCGTGAAAGTTGATGTTGTTGTTTCCTTCTATGCTGAATCACCTGAACGGACGTTCTCGTCCCATTCTTCTCGGCCTGACTCTCTTCATCGGCCTTGCTCCAGCCTGCACTCCGGCTGATCGTGATTCAAACAGTCTTGCTGACGGAGGTGGGGATTCAGGCGTTCCTGATGCCGGGTCGGATGCGGGCGTTGCCGATGCCGGGTCGGATGCGGGTGTTGCTGATGCCGGGTCGGATGTGGGCGTCACAGACGCAGGTTCGGATGCGGGGACATCACTCGCCGCCCTCGCGGCGGGTTCGGGGTTTCTTGCTGCGAATTGGTCGTTCCCCCAGGTAGGCGCCTCTTCACCGATGTCATTTTCAGTCGTCTGGTCATTGCCAGGTGGCAATACAAACACGGTCAACCTTCCCGCGAACGTGCGCAAATACGAAATCGAAAGCATGGCTGGGGTTGTTGTTCCCTACGGTTCATCGGTGACCGTGACAATCACTGCAAACTATCCGAACGGTATTGCCTCGAAGGCCGTCACCTCGAGGGAAACGATGCTGGCGGCAGCTCCTCCGAACGCGCTCAACACTGGACCGCGTCTGACGAATCTCACGGTCAACCCCGTGAACAGCAACCTGAACGGCTACAACCAGACAGCCGATGGCAGCGGTATCGTTCGCTACACCGGCGTGAAGTTCACGGGCCACCCCCAGATCAATGGCTCGCAAGGGGGGCCGACCCAGATCAACGGGTACGTGTTTACCGACTGCGAGTTCACTTTTGGGATCTACACCGAAGGCTCGGTGCTCGGTGCTCCTGGGATTGTCTTCGACCACTGCGTCGCGGGTGACATCTCAACCATCTCCAACCCCAGGGGTTCTGCGGTCCGCTCCAACTTCATTGGAGTCGGTGGCTCGCCACTCCAACTGTTCAGGCATGACCCCTGGGGAGCTCAAGGCGCCACCTTGACGTCGACACCGTGGTCATTCACCGATTGCGCCTTCAAGTGCCCGTACCCCACGCCCACGAATGGCGCTCACTTCGAAGCCGTACACGTCCGGGGCGCCAAAGATGTCACTTTCACGCGCTGTTCCTACGACCTGGGTTGGAATCGGCTTCCAGACGGCTCTCTTCCCGCGATCACCTCGAACATCTACATCGAGGGAGGATATGGCGGGAACGACAACATCCTCTTCTCGAGCGGTTGGCACTATGGCTTTGGGCCGTATTACGGGCTGGTCGTGGAAGGCACGAATGTGTCGATAATCAACAGCCGAATGTCTCGGAATGGCGGCTTTAATGACCTGTCCCACGATGGATCCAACAAACCTGGCCCCAGCGTATCCATTCAAGACAATGGAGGTCAGGTCACTTCCGGTTTGTCTTTGTTGGGGAATGTTTGGGACGTGGACGGCACTTCGTTGGGTGCAGCCTTTTTGGCCCGGCCGTCGGGAAACAATGGAATGATCACCTGGTACTAGAGCGCCGATCAGGAATCCGCCCCAGCAAAGTCGATCACTTACGAGACGGATCGACGAGATCGGCACACGCGTGATCAGGTCACCTCCTCACGGAG
>JAYVCD010000398.1:0-4392 GCA_043750125.1 Archangiaceae bacterium | reverse complement strand
TTCCAACGCCGCCGCCGGTGCCCGTGCCGCCGCCCGTCGCACGACCGCCGCCGGCGCCCCCGTCAGTCTTTCCACCGTCGACAGGGCCTCCTCCGCCCGCCGAACAGCCGGCAGCCACAGTTGCAAACAATGCCAAGGTCAGAATTCGTTTCATGTTTTTTCTCCCACCGCGGGCCGGGCCCCGTGGCTCCTCAAAAATTGGTTGACGACTTTCGACTTCCCCGACCAGCCAAATTGGAAGCTGGGACCGGGTTGCAATTTCGGGGTGGCTCATACCAGCAATTGGGCCGCAGGGTGTCCGGTCGACACAATGATTGAAAATGACGGCCGGCCCCGGTGCCCGACCTCGAAAGGGCCAGTGGGTCATTTGTCGGCCCGCGGGGGTTGAGTTGCGGTACAGGGGTAGGGCTAGACTTCACCTTCTTCAGGGCCGCCTCGAATTCGGGGTTTCAAAGTTGTCGCCGACACGCATCTGCTGGCTGCTGACCCTTTCCCTCCTCGCCTGCTCCGGAACATCGGTCACCAACCGATGTAAGGGTGTGGTTTGTCCCGCGGGATCCAGCTGCGACCCCGTGACCCGATCGTGCATTGCGCCGCCGGTCGATGCGGGCAGCGGGTGCAGCGGCGACGGCCAATGTGCCTCGCCTAATACGCGCTGTCTGGCCACTCAAGCCCGGTGCGTCGGGTGCCTGTCAGACTCTGATTGTGCGGCGGGAAGCTGCGACCTGGCCAAGAACGAGTGCGTGGGCCTGCCGGATTCCTGCGCGACGGCCCGAACGCTCGACTTGAGCGCAGGCAAGGTGACCCTCACCGCCAACACCACGAGAGCCAGCGACGACACCCGGCTGTCGTGCGCGCTGTCGGGCACCAAGTCCAATGACCTGGTGTGGATCGTCTCGATCCCCGAGCGACGGCGGCTCGTCGCGACCGTCACCCCCGCGGTGGGAAGCGCGCTGCGACCGGTGATCGCGTTGCGCACCGTCTGCAATTCGATGGACCCGAGCCTCAACGTCTCATGCGCCTACCCCACGGGAACCGCGGCGACCGCGCGGCTCACCCTCGACGCGGTGGATCCCGGGACCTACTACCTCTGGGTCGAAGGGGAAGACGCCAACAGCGGAGCCTTCAGTTTGGAAGTCGAGCTCGAAGTGCCTCCCCCCAGCGACTCGTGCTTGCAGCCGCGGCAAGTCTCGATCCTGGGGAACAATTCGGAAGAAATTCTGGGCGACACCCGGGGGCTGCACGACGACGCGGCCGGCCTGTGCGGAGGCGTCACCGCGCCCGACGCGGTCTACGCCGTGCTGCTGACCTCGGCGCGTCGGCTGCGCATCGACCTGGAAGGAATCACCAAAGGCTTTCAGCCGGTGCTCTACGCGCGCACCGTTTGCGACTCAGTGACTGCCGCTTCGCAGGTGGGCTGCGTGTCCGCCACGACGGGGGTGACCGCGCTCGACATTCCGCGGGTCGAGGCGGGCACCCTGTTCATCTTCGTCGACGGACAGTCCTCTGGCGCTTCCAACGCGGGCAGCTACCGCCTTCGAATCACTCCGTTTGATCCGGTACCGCCCCCCACCAATGATGCCTGCACCCTCGCGACGGCGATCGCGATGCCGACGATGGCGATTGGGGTCGTCAACCAACAAGGCGATACGTCCTCGGCCACCAATGACGCGCTGGGGTGCAACGCCAGCGGACCAGATCTGGTCTACCAATTCACTTTGCCCGTCGCCCGCCAGGTGCTCGCGCGGGTGACTCCGCTGGCGGGTTCGAGCCTGAGGCCCGCGGTCTACCTGCGGCCGAACCTGAAATGTGCGAGCGAGGCGACCCTCGACCAGGTGGCCTGTCAGATCTCCGCGTCGCCCGGCAGCGCCGCCACCACGGTGGTGCCGAACCTCGCGGCCGGGGTCTGGTACCTGTGGGTCGATGGGGTCCAGGGGTCGGCGGGACCGTTCGATTTGAAGCTCGAGTTCGCCGAGCCTCCTCCCGTTCCAGCCAACGACGTCTGTTCGGCCGCCACGCTGCTCGATCTGACCTCGGGCGTCGTCAACGCGCAGGGGACCACGCTGGGGGCCACCGCCGACAAGTTGAGCGCGTGTACGCTGCCTGCGTCCGAGCCCTCGCCCGACACGGTCTACGAAGTGACACTGCCGATTCGCCAGTCGCTGTCGATCGACTTGAAGGCCGCCACCGGATCCGCGCTCAAGCCGGTCGCAACGTTGCGCGGCAATGGCTGCGCTTCGGTCAACCCGATCGACGAGCTGGCGTGCGCCTGGGGAGACACCCAGCTGACCGATCGCGCCGTCTACACCGTGCCTTCGCTCGACGCGGGCACCTACTACCTGTGGGTGTCAGGAGACGACGGCAGCCAGGGCCCGTTCAGCTTGAAGCTGTCGACCGGCGCGCCGCTCGTCCCACCCACCAACGACCAATGCGCGAGCAGTGGGTTGCCGACGTTGATCCCCAACCTCTTTCTCGATGGAGACACCCGCGCGGCTGCCAACGACGCGGTGGCCACCGGGTGCGGGCTTCCCTACGGTGGCGACGGAGCGCAGGGGCCCGACGTGGCGTTTCGCTTCTCGCTCGTCAATTCGTCTACGTCCGTCACGATCTCGGTTTACCCCGACCCGATTGAGGGCCAGCTGTTCCGCCCGGTTCTCTACGTTCGCGCCTCGGGCTGCTTCAGCACGGTGACCAAAGGGTGTGCCGTGGCCGCGTCCTACGGGGGGACGGCAACCCTGAACCTCAACGGCCTGCCGGCGGGCAGCTATACGGCCTGGGTCGACGGGGCCGGACAATCGAGCGGAAAATTCACGATCAAGATGTACTGAGTACACTGCCGCCGGTGAACGACAAGGGTCTCTTCAGAAACGCCGAACGCAGAAACGATGTCCGCGTGGGTGCGAAGGTTGCGGTGAAGTTCCAGGCGGTGGCTCAGGCGGCCCAGGCGCTCAACACCTTCTCAGTAAACTTTTCAGCCGGAGGCCTTTGTCTGAGGACGAAGGCGGCGCACGGCCTGGGCGAGCAGCTGCAGATGACGGTCACCATCGAGGGCGAAGTGTTCGAGCTCAACGGGGTCGTGGCGTGGGCCCGGGGCGACGTACTCGGGATCCGCTTCATCGAAGTCAGCCCCCCCGATCGCGAGCGGCTCACCGCGGTCTCCAAAGCGCTCGCCACCCACCACCCTCTGGTCCCGTAGCTTTTCTTCAGGCCAGGCGGAAGACGCTCGCGTCGGCGGGGACGAAGCCGCACGCGGCAAAGAAGGGGGCCTCGGGCGCGCTGGCGGTCAGCGACTGAACCTCGAGTCGCTTGACCCCGAGCACGCGCGCCCGCTCGACCGCACGCTTGAGCAGCTCGCGGCCGACGCCTTTGCGCCGCCAGCTCTGGGTCACCATCAGCTCTTCGATGCTGGCGACGCGACCTCCGAGGCGAATCGCAGGACGATGCGCGAGGCACACGAGCCCGATCGCCTTGTCGAGGGCGTCGGCGGCGACGAGCAGCTCCATCTCGGGGTGGCTGACGATCCACGTGACCGTCGCGGCGTCGCCGGAAAAGCCCATTTCGGCCATCAAGACGTTGATCGAAGTCGCGTCGCCCCGGCGTGCGGGGCGCACCTTGAAGGCGGTCACTCGAGGGCCCCGCGGGCTTTATCCAGCTGCATTTGAAGCTCCTTGAGGGTGACCAGGCCGGTGGTCTGGGCGAGGACCGTATCGGTCTGGTCGACAAACAGCACCGTCGGAAGCTGGTTGACCTTGAGCTTCTCGGCGCGCTCGACGGCCGAGGCGAACTCGACCCGCTCGAGCTTCAGGCCTGGGTTGTTCGCGACGAGCTTGTCGAGCACGCCGGCTCGACTCAGCGTTCGGCTCGCCGAGTTGGTCGAGGCCTCGAACAGAACGACTCGAATTTCCCGCACCAGCGGGCGGGGGCCGGCAGCAGCAGAGGGCGCGTTTCGTCCCGGCGGGTTGATCGGCGTCGCCGGCTTCGTTGCGCCAGCGGCCCCAGCCGGGGACAGCGCCGGAGCAGAATGGGCAGTGGGCGCAGCTTCGTTGTCGCGGGTCTTCACCACCGACAGCTCGTCACCTTCGGTCGCCCGGGCTTTGGCGCGGAACTTTTCGGGGATGGTGCTTTTGTCGTTGGTGTAGTGCTCTTCGCCTTTCTCATCGAGCCAGGTCCACACCTGCTCTTGAGCCAGCGCCGCCGCGCTCCACAAGAGCAGGAAGAGCACGGCCCTCACATGTCCACCAGGAACACCGTCACTGCCTGATCGAGCAGCTCGCGTGAGAGCGCCGGAGGGATCTGGCGATAGCGCGCGGTGTCCTTGATCAGCTGCACCAGGTCGCGCGGATGACAGGCCCGCAGGTCCATGTTGCGGGGCTTGTAGTAGTGCTCGATCAG
>JAYVCD010000397.1:0-3073 GCA_043750125.1 Archangiaceae bacterium | reverse complement strand
AAGATGAGAGCCGACCGCTGGCGGCGTCGATTCGTCGGGTGCGAATGGCGCTTTTGGCCGAACACACCGGCGGCGCAGAGCTCGATCTGACCGAAGGGCTGGTCGCCCGGTTGGATCAGCTGGCCGCGGGGGTGGGGACAACGGGGTCTCGATTGCGCCGGCATCCGTCTCCGACCGAGGGTGAGCAGACGGCGCTCAACTTGATCGACCCCCAGAAACTTCCGTGGGACCCAGACCACGTCGAAGAGCTCGACCGCGAGCAGCAGGGTGATTTCTTGTCTGGAATCGCGCGCACCGTCCGCGAGCTGTTCGCCACCCGGAGCGACAAGGGCTGATGGCTGCGCCCGGCAGAGTCCAGGGTTTTCGAATTTTGACCCTGGCCTTGCCGCTGCTGGCGGTCGCCGCGGTCTGGTATTTTCTCGACGTGGCCTCATTCCGTTCGGCCGATGAAGTGGCTCGGGCGGTTCGCGCGCTCGGAGACCGTCCTTTCGGCTTCGCCTTCGTGCCGCTGGGGTTTGCGCTGGGCACGCTGCTGTTCCTCCCGGTGACGGCGTTGATCGTTGGAACCACGCTCGCGTTCGACCCCTGGCCCGGGTTCGTCTACGCGATGACGGGGGGCCTGATCGGTGCGGCCCTGGCGTATGGGGTGGGGCGAGCGCTGGGCAGCTGGGTGGTCGATGGCTTCAGTGGGCCGCGGTTGAACAAGTTCACCGGCCAGCTGCGGGCGAATCCTTTCCGGTCGTCGCTGATTCTTCACCTGCTTCCGTTTGGCAGCTTCACGGTCGTCAACCTGCTGGCCGGAAGTCTGAGAGTTTCCTTCGGTCGCTTCTTGTTGGGAACGGCGGTGGGGTTGTTGCCGGGCATCGTCTTCTTCACATTCCTGTCGGGGCAGTTTCCGCAGGCGATTTTGTCGGCCTCGCCGCTGAAGTGGGGGCTGATCGCGGTGGCGGTGCTGGCGATGGCCGGCGTGGGGTGGCTGCTGCGCCGCTGGGCCCGGGCGCGCGAGCGGGGAGGGACGGAGAGGTGAGAGTGACCGTCGCTTCCTACAACGTGCATGACTTTGTCGGCACGGACGGGGTTCGCGACGTTCGGCGCGTGGCCCAGGTGCTGCGCAGCCTGGAGGCCGATGTGATCGCCTTGCAGGAAGTGGGCTTTGCCGCCGAGGAGGACACTCCGGCCGAGCTGTTGGCCGAGCTGTCGGGGTACGCGGCGCTCGCGGCTCCGATCTCGAGGCGAGATGGGGTGCGACACGGAAACGTGGTGCTGACCCGACTGCCAATCGTGACTTCCCGGCGCATCTGCCTGGACTTCGCGATGCACGAGCCCCGGACGGCAATCGAGGCGCGGCTCGAGACGGGTGGTCGGCCGCTGCGAATTGTCGCGACCCACCTGGGGCTGCGGCCCGGCGAGCGACGCTTTCAGGTGCGCGAGATCTTGAAGTACGTGGCGGGCGATGAGCTTTCGGTGACGGTGTTGCTGGGGGACTTCAACGAATGGTTCCTGGCTGGGCGTCCGTTGAGGTGGCTGCACCAGCGGTTTGGTCGCGCTGCGGCGGTCGCTACCTTTCCCTCGCGGTTTCCCCTGTTCGCGCTCGATCGGATCTGGGTGCACCCCCCTTTGGCGCTCGAGCAGTTCGGGGCTCGAACGAGCGCGGAAACGAAGCGCGCTTCCGATCATCTTCCGGTGGTGGCTCAGCTCGTCGTGTGACGTTCACTCGCGGCAACGCGACGAAAAACTGCCTGAAAGAGGCTGCGCCGGTTTTTAGAGTTGAACATGCAAACAAATCGGTTTTGCAGAGTGCGAAGCACCGGTTTGGAAAAAAGCCGTGGGACTCTGAGCAGTAGGAAAACGAAACCCGGCGGCGACAATGATCGAAGAGCCTGATTATTTTGGATTCGTAAACGGCTGGCTGGAGCAATCGACGAAAGATCTCTCGTCCGCTCATCGCCTGGAGCTTTTTGAAGTGTCTCTCGATGCGTTGTGGAACTGCCCCCGTTCGACGCTCGGCGAGGTGACGCTGAGCGCGATCATGGACCGCGTCCTTCTCATTGGCTGAGCTGAAAAAAGTGCCTCGGCTCGCAGCAGTTCCGGTGTTTGTCTTCACCGCGCACGAAGATGCCAAAGCAGTCGCATCGTCCTTGAGCGCGGCCGGATTCTTGAAGAAGCCCCTGCGCATGGAAAATCTGCTGGCCGCGGTGCAGAACCCGCCGACCCGCCTTCCGCAACGCTGACTGCCGGTTCACAACGCGAGGCTGCTGGTCGCCGATGACGATCCTTAGATGCTCGATCAGGTCTCGAGAGAATTCGAGCGTCCTGGAATCGAAGTATGCCGCGCGGGCACCGGAGTCGAGCTGCTCGATCGTCGTCTGGCGAACGAAGGACCGTTCGCCCTGATCATCACTGACATCTCGATGCCGGGGATGAGCGGTCTGCAGGTGGCCAACAGCGCACGCTCGGCGGGGCTGGACACTCCGATTCTGGTCATCAGCGCGCTCAGTGACCCGACGCTGGAACGTCAGATTGAAGCGCTGGGGGGAAACGCGATGCTGTTGCGCAAACCGTTCGAGCTCGACGCGTTAGGCGCTGCTGCCGGAACTTTGCTGCCTGCGTTGAAGTCGTCCGAGGCGTCCTCGCACTGACGTCTCAGGGTCAATCGCTCTCATTCCGTTCCAGAGGCTGTCCTCGACGTATCGGGACACATCGGCGAGCAGGGTATTGATCGAGTAGGCGTGGCCCGTGTGGCAGCGGAAGCGGGGGACCCCTCCTGGAGATCGTGGGGCAGCGCCGAGACCAGTATTTCCAGCGCCCGGACTCCCCCCGCCGAGGCGCCAATGACGATGAGCGGTTTCAATTTCATTGGTCGGACCGTAGGCGCAAAACAATGGGCTTCAAGCTGGATTCCTGGGCCTGATCGACTCGCGCGGCGGCTCACGGCAGGACCAAATGCTACGTGGCGGTAACGCGGAATGGGGCGGGAATGCAGACATCGACCTACTGAAGCGCCACCCGCTCATCAGGGGAAGTCCTCAGACACTGCGCACCTTTAGAGGCTGTTTCGTTCGGCAGATCAGGC
>JAYVCD010000396.1:0-18568 GCA_043750125.1 Archangiaceae bacterium | reverse complement strand
AATCATTGATACGTTGCGGGAATGCTGGCAGCGGCTGTTTCGATTCTTCTGGCAGGCGCCGGCTCTGATGGCAGGCAGACGCCCGAGGTTTTTCCGCTGGTGGTTGCGGTTGAGTCGCGCAGCTACCTCTTGGACTTCGTTCCGTTCGGCGCCGGGCAGTTTCATCAAGGGAGGGTTCGCGAGGGTGTTTTTTCGCATCGACGGAGCTCCTGCTCGGGGCGACGACCCCGCTGACAGTGCGGGCAATTCCGTCGCAACGAGCCACCGAGGCGAACGCGCTGTCGGTGGTGAAATTTGCTTCAGGGATCGCGTTTTACGCTCTTTGCGCGTTGGGCGTGATCGACGCGCTGATCCACCACGACGACGCAGTCTTCACGCCATCTGGGCTCAGCCTGAGTTTCTGAGAGCGCACCCGCGTCAGCGAAAACTGCTCCGCGACGAATCAGGGTGGGTTGCAGTGGAGGTTCGAGGGCCCGCCCGCAGTACCATCGAAGCAATTCCAGTAATTCCCCGGGCAGCTCAGGCCGCCGCCGTCGTGGCGAAAAACTCCGAATTGAAGCAGGCAGGCGCAGGTCGGTGTCGATCCACATCCAGAGGGCGTCGCGTAACACCAGGATCCAGCGACGCCATTGACGGCGTATTCACCGCCATCGGGACCTGGGTGACAGGACACGCTGACGGTGTATTCCGACGGCGCCTGACAGACGGGCGCCTGGACCGCGCAGCCTGAGCATCCCCGGAGGGCACCATCGCCGGGTTCCCCGGGCTTGGCGGCCGCACCGCAGGCCGTCCCCCCGCCCACTCCACCGCCCATTCCGCCACCGATTCCACTGCCCCCGCCGGTGCTGCACGCACCCAGCACCAGGGTCACCGCACCCATCGCCAAAAGACGTTTCATGAAAGTTTCCTGCCGTGGCCCTGGCCCCACGGCGCCGAGAAGAGTTTGCAGCGACCCCTTGGACCCCCGGCCCCCCATTCCTGGGACACGGCAATCGCGGTGAGGGTCAAAACACTCTCAGCGCTCTGCGTGGCCTCGCAGCTCTTCCACGGGGCACCCGTGTCGGCCGTCGTCGCCGGTGAGGTGGATTGCGTCGTCGATCACGATTCGGCTGCCTTTCACGATTGCCTGGGGGTGGATCTTCGGGGTCCCTCCGATGTCGATGATGCTCTCGCGCACCGTCGCTCCGGCTTGGAGAGTGATGGTGCCGTTGGTGACGACCCACGAAAGCCTTGATCGCCTCTTTGCTCCGTGCTGCCGCGAAAGTGATCGTGCTCACTTCCACCGTTTCGTGGCAAAGGCTGAAAAATCGCATGTCCAGACACGAATCGAAGTCTGAGCTGATCAACGCCGCGGTCTCGCTCGACTCGCAGCTGGTGCGCTTCGAAGAAGGGACGGCCAGCTTCCGAAAGCTCGCGCTCAACTCGCAGAAGAATCTGGAACGGGCGACTCGAATGCTCAACGAGCTGGCCGACGTCGAGGCGACGCTCGGCCAACAGGTTCAAGTGCTCGTCACCGCGATTGCCCACGTGCGCGATCGTCAGATGGCTCAGGTCGACGTCGTGAGAGCGAAGGCCGAGGAGATCAACCGGCGCGCGAAGGCCTTTCAGGCGCTGCTCGATCAGTTTCAAGGATTGGGGGTGGGCGCCGCTGCGCTCAACGACAAGCTTCAAGCCTCGTCGGCCGCCGGAGCTCCAGGGGTTGATCTCCATCTGGAAATGGGCGAGCTGGCGGCGAAGGCGCAGGGTCTGGCCGAGATCGCCAAAGGCGAGGACTTCGAGGATCTCGCGCGCCAGGCCGATGGGCTGCGTCAGCAGATCCTCGCGGCGCGCAGCAAGCTGCGTCACGCGGACCCGGGCCGCCCTTCGTAGGCGCGGGTGCTCAGGAAGGCAGCGCCTTGAGCGCGGCGAGCCAACCGAACAGTGAGAGGCCGACGCGCAGGCAGTTGAGCCGCCGCCAGCGGTCCGCCCTTTTCGCACTCTGCGGCGCGCTTAGAACAAGTAGGCGAGGCCGCGGTAGACGGTTCCCGCGGGAACCGTTGCGATCGCGGTCGCGGTGAGTGTCGATCCGGTCGAGTCATCGAAACGGTAGAGGGTGCCGTTGCTCGCCGCACACAGCACGACCGTGACGGTTCCGTAGCGACGCGCAGCTGCGTGGTCACGGGCACGCCCAAGGTGAGCGGCGACAGCTCGGCGCTGAACTCAAAGTCTTCACAGCAACCCGACCCCGGGTGTCTCGCGGCTCGTTTCGCAATCGTGTGTTGCGATTGGCCCTGGGCCGCCCGTCCTTCAGCGAAAACTACGGACCGTTCTTCAGCTGTGACGCGAATTCAGCGCTCATCAACTGCACCGAAGAGCACCGCGTCTATTTCAGTGGCGACACCGGAATGACCGATGCGTTCAAGGCCATCGGAGAACAGTTCGGTCCGTTCGATGTGGCCCTGCTCGAGATCAGACAGTGGCACCCCAGCTGGGGACAGATTCACCTGGGTCCCGAAGGCGCCCTCGTCGCCCACAAAGCCCCGGAGCCCGTCGCTTATTCCCCATCCACTGGGCGACCTTCGAGCTCGGCCTGCATTCCTGGCTCGAGCCGGCAGAGACCTTGACCACCTCGGCTGCGAAGCTGGGCGTCTCGGTCGTCACTCCGATGCTCGGACAGCCCGTCGAGCCCACCCTCGACCTTCCTTCCGTCGCCTGGTGGCGCGCGTATCCGCCGATCGCTGCCCAATGTCCCTCGGGCACTCGGGTCAGTCGACGGTCGCTCGATTCTCCGATGTGAGGGGCGTGCCCGGGCGGAGTCGACGGTCGCTCGAGGGTCCGATGCGTGTGCCGCGATCGTTCTCGGGCGGAGTCGACGGTCGGTCGAGGGTCCGATGTGTTTGCCCCGACCGTGCTCGGGCTGAGTCCACCCTGGAGCCCCCCTCGGTTCAGCGCGGACGATCGAGTCTGAGACGACCCCTTCGGTGTTCGCGGGTTCGCAGTGCGGGCATTGGCGGGAAATGCTGTTTCCTTCATCACGCCTTCCTCGCGGCTTGAGTTCGCTTCCTGCACCCAGGCATCAGATCGCCTCACCGCGCCTCCGACGCGAACTTCGTTCGAGACTTTGGCTTTCGTCGGGGCACTGGTGAGAACTACCCCCACTGGTGAACGCTACCCGCGTGGCTCGACGGTAAACCGCACCACTGGGGGTGGTTCTCACCAGAACCTACGAAAACGCACTGGAAAGCGAACGCAAACCACACGCACTGGGCTCACCTCAAAGAACAGCTCTTCCCGCCAATGCCCGCAATGCAAAACCTCGCAGACTCGAGGCGCTTCGCTTGACTCAACTGTTCTCGACTAAGGCGGCGCGGCGGCCGAACGCTCACCCCGGTCCGGCCTGCGATGTTCCGGGCCGACGCTGCACCACACGGACCGCGACGCCGAAACTCCTCGCAGTGTCTGCAGCGGCGGACGGGCGCGCTGATGCCGACCTCCCGCGTGCGCTCTTACTGATGTGAGCCGAACCAGGACGTGACGTCTTGCGGTCCAGAGGGCAACCAGGCGTGCCCTCCGTTCGGATCAATGACGGTACGAACCTCGATTCCGATCGCGTTGAGCCGGTCTCGGTAATCCAACATCGTGGCAATCGGAACGATCGGGTCGAGCTGGCCATGAAGGAACAGCGTCGGCGGGTGATTCGCGGGCAGAGTGGGAATGGTGCACGTCGACGAGCAGGTCGCGTACGACGCCGAAGCCACCGCCAACGCCCGGAACTTTCCCGGGTAGCTCACGGCCATGCGGCTCGTCATGTAGCCGCCGCTCGAAATCCCCATCGCGTACAGCCGCTTCGGATCCACCGGGCCAAAGCTTCCCGAAGTCATCTCCGTGAACAGCGCCTTCACCAGTTGATCATCGGCCGATCCCGTCCACGCGAAGGACGTCGGCGGAATGTTGGTCTGCCACGCGGTCGTTCCATTGCTCTGGGCTTCCGGCGCGATCACCACGTACCCTTGGTCCAACAAGGCCTTCACCGTGCGCGCGAGGTCGTATTGGCCAAACAGCGCAGTCTTGTCAGCCGCGAACGCGTATTCCCCTGAGACCCCCGTCCCCTGGAAAAAGATCACCGTGGGACGGCCCCCGTCGGGCGCTGCGTACTCCGGGGTCTGGAAATGCACCTGGCGCGGAAGTGCCAACGGGAGGGTGACATAGAGGCTGCGATGGCTGCAGGAAACCCTCGCCGCCGTGACAGTGCACAAAGTGCCCGCATCGGTGGTGCCCGCGTCCATGTTCCCCGCATCGATGGTGCCCGCATCGATGGTGCCCGCATCGACGGTGCCCGCGTCCATGTTCCCCGCATCGACGGTGCCCGCATCGACGTTGCCCGCATCGACGTTGCCCGCGTCGACGTTGCCCGCGTCGATTCCGGAATCGTCAGCTTGAGGGCTTTGAGTCCCGCCACAGCCCAACGCAATTCCGGTGAGACACGCCAACACCAGGCAGGTTCTGAGCATCATTGGGTGACCTCCGCTTCGTGACTTCATCGGGTGTTGCTGATTCCAAGCATCCGCAGAGCCAGCTGCGCCTGCGCTTCCGCCAATTCCTCGACGCTCAATCCGGAGGCCGTTGAGAACCAGTACGGGATCCGGATGGCCATCGCCCCAACCGCCGCCAGCGTCGTCGCCAGGTCCACCGTCTTGCACCGCTCTTGCGCCACGGCCCGGGTGACCACGTCCGACAACAAGGCTACCGATTGCTCGCGCAGCACCCGCGCCCCTTCCGTCCGCGACGGGTCCAGCACGTGCGATTCCTCGTGGAGCACGATCGCCAGCACCGGGTACGTCGCATGGAAGGTCGCGTTGCTGCGCACCAGCGCCCGCAACTGTTCGACCGGGTTCGCCCCCGCCTCCAGCGCCGCCCCTCTCAACGTCTCGTGGTGGAACTCGTAGCCGCCGCACAGCAGCTGCGCCAAAAGGTCCTCCTTCGACTCGAAATGCGCATAGAGCGCGCTCGGCTGAATCTCCAAAGCATTGGTGATGTCGCGCACCGACGTCCCGTGGAAGCCCTGCCGAGCGAAGAGCTGCAGCGAGATCTTCAGCATCCGCCCGCGCGCTCCTTCCATCAGCTTCGGAGGCAGCACATTTCCACGCACTTGCGACCGACTGGGCGAACGCATTGAAGGACCTCCTCTCGATGAACAACTGTTCGCCTTCCGTCGGCTGACTATCACGCAGCGCGGCGCAATGACAAGGCGCTACCAAGGTGAACGATTGTTCTGTAGAGCTCCGACATGCCGCTCATCTCGTTGCCCGCAGTGCGCCTTCATGTCGACGAATTCGGCACTGGACAGCCGGTCCTCATGCTTCACGGGCTGGGTTCCTCGGGAGCCGATTGGGATCGCGTGATTCCCGGACTCGCAGCCGAGCCTTACCGGTTGATCGTCCCCGACACCCGCGGTCATGGACGCAGCGACAAGCCCGACGGCGCCTATGGAGTCGCTCTCTTTGCCGCCGACATCGCCGCCCTCTGCGATGCGATGAACCTCGAGAAGCTGCACGTGGTCGGGCTTTCGATGGGCGGGATGATCGCTTTCCAGCTCGCCGTCACCCGGCCCGATCTCGTCCGCAGTCTCACCATCGTCAACAGCGGCCCGGACATGGTGCCTCGCACCTTGAAGATGAAGCTCGCCCTGGGCTTTCGCTTGTTCCTCACCCGCACCCTCGGACCCAGACGGCTCGCGAAGTGGGTGGTGAAGCGGCTCTTCCCCAAGCCCGAACAAAAAGCCCTTCGCGCAGAGCTGGGCGATCGGCTCGGCGCCAATGATCCGGACGTCTATCTGAGGTCGACCCGCGGGTTGATGGGTTGGACCGTGCTGAATCGGCTGGCAGAAATTTCCTGCCCGGTGCTGATCCTCGCTTCCGATCGGGACTACACCCCGGTGGCGATGAAGCGCGACTACGCCGCAAGATTGCAAAATGCCCAGGTCGTCGTGATCGAAGACTCGGGCCATGCCTCGCCGGCAGACCAGCCGCAGAAGGTGATCGCAGCGCTGATTCCGTTTCTTCGCAGCCAGGGTGAATCGCGGGCCCGGGGGAAATCATGAAAAGCACGATGCAGGAATTCCCGTTGTCCCTGGCTTTCTTGTTCCACCACGCAGAGCAGCTTCACCCCCGCAGCAAGGTCGTCACCGCCACTGCCGAAGGAACACGCTGCGCCACGTTCGCAGAAGTCGCAGTGCGCGTGCGCAAGCTCGCGGGTGGTTTGAAAGGCCTCGGGGTGAAGCGCGGCGATCGCGTCGCGACGCTCGGGTGGAACACCCAGGAACACCTCGAGGCCTACCTGGGCATCCCCGCGATGGGCGCGGTGCTCCACACTTTGAACTTGAGGCTCAGCGCCCAGGACATCGCGTACATCGCGAACCACGCCGAAGATCGCGTGCTGCTCGTCGACGCGTCGCTGCTCGAGCTGTACCGCACGGTGGCTCCGATGCTGAAGACCGTGCAGCAGGTGGTGGTGATGGGCCTTTGCACCGAGCCGCTGCCGGAAGGTGCCGTCGCCTACTCGGCGTTGCTCGACGGCGCGACCCCGATGGCCGAGTTCCCGGACTGCGACGAACGCGACGCGGCGATCGCCTGCTACACCAGCGGGACCACCGGACATCCGAAGGGCGTCGTCTACAGCCATCGGTCTGCCTACCTTCACGCGATGGCGCTGTGCGGCGGCAACTGCCTGGGGATCTCTGATCGCGATCGCGTGCTGCCGATTGTTCCGATGTTCCACGCGAACGGTTGGGGGCTTCCCCACGCCGCGTGGATGACCGGCGCCGATCTCATCTTTCCTGACCGGTTCATGCAGCCCGATCGCCTCGCGAAGTTGATCGCCGAAGCGCGCCCCACCCTGGCCGCGGGCGTGCCGACGATCTGGAACGGGTTGTGGCAGTTCGCCGAGACCCAACCGCTCGATGTCTCGTCGTTGCGAATGGTGCTTTGCGGCGGAGCTCCGGTGCCGAGGATCTTGATCGAACGGTTTCAGAGCAAGTTCGGACTGTGCCTGCTTCAAGCGTGGGGCCTGACCGAGACCAGCCCGCTCGTCGCCACCGCAGCGGTGCCGCGCGACGTCCCCGCGGAAGAAGAGATGAAGTACCGCTCGGCCACCGGTCGAATCGCTCCGGGAACCGAGATTCGCCTGGTGGGTGAAGCCGGGCAGACGCTGGCCTGGAATGGGACCGCGGTCGGGGAACTCGAGCTTCGGGGGCCGTGGGTCACCGGTGCCTACTACGGGGACCCGGCGCCCGAAAAATTTCACGACGGCTGGCTGCGCACCGGTGACGTGGGGACCATTGACGAGCGCGGCTACATCCGGATTACCGACCGATCAAAAGACGTCGTCAAATCGGGAGGCGAGTGGATTTCCTCGGTGCAGCTGGAAAACGCGTTGATTGAACACCCCTCCGTGCTCGAAGCCGCAGTGGTCGCCGCGCCCGACGAGAAATGGCAAGAACGCCCGCTGGCCTGTGTGGTCTTGAAAGCCGGCCAGGCCGCGACTGCAGAATCGCTGCGTGACTTCCTCGTGGGACGGTTCGCGAAATGGTGGTTGCCCGAGCTGTGGACCTTCATCCCCGCGGTCCCGAAGACCAGCGTGGGGAAGATCGACAAGAAGGTTCTGCGCCAGCAGTTGGCCGACGGAGCCCTGAAGGTGATGAGCCTTCGTGAGCCCGGTTGCTGATGGCGGTGTAAGGCGCACTGAGCACACATGTTCTCAGTCCAGCCAATCTGGGGGCGCGACCCCACGCTCCCCGAGGACCCCGCCCAGCAATGCTGAAGTCTTTCGAGCGCTTGCAGACTGTTTTTGAAGCACGCGGATTGCACAGCAGCGCCCGAGATGAAGCGATGGGTCTGGATCAGCCTGCTGGGGTTGTGCGCCTGCGATGGGCAGATCACGGTTCCAATCAATGGGGTGGGCGCGGGCGGCGGTGACGGGCTCGATCGGGATCCCTGCACGAACGCCGTAGTGGTCGGGCCGGCTCCGATGCGGCGACTGAGCCACGAAGAGCTGCGGTACTCGCTCGACGACTTGTTCAACCAGCCGACGATGAATCCCCTGGTCGACACGCAGGTGAACGGATTTCTCGCCGACCCGACTTCGCTGGGTTTCAAGAACAGCGCCGAGTTCAACACCGTGCAGAGCGTGCTCGCGCAGCAATACATGGACGCGGCCGAACAGTTCGCCACCAGTGCGGTCAAACAGCTGAGCACCCTGCTGCCCTGCAACCCGACCGGCAACGAGGCGGCCTGCGCAGCCCAATTCATTCAGAGCTTCGGCGCGAAATTCTACCGCCGCGCCCTCGACCCGGACGAAACCGCCGCCTACCAGAAGGTCTACGACTCGGCACGCACCCAGGGCAACGACTTCCCCACCGCGATTTCGTGGCTGGTGTTCACCTTCGTTCAGTCTCCCGGCTTTCTGTATCGGGTCGAGCTAGACACGGTGGGGCAGCCCCCGGTTCGGCCGCTGAAGCCGCTCGAGCTGGCGACGCGCTTGTCTTATTTGATCTGGCAGTCGGTGCCCGATGTCGCGCTGCTGCAGGCGGTGGCCGACGGAAAGCTGTCGACCCACGCGGACCTCGAGCTGCAAGCGCGGCGAATGCTCGCGGACGCGAAGGCCCAGCGCACGTACACCTTCTTCCAGCAATGGCTCGGGCTCGATGGGCTGCCTGCCCTCAAGCGCGACACCGCGCTCTACCCGAACCTCGACCCCAACCTGGCCGAGCTGTTTCAGCGTGAAGCGCAGGCTTACGTGAAGGGCGTGGTCTTCGATGGAGACCACACGCTGCGCACGCTGCTCGAGGCGCAATACACGTATGCCAACGGCGCGCTGGCCACCCACTACGGCCTCACCGGAGTCACCGGCACTGCGTTTCAAAAGGTCAGTTGGCCGGGCAGGCGAGGAGGCTTGTTGATGTTGGGCGGCGTCTTCGCGGTGCGCGATCGCGAGAGCCGCAGCTCGATCGTTCGACGCGGGCTCACCTTGCGCACCGCGGTGATGTGCCAGCCGGTCGGCGCGCCTCCCGGAAATGTCCCTGCGCTCGGCCCGATTGATCAGACCCAATCGCAGGCCGCCCGCCTGGCCCAGCACCGGACCAACCCCAGCTGCGCCTCGTGCCACGTGAAGCTCGACCCCCTCGGCAGCCCGTTCGAGAACATCGACGCGGTCGGGCGCAATCGCACCGTCGACGAAGGGGGCCACACGGTCAGCACCCAGGGCGAGCTGCGCGGGACGTCGGAGCCCGAGCTGGAAGGCACCTTGAGTGATGGCTACGAGCTCGTCACCCGGCTGGGAAAGAGCAAGACGGTGAGCAATTGCTTCGCGACCCAGATGTTCCGTTTCACCTCGGGTCGGCAAGAGCAGCCCGAAGACGCCTGCTCGAACTTTCGGCTGCGCCAACGCTTCAACACTTCGGGGGGCAACATCCTCGAGCTGATCGTCGGGTTGACCCAGACCGATGACTTCACGATGCGCCGGGTGAGCCTGCCATGAAAGTCTCCCGCCGAAATCTGCTTCAGGGTGCTGCCGGACTCTCGCTCAGCCTGCCGTGGCTCGAGGCGTTCGGCGATGCCGCGCTGCCCCCCAGACGACTGGTGACGGTGTTCACCGCCAATGGCGATCAGATCGCCCAGCGCTTCACCACCAAAGGCGTCACCACCTTCCAGCTGGCCGACATGCTGAGCCCGTTCGAAGCGTACCGCTCGAACCTGTTGGTGCTCGACGGGGTGAACAAGTACCACGACCGTCTTCCCGCCGGAGAGGTGTCCGACGGGCATGAGCAGGGTGGGTCGGCCCTGGCTCCGTGGCGATCGGGCTCGGGCTCCTTTCCCATCGGCGGCACCTGCGATGCGAATGGGCAGAACTGTCAGAACATCGGCTACGTCAAAGGGCCGAGCATCGATCGCGCGCTTGGAGATCGGATCCTCGCGGACAACCCGAGCATCCCCCAGCGCCACTTGAACTTCCGGGTCGGGGACAAAGGCAACGACATCTGGAATCAGCATTCTCACGCCGGCCCGGTGGGGACGCAGGCTCCGATTCCTCCCGAGACGAGCCCTTTCACCGCGTACACCCGGCTGTTCGCGAACATCGATTTGACCGGCCAGCAGAACCTCGCGCGCCGCCTCGCGATGAAACAGTCCGCGCTCGATTTGATGACCCACGAGCTGACCCGAATGCAGAGTCGGGTCTCGTCGACCGACAAGGCGCGGCTCGAGCTCCACGCCCAGTCGCTGCGAGACATCGAGAGATCGCTGCAGGGGACGAGCGGGGGGCATCCGGCCTGCGCTCCACTGACGCTCGGCACTCCGATCGACGTCTTCAACCCGGACAACCACGCCGCCGTCGGCTCGGCGTACTTCAAGCTGATCGCAATGTCGTTCGCGTGCGACCTCGTCCGCACCGCGGCCTTCAATTGGAGCGGCAACACTTCAGATCGCGTCTACAGCAACCTCGGCCTCACCGACGGTCACCACACGCTCTCGCACCTCTCGGACGGCACCGCGTTCGCGAAGATCCGAATGGTGAAGAAGTACCTGTTCGGCCTTTCGACCCGGCTGCACGACGAGCTGAAGAAGCTTCCGGAAGCCGGAGGAACGCTCTTTGATCGCACGATGGTGATGCACTGGAGCGAGCTGTCGCAAGGCGACACCCATCAGAAGGACAAGGACCTGGTGGTGCTGGCCAGCGGGGATTCGTACTTCCGAATGGGCCGGGCTTTGGATCTCAACGCGACTCCGAAGCGCGCGCTCTCGAACCTGCTCGTCTCGCTGTGGAATTATATGGGCTACGCCGACGTGCAGACCTGGGGAGACCCACTGCTGCTGCCGGACGGCGCGGGCCCGATGCCGAACCTGGTGTGAGCGCGTTGAGACGACTCGAGCAGGGGCTGGCGGTGTTGCTCACGCTGAGCTGCGCGGCCTGCAGCGGAACCGCCGGAGGTCCGATCGGCGACGCTGGGATTCCGGACGGGTCGACGATGTTCGACGGAGGCGGCGGTGGTGTGGCCGGAGTCGGCGGCGGTGGTGTGGCCGGAGTCGGCGGCGGTGTTGGAGGCGGTGGCAATGGCTCCGGCGGCGGTGTCGGCGGTGGCGGTGGCTCCGATGCGGGCGGGGCGTGCCTCGGCTACGACGCGGGTCTGGGTGCGGGGTCGGGTGCGACGTTGCTGCTTTCGCCCGGGGCGACGTTGGGTTCGGTGCTCGCGACGGCACAACCCGGAGACAAGATTGTGGTCCACGGCGGCAGCTACCCCTCGGAGACAATCACCCGGGCGCTGTCTGCCGACGTGTTCATCGAAGCAGCCGCGGGTGAGACGCCGCTGTTCCACGGGCTGCAGATTCACAATGGCTCGCATCTGCAGCTGCGAGGGCTGCACTTCGACGCCGTGGTCAACCTGCGCAACGCCTCGTACATCGTCTTCGACCAGGTGACGCTGGACGTAGGCGCCCAAACCACGTCGGGCCTCGAGCTGTTCAACTCTCCGGGCGGCCCGACCCATGACATCAAGGTGCTCCGCTCGAAGATTGCGGGGGGCGAGAGAACCATCTTCCTCGGGGGAAGCTTTGGCCTCGAGGCGACCTGGAACCACCATCTGGAATTTCGTCAGAACGAGTTCATCTGCGGCACCCACAACTGCTTTCAATTTTCAGGTGGGCGAGACGCGGTGATTGAAGACAACGATTTTCACAACCCGAAAGGGAGCGGGGTCCTCACCGCAGGGGCCACGCGAATCGTGATCGCACGAAACCGAATGCGCGGAGACAAGACGGTCAACAGCAGCGCGGTGCAGCTCGCCACGCCCGGGGTGGAGTGGGACAACTACGCGGGCGTTCAATACATGCTCTCGACCGACATCACGGTGGCGAACAATCTGATCACCGGCTGGGGCGGCAACGCGATCGAACTCGACGCCGTCGACCGGGTGTCAATCGTCTACAACACCGTCGCTGACTGCGGCTCGGGACTCCACACCTGGCGTCGCGTGCCCCACGACCAGCAGGGCAACGTGATCATCACCGGCAACAACAACGTGAAGCTCTGGAACAACGTGCTGCCCACCATTCAGCTCGACCCCGGCGATCCCCGGCCCACTTTCGAGTCCAACAACATGGTGCGCACCGGAGGGGGCGGGACCGGGCTGATGACCACCGCGCCCCAGTTCGCCAACCTGACGGACTTCGCTCCGGCACCGGGTGCGCCGCAAATCGACGCGGCGCTGATTAATGCCGAGACTCCATTGGTTGATCGACGGGGCAGTCCGCGCGGCCCCAGGCCGGACCTCGGTGCCTGGGAACTCGAGGCGCGCAGCTGCCCCTGACCGCCCGCTAAGGCAGGACGTAACCCAGCAACCCTTCGGCCGTCTGTCCCTCGCAACCCGGGTCGACCGACGCGAAGTGGTCTGCGCCCGCGGCGACGCTGCAGCGGTAGAGCGCGACGGTCCCCGCCACCTGGGTGTTGTGCGCGTAGCCGACGGGGCCCAACGGGAGCAGCCCTTCGCAGGCCGCGGCGAGCGAGAGCAGGTTGTGCTGACCCACGCTGCACTCGTAGATGAGGTGCGTTCCTGCAACCGGCTCGCGGTACAGCCTCTAGGACTGCTCGAGGGTAAATCCACTCGGAGCGGCCCGGCTCGAGAGCCAGTGTCCCCGGGTATTGGAATGGCTTCGGCGAAGCCGGACGTACGGGAGGTTCTCGAAGCCGCACGAGAGCTGCGGCGGGTTGATGTCATTTCGGTTGGCCAGCGCCCAGGTGGCCCAGGACGGCTTGGCGGTCTTGTCACTGCGGCGCAGGCCGAGCGCGAGGCCTCCGGCGACCTCGGTCGGGTGATCCACCATCCGGTGGTAGATGAACGATTCGATTCCGGGCGTGCCGATGATGTTGCCGAACGCGGCGCACAGCTGAGAGGCCTGCAGCGCTTCGCTGGAATTGGCTCCGACCGAAGTGATGCCTTGCTCGGTGAGGTGAATCTCCCAGGCCGATGGAGTCCCCGGGAACGTGGCCCGCAGCCAACCGGCGAGGACTCCGACGTTGCCGAAGCTGACCCAGGGAAAGTCGTCCGCTGAGAAGGCGGCTGCGGCCAGGTCGGGAGGGTAGGGGTGGAAGGCGACGCGCCACTTTCGAGCCCCCACACGAGCGGCGACCCCTTCGATCAGCGTCATCCCCGACAGCTTGGGGTTGGCCGCTGCGGGCTGGTCGTAGACCCGGCCGAAGTGGGGGTCGAGAGAGATGAAGACCTTCGCGGTCGACTGCTCGCGCATCACTGCGTCGTAGGCGGCGGTGTAGTTGGCGGCGTAGGTGTCGAGCCACTGCACGGTGTTGCAGGCGACTCCTTGCCCGCACCCGATGTCGAACCAATCGTTGGTGTTGACCTCGTTGTGGATCACGAAGTCGGCGATGCGACCGTGCCCGTTCTTCCCGTCATAGCGGTGCGCGAGCATTCCGACGAAGCGTCCGTAGTCGGCGGGGTTGTTGGGGGCGCAGAAGATTTCAAAGCCCGGGCTCACCGGAGAACAGACGCGACCTGCGCGTGCCCACGCTGGAGTCCCGTAGGCGATGGCGGTGACGACCACCCCGCGCGCGGTCCAGTCGGTGATCGCGATGTCGACGGACTGATCGATGTTGAAGCACTGCCCGTCGTACAGCTCTTGCGCCGCAGTGCAGGGCCCGGGGGTCAACGTCCCTTGCCAGTTGGCCCAGAGCAGGTTCATCGAGACGCCGCCTGCATTGTTGCCGGCGATCTCTGCCCGGTCCGACCAGAAGTCCGGCTGCACGCCCTTCAAGTGGTAGGTGGTGCGGGTGGGGTAGGGCAGGGGCATCGAGCCCGAGTCGGGAATCGAGCCACTGTCCGGGGGAAACCCAGAGTCGGCGAGGCCCGCGTCCAGCCGGGAGCCTGCGTCTTCCGTGCTCCCCGCGTCTGCTGTTGTCCCTGCGTCTTCCCCGCTGCCGGCGTCTTCCCCTTGGACCCCCGCGTCGCCCGGCAGTCGAACGGTCCCCGCGTCGGGGACGAGCCCCACGCCTGAGCCGCCACAGCCCAGCAGGCCCACCCCGCACAGCAGTGCCCAGGTGAAACGAACGTGAAGTGCGCGGCGATGATGAGCCATGAGTTTTCCTTGTCCCTTGAGGCCCAACCTACTGCCCACCCGCGAACGCGCAGAGTGTGCGCCGCCCCCGCGAAACGCGCGCGCCTCAGTCCGTTTCGGTCGGCCACCCCACAAGCCAGGGGCAGGAAAGCAAGGCTGAGTGCGCTCAGAACTCGCAGCAACACGAAAGACTCCTAAGCCACTGTGGCTTGACGACCGCATCGCAGGTGGAGACGTTGAAGGCGGCCTCGAGGGAAATCGAAGCCAGCTTGTCGGCGCCTTCCTTGTCTCCAGGGGCGACCAGGTCGCTGAAGCCTGCGCTCGCCTTCCAGCTGCCATCGGCTTGCTTGTCGAACGTACCCGCAGTCTTGATTCCCCGCAGCAGCTGGCCGTTCGCCATCGGGATCCCACCATCGCTGGCGGCGAGGACTGCGATCACGACCGCCGCATCGGTTGGCGAAATCTCGAACCGAGAAGTGGTGCGCGTTTGGCAACGATTACCGCGCCGCGGCCGTGCACTGGTTCGCTTTTGGCCGCGGAGAGAACAGGCTCTCTGCGCCGCAGTGACGGGAAGACTCTAAAAGCCGCCCGAGTACCGCGCGACGCTCGGGCCGTCGATCGCGTTCCCGCTGCCGCCGCACTTCTGAAGGGTGGTCGCGCGGTGGGCGACCTCGGCGAGCTTCGTCGTCGGGTGGATCGCCAGCGAGGCTTGCTCACCCGGGTACCAGTAGGCGATCGGCGCCTTGTTCACGGGGCAGCTGGGCCGCAGCGCCTTCAGCTCGGCTTCCAGCGACTCGGAGCTCTCGACGCGCGCGACGGTCCAGGACGCTCCCATCCCGGCGGTGCAATTGTTGGTGCAGCGCACGATGCCCAGCGTGGTGTCATTCATCAGCATCGCCGCGACCGGCTTTCCGGTGTCGTCGAGCTGGAAGTCCAGGCCCTTCACCCCATCGCCGTAGACCAGGCCGATCGACGCGGCTTGCCAACCTCCCGCGGTGTTGCAGGCCGCATCGCAGGTCGCATACAGCGGCTGGAAGTTGGTGGTGCTGGTGGGCTGCTGCGAATTTTCCTGGTTGTACATGATGCGCGGATGCCCCTGCGCATCGAGGCGGATCGCGACCAGCCCGGCACCGCTGAAATAGAGGCCCAGTTCCGCGGCCCAGTTGGCGGCCACCGTGCAGTTGGACTCGCAGCTTCGGTACGAGAGGAACGGATCCGGGTAGGTGGTGTACGCGACGCGCACCTGCCCGGTCGGTGATACCGCGATGCTCGCGCGGCCACTCTCAGTCACCAGGACGACCGGAGCGTCCCACGAGCCCGCAGCAGTGCAGTTGCTGCCGCACGAGATGTAGTTGAGCGCCGACGAGGTGAAGTAGAGGAAGTGGAGCCGCCCGGCCCCATCGACGGCCAGCGTTCGCCCCGGGCTGCCGGAAAGACGCTGAATCTTGGGAAGAGTGATGAAGGTGGCGATGGTCCAGTTCGCGGCGGTGGTGCAGCCGGTGTCGCAGCTGGCGTACTGCAGCTGCTGGGGGTCATCGATCAGGTCCGCTTTGGCCCAGATCATTCGCGGCTTGCCCGCGGCATTGAGCGCGAGCCGGGCGTTGTTCCCGAACAGGCCGCGGTCGCCGATGGAAGCCCACTTCCAGCTGGTGTTGTTGATGCAGTCGGCCGCGCACTCGCCGTAACGCACCGGGTAGGCGGTGCCGATCGAATCGATGGTCTCGTAGGCCATGTGGCGCACCCCGGCGCTGTCGATGATCAGCTGGGGGTGGGTGCCGTTGGTCCCTCCGGAAGAGTCGGGGTAGGTGCCGGTATGAACGGACCCGGTGCCGCCGCCCGCCGAGCTGCCACCTCCCGCGCCACCACCGGCTGCGTTGCCTCCACCGGCTGCGTTGCCTCCTCCACTGGCCGCGTCACCGCCTCCTTCGCCTCCGCCTCCGGCCGCGCCCCCTTCGCCTCCCCCGGTGCCCGTGTTGGGTGCGCTGCAAGCGGCCAGGGCCACGACCAGCAATGAGCAAGGGATTCGAAGGATCATGACCGCCGATATGAAGGTCAGCGCGGCGGAATGTCCAGATCGGTCCCCCAAAGAACTGACCTGGGACAAAGCGCGTTCAAGCCTGACGCAGCTGCCCCGGTGAGAACGGGGGTGCGCTTCCCACGCCAGGCTCTGCCGAGGTGGCGGGGGGTTGCACTGGCTTGGACCGTGCGACAGTGGCCGGCCATGAGATGCGTGCTGATGGCGGTGTTGGTGTTGACGCAGCCGATTGGTGCGCGCAAACCGATGCGGTGGGGCTGGCCGCGCTGAAGGCCCACGCGGCCGATGCGAACGCCGCGGTCGTGTACCAGGCGCCCGCCGTCCCCGGCGATCTGACCGGAGCGGCGAAGGCGTACTGCGGCTGTCCTTGAGGTTGCGGGCCTACGGACAGGCAATCGCGCTGGCGGCACACACCGGCGAAGGAGGAGCGGGAAAGAAGATCGCTCCAGCGGCGGTCGAGAAGTCCGTTCCCGCAGCCGGAGCGGCGTTTTGCCAGGAGTTCCCGTTCGCCTGGACGGTGACGTTCAGCCCGATCGCCACCACCCCCACCGAGGCCGAAGGCGCGGGCGAGCTGTTGTAGCAACCGAAGGTGTTGGCGGTGCCCTGAACACACGAGGCTCCCGCGGTTCCGTTGAGCGCCCACAACGTCGGGCCGGCCACGCCACCGGCCGCGATGACCTGGTTGAAGGCATTGTGGTGAATCAGGTTGGACGTGAACCCGAGCTTCCCCGCACCCGGGGCGGTTCCGATGAACAGCATTCCGCCCACGCCCTGTCCGCCGAAGAGCGTCACGGCCTTGTTGTTCGAGACGGTGTTGCCGTTGAAGTTGAGCACCGAGTTCAGTGTGCCCGTCACGTAGACCCCGGTGTCCGAGGAATTGGTGATGGTGTTGCTCTGGAAGGCTGCGTGGACGTCACCTGCGGAAGCAGCGACGTTGATCCCGTGCAGATTGTTGGTGAACGTCGAAGAGAAGACGTTGAGCGAGTTGGCTCCGGTGAGCACGATCGGCGACGAGACGTCGACGTGAAGACCGGACTTCGCGTTGTTGGCGAAGCTGCAGCTCGTCATCGAGATCGGTTGCCCAATCGGGTTGGCCCCGGTGTTGGAAACTTCGACCCCGTGGTTCCCGTTGTCATGGAAGCTGACGAAGCTGTTGTTGAACGTGGCGCCGCCGATGTACGCGCCGCTCGAGGCCGCCGGTTGGGTGGCAGAGGGAATTCCGTTGTTGCTCACGTCGATCAGCGCGCTCCCGGTGCCGGTGAGGGTGAGCGAGCCGCTGCTTTCTTTGATTCCGTTAAAGGCGTTCTTTTGAATCGAGGTCGGGCCATTGGTCGCGTTGATGCTCGCGGTTCCGTTCTCGACCTGGAAGCCACCGCCGCCATTGTTCGCCGCCGACTGCCCGGCGCCGTTGCCGTTGACGGTGATGCCCGAGAAGGTGCCCACCGCCTGCCCGCCGACGTGCACCCCGGCGCCCCGGTTGGACGAGAAGGTCGCTCCGGTCGCGGTGAGAATCGTGCCGACCCCGGTCGCGCTCGCTCCGGGCGCCGCGTTCGACGACGTGCCGTTGGTGTCGAAGTGCGAGACCCCGCTGATGTTCACGGTCGGCCCAGAGGCGAGGCCTCCCGTGAGTGCGGCGAGACCGCCGGCGGCGTTGTCGTGGACGTTGACCCCGACGAGGTTCACCGTTCGACCCGAAGCGACCACCAGGATTCCGAAGAACGTCGACGCGCTGGAAGAGCTCGAGCCGTTGTTGCGGACTTCGGTGTTGGTGACGCTCGCGGTGCTGGCCGCGGTACCTGCGCCGAGGAAGCTCAGGCCGCCCTGGACGTTCCCCTCGACTTTTCCTCCGGTCAGAGTGAACAGCACCTCGCCTCCCGACGGAGCAATGCGAATTCCTTCCAGCGCGTTGTTCCGGACGGTGCTGCCGGCGACGGTGAGGGTGCCCCGGGTCGCGAGGATGCCGACCGCGCTGTTCGAGTCGACGGTGCTGTTCGTCACCGAGACGCTCGTCGCGTTGGTCGTCGCGATCAGCCTGATCCCGAAGCCCGCGCTGCGGAAGTCGGTCGCGTCGATCGCCACGCTGCAGTTCGAGACCACGTTGAGTCCCGCGGCCAGCGCCGGGTTTGCGCCCACCGTCGACTTTCCGATCACCACCACGTTGCTCAGCTTGGCCGTCGCAAGCGGAGACGCCGGGCACGCGGTGGAGATCCCGACCGAGCTCGCCGCCCCGTTGACGTTCTGAACGGTGAACGCACTGAACGCAGACTGGTCATGCACCACGACCGCGCTCTGGCCCGAGGTGTTGTCGGTGAACTGGATGACGTAGTTGACCGGAGTGGGCACGAGGTCGCTGGTCGTGAGCGTGACGTTCGAGTTCACGTTCAAGGGGAAGGTCTCGGCGTTGAAGACCTCGCTTCCGGCGCCGGTCGAGCCCGTG
>JAYVCD010000395.1:0-17240 GCA_043750125.1 Archangiaceae bacterium | reverse complement strand
CATTGCCACTGAGGCACAACACCTTGAGCGCAGGAGGGTAGAGCTCTTCGGGCTTCATCGTCTGGCACGCAAAGGACATGTACCGCTCGCAGGGCTTGAGGGCCTCGGCGATCTTCCCGTTGCTGCTGTAGTCCTTGCACTCGACCCCGACCCGCTTCTTCACCCCTTCGATCGCTTCCTTCACCAGCGGCAGTGCCTTGACGTAGTAGCTGCAGCCGGGAGCGATCTCTTTGAGCGCGTCCAGCGCTTCGTCCTCGCGCAGCCGCGAGAGCAGCTTCTTGGCTTTGGTGAAGTTGTCTTCGCATTTCCGTTCGACCTTGATCCGCGCCAGCAGCTGGTTGGCTTCCTGGTGAATCGGCTCGAGGTCGAGCACCTTCTTGCAGTAGCTCTCGGCGCGTTCCCAGTTCGGCTCGCCCAGGTCGACCGAGGAATACTGGCGGCATTGCGAGAGGTACTCGTCGATTTGCTGCTCGACCGGCAGCGCCGCGACCATCGGATTTTTCGCCTTGGCGAGCAGGTCGGGGTCGGCCGCAGGAGGCGTCTTGAAAGCGAAGACCAACACCCCGCCGGTCAGCACCGCCAAGACGAGCCCCGCGCCCACCAGCAGCCGTTTCTTTCGCGGATCAAGGCCGGGCGAAGACCGCTCGAACTCGCCACTGAGATCTTCGTCCTCGACCTCGTCGCGCCGTCCTTTGCGCAGTCCCCCGGCGGGCCGACCGGCAGACCTGCGAACCGGAAGCCGCGACTCGTCGCTGGCGCTGTTCTCGTACGCCATCTCGACGACGCCGAATTGAATGATGTCGCCCGGACGCAGGGTCACTTCTCCGGTCAGCGGCTGGCCGTTGACGGTCGTGCCGTTGGCGCTGCCGAGGTCCTTGAGCACCACCGTCTTGCCGGTCATCACCAATTCGGCGTGGCGGCGGCTGACCGAATCGTCGTCGAGCTGCACGTCGGTGCCGGGGACGCGGCCGATCACCATCGTCCCCTTGAGGGGGTAGCTCTTGTTCATGAACGGGCTGGTCAGGCCCCTCAACACCGCGCCTGCGTTGGCGGTCGGCCGGGTGCGCTTGGCGAGGGCGGCTCCGGCGGCCGAGTCTTTCCTCATCGCCGGCATCGTTCCGGTCGCCCGCGGGGGCTTGATCACCTTCTGGGCGGTGGTGCGATCGGTACTGCCGGCAGCGGTCGGAACCGGGCCTCTGGCGCCGCCGGCCTTCGACTTCGGTCGGCTGGCTTCCGGAGCGGTGCCATTGCCCTTGAGCTTGATTTCGTAGTCCCCGATGACGACCTGGGCGCGGGGGCCCACCTTGGTCGGCTCGGCGATCTTCTCTCCGTCGACGAAGGTCCCGTTGGCCGAACCGGTGTCTTCGACCAGCACCTGCGCGCCGTCGAGGAAGAAGCGGGCGTGCTTGCGCGAAACTCCACCTTCGGCGAGGACGAGATCGTTGCCGTCGGCGCGGCCCACCGTGAGCTGCCCCGCGAGCTCTTGTTCATGCTCGGTTCCGTCGGGGTAGCGGATGACGATCGCGGCCACGTTTATTCCTCGCGGAAGATGCCCATGTTCACCGGGATGCCGCGCCGCTGCAGCTCGTCGTAGAACTTGGGCACGAACCCGGACGCGACGTAGCGCCCGCGGACCTTGCCGTCTTCGGTGAAGCCTTCCTGCTTGAAGTAGAAAATGTCCTGGAGGGTGACGATGTCGACCTCCATTCCCGAGATCTCGGTGATGTACGAGAGGCGCCGGCTGCCGTCCGAAAACCGCGTCTGTTGGACGATCAGGTGCACCGCGCTGGCGATCTGTTCCCGAATCGCCTTCACCGGAAGATCCATGCCGGCCATCAGCACCATCGTTTCCATCCGGGCCAGGGCGTCGCGCGGAGTGTTGGCGTGGAGCGTGGTCAGCGAACCGTCGTGGCCGGTGTTCATCGCCTGGAGCATGTCGAGCGTCTCGCCGGCGCGGCATTCTCCAACGACGATCCGGTCGGGCCGCATGCGCAGGCAGTTCTTGACCAGATCGCGAATGGTAATCGCCCCCTTCCCTTCGAGATTGGGAGGCCGGGTCTCGAGTTGAATCCAGTGTTCCTGGGGCAACTGCAGCTCGGCGGCGTCTTCGACGGTGATGATCCGTTCATCGTCGGGAATGAACGAGCTGATGATGTTGAGGGTGGTCGTCTTCCCCGAGCCCGTTCCTCCCGAGATGACCATGTTCTTGTGCGCCTTGACGCACATCTCGAGGAACTCGGCCATCTGGGCGGTGAGCGTCTTGTACTTGATCAGATCTTCGATGCGCAGCGCGTCGCGCTTGAACTTCCGGATCGTGATGCAGGGGCCCTTGAGGGCCAGCGGAGGAATGATCGCGTTGACGCGGCTGCCGTCCTTCAAGCGGGCATCGACCAGCGGGCTCGATTCATCGATGCGGCGGCCGATGGGAGCGACGATGCGCTCGATCACTCCCAGCACGGCCTGGTTGGACGAGAAGATCTTGTCGCTGAGGGTAATTTTGCCGCGGCGCTCGATGTAGATCTGGTTGGCGTGGTTCACCATGATTTCCGAGATCTCATCGGACGCTAAGAACGCCTCGAGCGGGCCCAGGCCCAGCGCCTCATTGAGCACGTCGGTGAGCAGGCTCTCGCGATCGATTTCCTCGGGCAACTCGCCGTCGGAATCCATCTGGTCGAGGATGTCGCGAATCGCTTTCTCGGTGCGCCGCCAGAGCTCTTCGTCGCCCAGCCGGTCCATGTCGAGGCGGCGCAGGTCGAGGTACTCGATCAGCCGGTCGTGAATGTCCTTCTGCAGTCGGGCATAGGCCTCGACCGCCGGGTCGACCTTGCTCTTGCGTTTCGAGAGCGCGTTGGCCATCGAGGCCGGCATTCGCTGCTGTTTCTCAGGAGCCCGCGTCTCTTCCTGCGGCTCGTCGTCTTCTTCTTCCCCCTCGCCCTCGGCGTATTCCTCTTCCTGCTGTTCTTCGCCCCCCTCTTCTTCGCCCTGATCCTCTTGCGCCTCTTCGCCCTCGTCGGGGTATTCCTCTTCAGCGGGTTGATCATCGGCGGGAGGGGCGGAGACGTTGAGGATGTAGTCCCCGATGTAGATCTTGTCGGCGGGCTTCACGACCTGCGGGGCGGCGATCTTCTTCCCGTTGACGAACGTTCCGTTGGTCGACTGCATGTCGACCACGATGTACTTCCCGTCCTTGAGGACGAAGCGCGAGTGGTACTTCGAGACGTTGCCCTTCCCGAGGACGATGTCGTTTCCGGCGAGGCGGCCGATGGTGACTTCTGGCTTCTCGAAGGTCAGCGACTGTCCGCCGCCACCGCCCTTCTCTACGAGGGTGATCAAAAACATGGCGGGCATCCTACCAACGCGCGCCGACTGCTCCAAGCATTTGAAAGAAGAGAGAAATCTTGCCTGTTGGGGCGCCCTTGGCCGGCGAATGCCTCAGTCGAAGATGCCGAAGTTCACTTCCCCGCGGGCCTGCTTGTACCGGCTCTTCACGTCTTCGATGATCGTGCGAATCTTGTCCGAGTCGGGGTTGACGATTCGGGGGGTGACGAAGATCACCAGCTCGCGCTTGCTCGAATCGAAGGCGCGATTCTTGAAGAGCTCGCCGATCAACGGAATGTGACCCAGACCCGGCAGCTTGCTGACCTGCTTCTGTTCGTCATGGCTGAAGACGCCCGACAGCACGATGGTCTCGCCGTGACGCACGGTGACGTTGGTCTTCACCGCCCGTTTGCGAAAGCCGGGAACGGTCGCTGAACCTCCGATCGAGACGGCCACCGAGAGGTCGATTTCGCTGACCTCGGCCTCGACCTCGGTCTGAATGTTTCCACTGCGGTCGGCGGTGGGGCGCAGCTTCAATATCACCCCGTACGGTTTGTATTCGACGGTGAACTGGTTGTTGGTGATGAGGGGAATCGGCACTTCGCCGCCCGAGATGAACTCGGCCTTCTCACCGCTGGCGCACACCAGCTTCGGCTGGGCGAGCGTTCGTCCATAGCCGTCGTTGTTCTGAAAGCCGATCGCCAGGCCCGAGCTGAGGCCGACCCGGTAGGTCGAGTTGCCTTCGGCGAAGTTTCCGGGGAAGAGGTCCTTGGCGAAGTTGAAGTTGGCGCCGGCGCTGCCCGTGATGTCCGTGGGGTAGCGGATGCCGTAGCGGTCCTTCGAGTCGCGGCGGATTTCGACGAACTGCACTTCGCTCAAGATCATCCGCTTGATCCCGACCACCAGCAGGTTCTCGACCTTCTCTCCGATCGCCTTGGTAATGAGCTCGGCTTTCTGCAGGTCCTGCTGCGACTCGACCGAGCCCTCGAGGAAGATGGTCGAGCCCACGACGTTGGCCTGCACGTTCTTCAGGCCCGCCTTCTGAAACGCGGCGTTGAGGTTCTGGGCGACGAGCTTCTTCGCGTTGGGGGCGATCTTCACGAAGCTCTTCACGTTCGGGTACAGCCCCACCACCTGGTCGATGCGGTCGGCGTCGGACTGGGTGTAGGCCTGACCGTCGAGGTAGATCCGGTCGCCGACCATTCGCACCGTGACCCCTTCGATTTCGCCCAGCAGCTTCTTGATTTCGCCGATCACTTCGTTCGGGTCCTGCTTGCGAACGGAGACCAGGTAGCTGATCCGTTGACCTGAGGCCTTCCAGATCAGAAGCGTGGTCTTGCCTTCATTGGCACCGATGACCAGCAGCTGGTTGTTGCCGATGGTCTTCACGTCCGCGATCGCAGAATCGCCGACGGCGACCCGTTGAATTCCGGGCACCGTGATGACTTTCTGGGTGCCGACGCCGAGGCTGATGTTGCCGCCTTCCTGCCCAAACACCGCGGCGGAACACAACAACATGAAGACCGCGGCCAGGCCCGTCAGACCGGAAAGACGCATTGGACTCACTCCTAGTTGTTCGACTTGTCCCACCACATTGCCCAAAAGCTGCCCAACGCAATCGCCACCCCATAGGGAATGTGACGGGCCGGTGCAGTTACATCGCTCTTCGAGAGTTTCAGCCGCCGGCCCCACTTGAAGCCGACGGCTTTAACGGTATCCCAGACCGCGCCTTGCCAGAGGAGCGTGACGATCGCCTGCAACGCTCCCGCAAGTGAAATGAAAAGCAGCGCGCCCATGATCAGCGGGTATCCAAAAACCGCCCCGACGGCGGCGACGAGCTTCACATCGCCCCACCCAAACGCGCCGCCGCGCCAGGCCAGCACCGCGAAGAACGCGGCCGCCGCACACCCGGCAATCAGCCCTGACACCAGGCCTCCCTCGGGGTCGCCCCACCCCTGAAGCCACAGCCGCAAAGCGAGCGCGATGGCGATGGTGGGGTAGGTGACGAAGTCGAGAATTCGCTGCTTCGCCACGTCAGTCGCCACTGAGATCAACAAAGCGACCGTCAGCACGAGCCAGAGGGTTTGTTTGAGCTCCAACGTTCTCAAACTAGACCAGAGCGCCTAACGGAAGACCAGCTTCACCTTCTCGCTGCAGATGAAGTACTCGTCGCCGTCTTCGACTTTTCGGCGCTTGATTCGCTGCTTGTTGAACCAGGTGCCGTTGCTGCTTCCGAGGTCTTCGATGAAGAACTCGTTGCCGTCCCGGAGGATCACCGCGTGCTCGCGCGAAACCTTTCCTGAGTTGATGACGAAGTCGCAGTGCTTCCCGCGGCCGATCACGAACCGATCTTTGGCGATGCGATCGAGCTCGCCGCCTTCTGCCATCAGGTAGAGCGCCGGGCCGCCGGAAGAGTCGGCCGACGGCTCATCGACATCGACTCCGCCCATCTCTTCGTCTGAGGGGCCTTCGGACACCGAGTCTTCGAGGTTCTGGCTCTGGCTGTTCTTTCCCTTGATCAGCCGTTCGAGCTCGGCGGCGGTCTCGAGCACCCGTTCGGCGACTTCGCGCCGCACCGGATCGTCATCGAGCTTCTGCGAGGGCGGGTCGGGGCGGCGAGGCGGCTCGCGGACCTGAGCCAACATCGGAGGAGCCCCGGCACGTCCCCCAGGACCCGGCGCATTGGGGCGCCCCGGAGCCGGGTGACCATTGCCTTTGCCCGACGGGCTGCTGGGGCCTGGAGCGCTCTTGTCGGACTCGATGAACCCGTTCAAGCGCGCGAACATGAACATCGCCTGGTTGATCAGTGCGTCCCGCTCGGATCCCATCTGTGAAGCCATTTCTTCAAAGGCTTCCCAAATGTGATCGGCGATCGCGACCTTGCGCGGAGGGCGGCTGCTCGGGTCCATCATTGTTTTTGAGTCAAGAGCGGAACGAGAAGCTCCGCAAGATATCAGCCCCTTTTTTCCGGGTCTATGAGGCTACTTAGCAACAAACGAGGAGTTCAGCGCCGGCATTGACCGGTCGCATCTCTCAACAGCCCATTCCGGGCCAGCTGGGGGTTCACTTCGAGGATCGCGTTGGCCGCCGGCAAGACACTGAAGATGGCCTGGCGGTCGGTATCCCACACCACGGAGCCCGCGACGTTGGTCGAGCACCCCACGGTCTGCGAATCGATGCGCAAGATAAGAGGAAGATCAGCGCTTTGGACGTCGATGCTCCAGCGCCAGTTTTCGTCCAGCCGCGGCTGCTCGGGACCCAACACCACGCTGAAGGTGGGGACGTTGGGATCAAACGGAGGGGTGCGCTGGTAGTAGCTGCCCCGGTAGTTGAAGGTCTGATCCGGACCGGTGCGCCCCATGAATCCGGTCAGGGACCCCACCACGACGTACCGGCTGGATTCCCCAGCCCGAACCCCGAAGCGCGACCGCCCCTGACAGGCCACTTCGTCCAGCGGGGCGGCCTTCACCGAGTTGCCGGTCACTTCCGCCACGGTTCCCCGGCAGGTGCCGGCGGGAGTCTTGAACACCAGGATATCGCTCACCCGAATGCGGTTGGCGAAAACGCCGGGCACCGCAAACTCGGTGCTGGTGGGGACATCCACCGGTAGATCTTCGAGGCCCGGAATCAGCCCGTTGACGACGATGTCGATCGTTTCCGAATGGAAGGCGCCGTTGGCGAAGGTGATTCCAGGGCCGCCATCGAGGACGGGGCCTGGGACGGAGTCGGGAAAGCCGCCGTCTCCGGTGCTGAGCACTCCGTTGGGCTGGAAGAGGTGGACGTTGTTGGCGGAGGCAAAGGTCGGTTCGGTATCGAGGTCGAAGGGGGTCAGGCCAATCGCATCGAAGAAGATGAACGACCCGGTGGAAGTGGTGATCACCCCGACGGCCGGGACGTCAACCGGGATCGCGGGCGTACTGAGGGCAGCCAGCGGGTCGATGAGCGCGGGGGGCAGCTGCAACTGTCCGTGCGCGACTACCGCCAACCCGGTGGGCAGCGAATTTCCGGTCGAGATGGGGATCATCGGCAATCCGGAGGCGTCGAGCGCGACTTCGCCGGTAAAGGTGTCGACGGCGATAATCCCGGCGCAGTCGGCCCCGCCACACCGCTCTTCATCCAGGATTCCGAACACGCGCTGTCCGGGAGGGACAAAGGTGTTGTTGGAAGTCGTGGCGCCGTGGACGGCGAGCTGACGAATCGCGCCCGGAAAGTGAAGCTCGCGCAGCGCGAGGCTCTGGGGGTCAAACAAAACCACCCGGCCCCCCTGCCCCTGCATCGTGCGGGTGGCGAAGATGACGCAGCTGGTCCCCGCGAGCTCGCAAATTCCCCGGCCCGAGACGGCGGGAACGACGACCAGGTCGACGATCACTTCGCCCGGAAACGGGGCAAACACCCGCACCGACCTGGTCAGCGCGGCGACGCTGATGGGTTTGAGCGCGGTGACCGTTCCAGGAAGATCGAGCGCCTGCAGGCTGGCCGCCTCTCCATCGAAGGTGGCGAAATAGAGGCGGCTGGCTTCTTTCGAAAGCGCGACACCGGCCGAGGCGGTGACGGGCGCCGCGGTCGGGACCCGCTTTACTTCCACCAACTGCATCGGGTCTACGGCAGGCCCGCCGCCCACGATCGAAATTTCGGAGCCTCCTGCGCGCATCGCATAGACCCAGGGTCCGCCGACTTCACGCCCCAGCGGGACGTTCTTCCCGTGGGAATCGGCCACGTCTTCGTAGTGGGTGTCGCGCGAGAGCGCCGACGGGCGGTTGAGCACGGGAATCGACAACGCCTCGAGCGGATTCGGCCCGCGAATGAACGCCCGGTTGGTGCTTCCGGCGGGAAGAACCAGGTCCAGCACGCGCAGCTCGTCGCGATCGGTCGAGGTCGTGAACAGCAACTTGTCGACCATCACCAGGTCGTGAGCGCCAAACAACGTCGCCGGAGCGGCGATCGGCGCCGCGCTGCAGCCGACAGCCATCGCCGCCGCCAGCACTACAGAAAGCTGCTTCACAGCGCACCTCCGTCGCACGAAGTCTGTTCGTTCACGCCCCGGGTGATGCACAGCTGCGAGCCGCCGAGAAAGGCAACGATCTTGGCGCTGGCCGGGCGTGAAAGATCAGGAACATCAATCACGGCGACCCGGCCGTCGGTGAAGTTGGTGATGTAGATCCGCGCTCCACCCGTTGGGCGGTCGTCGACGGCGATCGCATAGGGCTGAAGGCCCACGCCGCCGATCTGCGCAGTGAGGTTGCCGACTTCGTCGTCGTAGAAGACGACCACGCCTGAGGTCGAGCAGGTGATCATCACCAGGTCGCTCTTGCCCGGGCGGGCAATGGTGGTGATCAGGCTGGGGCCTTCGGGCAGCGGCACCGCGCGCTCGACCCGGACGTCGGGAACCGCGCCGCCTTTGTTGGTCACGCTGGCGACAATCAGGGTGTCCGGTGAGCGCCCGAGCAGATACAGCCGGTCTTCGCCGGTCGAGAGCGCGATCCCTCGCCCTTCGAACACGGTGAACGTGTTCTCGAGGAAGGTGCTGAAGGTCGTGAAGCGGGTGGTGTCGATCGCCCGCAGCAGGTTGGCGGGGACGCTGGCGGCGTAGATTCGACCGGTCGCGTAGGCGTAGCGCTCGCCGACGACGACGCTGTTGGTGGCGCCGGAACCGATGTTGACGAAGTTCTGCTCGGTGATCACCGGGTTGTCGCCGTTGACGTGGACGACGTAGGCGCGCGTATCGAGGGTGGTTCCTCGGGGGGTGTCGGCCTGCTGCAGCGAGGTGACCCACACTTCGCGGCTGCGGGAAACCGCGACTCCAATCGGAGCCGACGCGCGGGGAATTCCGGTTTCGGTCTTCTCGAACGCAACCAGTGAAAGCCCGGTGGGGGTGCAGTTGGTCGTTCCGCCGTCTTCGCTGGTCGTCGCGGGCAGCGCTCCGGCCGGGGTGAAGCAACCGAGGGAAGGCGGCGAGCCGGCTGGGGGAATTGGCGCGTCGAGGGCGTAGAGCCGGTGCTGTTCGGAACGGGTGGGCAGATACAGCCGCACCCCGTTGCCGTTCTGAATCGAAAGCTTCGCCATTTCGCCGGCAAAACTCGCGACCAGGACGGTCGAGGTCCGATCGAGCTTGAGGTCGATCAACTGCAAAGGAACTCCGAAGCCCGCGTCGTTGGAAGCAGAGGGAGCACCGAACGCAGGCAGGCCCACCTTCGACAAGTCGATCGCCATCACCGAGCCGAAGTCGTAGCGCTTGTCGAAGTTCGAGCTCGCGACGTAGAGAATCCCCTCGGGGTTGCCCGGGGCGTCGACGTGGACGATGCCGGTCGGAAAATAAAACTGACCGGCGGGCGGCAACTTCTCGATCGTCTGAGGAGGGCACCCGGCCAGGACGGCAACGCCGACAATGAGGAGAACGCAGCGCATGGGCGGGGGGCCTAGCAGAACTTACGAACGGGCGGCGTTCAGATTTCCGACTGGATTTGCGCGAAGTCCGCGACCCGATTGAACAACCCGGCCACGTCCATCAGCAGCCGGACCCGGTTCTTCATCAGTTCTTTGTCGTCGGCCATCACCATCACTTTGTCGAAAAACGCATCGACGGTCGGCTTGAGCGAGGCCATCGCCCCCAACGCAGCGCCGTAGTCGTCTTTGGCCGCCGCCGTTTCGGCCTGCCCCTTGACGCCCTCGAGCGCCGCAAAGAGTGCAATTTCGGGAGCATCCTTCAGCAGGGCCTTGTCCACCGGCGCGGCCTGAACGTCCTTCGCCTGCTTGGCGACGATGTTGGCGACCCGCTTGAAAGTGGCGGCCAGCGGCGCAAAGTCAGCGCCCCCTACCCGCTTGGCCATCGCGTCCAGTCGCAGCCGGGCCGAGACCAGATCGTCGAAACCGGCCGACAGCACCGCGTTGGCCACGTCGGCTCGCGCAGAGTCCGACCACAACTGCTCGAGACGCCCTCGAACGAAGTCGAGGATCTCGCTCTGGGCCGGAGCCTGCCCCGCCCTGGGCTTGAGGTCCTTGAGTTTGGGCGCGATCAATTCCAGAGACTGCGCGACTGCCTGGCTCAGTGAGAAGCGGTAGCCGCGGCCGACGGTGAGGTTGATGATCGCGATCGAAATTCGCCGCAGTCCGTTCGGGTCGGCGGCGCCAGTCGGGCGCTTGCCGATCGCGAACAGCCCGCACAGGGTGTCGAGGCGGTCGGCCAGACCGAGCAAGGCGCCCGCGTCTTCGGTGGGCAGCGCGTCGTTGGCGTTGCGAGGCAGGTAGTGCTCGAAGATCGCCAGGGCCACTTCTTTGGGCTCGCCGCTGGCGAGGGCGTATTCGCGCCCCATCACGCCTTGCAGCTCGGGGAACTCGCCCACCATTCCGGTGACGAGGTCTGCCTTGCACAGCAGCGCGGCGCGTTCGAGGGTCTTGCCCAGAGCCGACCGGCCGGTCTGGTCGGCGAGCCAGGCGGCCAGCACCTTGATCCGCGCGACTTTCTCGGCGACCGAGCCCAGCTCTTTGAGCCAGGTGACCCGTTCGAGCTTCGGCACCCGGTCCACCAGTGGAGTCCGGCGGTCTTCGTCGAAGAAGAACCGGCCGTCGGACAAGCGGGCCTGCAGCACCCGTTCGTAACCTTTGACCGACAGCGCCTCGTCGCGCACGGGAGTGTTCGAGACCGCGATGAACTTCGGCAGCAGCTTGCCCTTGGTGTCCAGCAGCGAGAAGTAGCGCTGGTGGCTCTTCATTTCCTGGACCAGGACTTCGGGAGGCAGATCGAGGTGGCGGGGGTCGAAGGATCCCACGACCGGGCTGGGCAGCTCGACCAACTGGGTGACCTGATCGATCAACGCGGGGTCATCGAGCAGGCGGCCGCCGGCCTTGATCGCCGCAGCGCTGATCCGCTCGACGACCATCGCGCGACGTCGGGGGATGTCTGCAATCACGTGGGCCTTGTCCAGGGCGCCTTCGTAGTCGCTGGGACGATCGATGTTGATCCACCCGTTGGCGAGGAAGCGATGGCCCCGGGTCTGCCGGCCGCTCTTCACGTCGGCAAACGTGACGGGCACCACTTCGGACCCCAGCAGCGCGAGGATCGAATGAAGGGGGCGGGCGAAGGTGTGCTCGACCTCGCCCCACCGCATCGACTTTCGAAACTTGAGCTCGTGCACCGCCCGGCTCAAGACGTCGGGCAGAATCTCGGAGGCCCGCTTTCCCTTTTCCTCGACCTGGGCGCCCAGGTATTCGCCCTTGGGGGTCGTGAGCCGCTTGAGCTCACCGACAGTGAGCTTGAGGTTCTCGGCGAACTTGATCGCCGACTGCTTCGGCGTCTTTCCATCGGCCTCGAACGCGGCCTTCACCGAAGGCCCGAGCACTTCTTTCGAGATGTCTTCGCCAGAATCCGCGACTTCCTTCACCAGGATCGCCAGCCGCCGCGGAGTGCCGAACCGACGCAATTCGCCGTGCTTCAGCCGGGCGGCGGCGAGGCCTTCGCTGATCATCCGGGCGAGATTCTCGAGCGCCGGGCCGATGAAGGACGCGGGGAGCTCTTCGGCGTGCAGCTCGAGCAGCAGATCAGCGGGCATCGGCGGCTCCTTCCTTCTTCTCTTTGGGCTGGAAGCTGACGGTCTTCCAGTGGTCGCTGGCAGGCTTGCCTTCGAGAAGGGGCGGCTGTTCGCCCACCGTCCACTTCGTCTTGCACAGCGGGTAGCCGAGACTCTCGCGCATGCGCAAGTAGCCTTCGGCGCAGAGCCGTGCGTTGTCGCGGACCCGCCCGATGTAGCCGGCACGCTCGGTCACGGAAATCGCGCCCCGAGCGTCGAGCAGGTTGAAGGTGTGGCTGCACTTGAGCGCGAAGTCGTAGGCGGGCAGCGGCAGCTGCTTCTCGACGACCAGCCGCCGACATTCCTTCTCATAGCTGTCGAAGAGCGCGAACAGCTGTTGCGGGTCGGACTCATGCAGCGCGTACTTCGACATCTCGACTTCATTGGCGTGGAACACTTCGCCGTACTTCACGCCCTTCACCCACTCGATCTCGTAGACGCTCTCGACGCCCTGCAGGTACATCCCGATGCGCTCGAGGCCGTAGGTGAGCTCGGCCGCAACCGGGCGGCACTCGAAGCTGCCGCACTTTTGAAAGTAGGTGAACTGGGTGATTTCCATTCCATCGCACCAGACTTCCCAGCCCAGGCCCGCGGCGCCGAGCGTGGGGGATTCCCAGTCGTCTTCCACGAACCGGATGTCGTGGGACATCGGGTCGATTCCGAAAGCCTTGATCGAATCGAGGTACAGCTCCTGGGTGTTCTTGGGGGCCGGCTTCAAAATCACCTGGAACTGGTGGTGCTGAAACAGCCGATTGGGATTTTCGCCAAAGCGGCCGTCGGCGGGGCGACGCGAGGGCTGCACGTAGCCCACGTTCCACGGCTCGGGCCCGAGGGCGCGCAAGAACGTCACCGGGGACATCGTGCCTGCGCCGACTTCGAGGTCGTAGGGCTGGCAGATGATGCAGCCCAACTTGGCCCAGTGGTTCTGCAGCGTGAAGATCAGGTCCTGGAAGTACATGGGGCGCGCACCTTAGCGGCGCCCCGCGCTTACTGCAGCGGCAATGACTGAACGTCGACCGCCTTGAACTCCATCACCTTCCCGCCTTCGATTGTCACCGACAGCGACCGGCCCTTCGAGTCGCCGTCGATGATTCGCAGCTGGTGAACGCCCTGGTCCAGCGGGACCTTGACGAGGGGAGTCGAGCCGAGGCTGGTGTTGCCATCGAAGACCGCGGCCTCTGAAGGGTTCAAGGTGCGCAGCGAGAAGTACCCCACGTCGAGTGCCTTCGCAGACTTGTGGTCCCGCACCACCTCGACCCCGCCCGGCCCCTTCTTCGCTTTCTTCGTCGCGATCGACCCCCGAAGATCGGAAATCTGCTTCTCGAGATCATCGATGCGCCTGGAATTCGAGGTGCCCAGCGCCGTGCCGGCTTTCGCTTCGACCTTCAAAGCGCGCTGCTCGTCTTCCAGCTTGTCGAGCTGTTTGATCTGACTGTCGAGCTCGGCCAGCATCGCCTTGCGTTCCGGATCGTTGTTGGCCGCGTCCACTTCGGCCTGGCGTTGGGCTTCGGCCTGGGCAAGCGCGCCTTCCTTCTCTTTCTCGATGACCCAGGTGGGCTTGTTGCCGCCCGCCGTCTTCGCAAGCTCTTCGAGGCTGGGAGGCGGGGGCGCAGGAGGTTCGCCGTTGAGCTCTTTGTCGACCATCGCCCGCAGCGCCAGGGCCGGACCGCTGTCCTTCAACGGTCCCTTCCACCCGGCCCAGCCGAGGCCTGCCATCGCAACCCCGACCAGCAGCAGCGCGAGCAGCCCACCGATTCCTCCCTTCTTCGGGCTGGCGCCCCGGTGGGTGTCGGTGCCATCGCCGTCGATGATTTGAGGCAGCTTTCGCGAGAACTTCAGCGGCTTCTTCGCCGACGAGGTGTCGGTGGGCACCTCGGGCTCGTCGTACATCGCGTAGTCGCGGCCGACCTTCGAGGCGTAGCGGTTGGCTCCCAGGTTGGCTGAGGGGGTCGGCTTGTTGCGGGGGGCGATCGTGGCGTCTGCGTCCCGGTTGGAGACCGACGAGGCGCGGCGCGGGGGGGCAGAGGGCGCCTCACCGGCCACCGGCTTGAGGTTCTGCTTCGAGGGCGAGGGCTTCTTCGGCAACGCCGAGCGCGGAACAGGCGTCGCCCGGGTGGGGGCCTTGCGTCCTTTGGGGGTCAGCGGGTCGAGGTCTTCGCTCGCGAGCTCTTCGACCGCCCGGGTCAAGCTGCCGGTGTCATCGCTGTTGGCCAGCTCGAGCAGCGCGCGGGTCGTCTGAATCTTGTCGTCGAACAGCCGGGTCATCAGCTCGGCGCTCTGGTCCTCATCGAACAGCTCAGGGCACGCCTGCTCGAGCGCCTTCGCGAATTCCTTTCCGGTGGCGAACCGGTTCTCGCGCTTTCGGGCCAGGCCCTTCATCACCACGTCCGACAGCGCGCCGGGCACCCGGGGGTTCAGATTTTTCGGAAGCTGAATTTCACCCTCGACGATCTTCAGCATCATCGCCGCGTCGGTGGGAGCGGTGAACAGCCGCTGCGCGGTCAACATCTCGTGCAGAAAGACGGCGGCGGCGAACAGGTCGGTGCGGCCGTCGAGCGGCTCGTTCTTCACCTGCTCGGGCGACATGTACCCACTGGTGCCCTTGACGATGCCGACCTGGGTCCGGTTGAGGCGGTTGCGCGCCTTCGCGATTCCAAAATCGATCATCTTCACGTCGCCGGTGTACGTGACCATCACGTTCTTCGGGCTCACGTCGCGGTGGACCACCGGAGCGGGGTGCCCGGCTTGATCGGTGAAGTGGTGGGCGTAGTGAAGTCCGAGCACCGAGTCGCGCACGACGCGGCAGGCAAAGCCTATCGGCAGCACCACTTCGCGCTTGGCCGAACGCTTGATGATCTGCTCGAGGTTCTGGCCCGAGATGAATTCCATCGCGAGGTACAGCTCGCCCTGCTCCTCGCCCAGGTCGTAGACCTGCCCGATGTTCGAGTGGCTGAAGGCGGCGGTGATGCGCGCTTCGTCGAGAAACATCTTCACGAAGTTCTCGTCCTTCTTGATGTCCGGAAGGATCTGCTTCACAGCAACGTATTTTCGGAAGCCTCCAGGGCCGGCGACGTAGGCAAGAAAGAGTTCCGCCATGCCCCCCATCGAGAGGCGGGTGAGGATCTCGTACTTTCCAATTCGTCGCCCGCGATCGAAGTCCGGAGCGAGCGTGCCCGGCGCCATAAGTGTGCGCGGACGTTAGCTTACGGCGCCTTCTCCCGCCAAATTGCGAAGGGTCGAATGTCGAATAACTTGCAGGTGGTCACTCCGTAGCTGCCGCTGGCCACGTTCAGCACCCGGTAACCGCCCTGGGGCACGGTCAACAAGACCGACTGACCGGGATCCATCGCCGACTCGACGGGCGGGGCCGAGAACCGGGTCTTGAAGAACAGCTGCTTTCCGCACGAGTTGAAGCGGCAGCCGACCAGGGGAGCGGTGAACGAGACGTTGAAGGGCTGGGTGTCCGCGGCCTTGAGCAGCGTGCCTTGTTGGGCGTGATCGGCGGCAAACAGCAGCGCTCCGCCGACGGCCTCGCGAATGACCACGGCCCGGTTCTCGGGGTTGGCGCTGCTGGAGCCATCAATCACCCGAACGGTGACCATCGAGTTCTGGGGCAACGGGGCGGCCTGCCCCATCGGAAGGGTGACGTAGACGGCTCCGGTGAGCACTTCGCCGGCTGCGCCCAGCCGCTTGAGCCGCACGGTCATCGTGCCGCCGTTGTAGATGACGGACGTGATTTCGCCGGTCCCGGAGAGCACTGAGGAGCCCCCGTCGAGGGTGGTGGAAAAGAAGCCTTGATCGCTCGAATCGACGCGCAACGCCCACCCTGCCCCGAGCACGGGAAACCCATTCGCCGGGCAGCTGGCGGTGCAGGACCCCGCAAGGCAGAGCTCGCCGATTCCGAAGCAGTCCTGCTGGCCGCTGCAGGTGGTGCCTTTGCGCGGGCCGATTTCCACTACCCCGTCGATGACGCGGAACTCTTTGTCGACGCAGGTCTGGTCGGGCTCGGGGTAGCTGGCCGCAAACCGGCCTCCGTCGGGCAGGTCGATGCCCAGAATCTCACTCTGGTAGCAAAGCTTGAGGTTGAGGGTCTCGTCGAGGGGAGCGTTCTGCGCCTGGAGGCAGCCGGTCGAAGCGCAGCCGCTGGGAGAAGAGACCTGCATCACCCCGTTCCAGACCCGCTCGAACTTGTCGCCGGGCAGGACCTTGCGAACGAAGGACGGCGAGCCCCCGTCGCAGACGCAGTCCCCCGAGCAGACCTGGTCGCACGACTGGCACGCGCACTTGAGCTTCTCTTCGAAGGTGACCCAGTTGGTGGGGACGCCGTGCTGGAGCGCGAGCCCGAGCTTGTCGTCGGTATCGTCGACGAAGATCGCGGCGCTGCTGGTGTTCTTGAGCCTCAACGTGACCGCGGACGGATCAGTTGGGCTGCATCGGCAACCAAGGGACGAAACAATCAGGAATGAGGCAGCAAGAGTGCGCATGCGAGACGTGGGTGTCGTAGGTGGGAAGGGAGACCGCTGCAACTCATTGAATGGGAAAGCGCGTTTGAAGGTTGAGCATCCCGCTTGCACGACGAGGGCCACTCTCGCAATGTCCACCCGCCGATGAACCGCCCACTCTTTCTTCTTTTATTTGTTTCCGCGCTGCTCGGGCTCGCCTGTGATCGGGTGGGTCGTGAGAACGGACGCGGCACCGCAGCGCCGGACGTTGCGCCGCCGCGACTGTCGCCGGTCGAGATCAAGCCGCCGAAAATCGAGCGATCGATCACCGGCCGGGTGGTGGTCGTCGACCCCCCGCGCATCGATGCGACCCAGGTCGACATCGTCAAGCAGGCCGACGGAATTGTGGACATCCTCTGGGTGGTCGACGACTCGGGCTCGATGGCCAACCAGCGCAAGACGCTGGTGAACAACTTTGATCGGTTCTTGAGCGCGCTGCTCAGCTTGAAGGTGAGCTGGCAGATGGGAGTGACCACCACCAACGCGCTGGACCTGGGCAAGCTGCGTGGGACGGTCAAGATCATCACCCCGCTGACCCCCAACCCGAAGATGGTGTTCGACGCCAACACCACGTTCCTCGGCTCGCGCACCCGATGGGAACAGGGCCTTCGAATGGCAGAGCTGGCGGTGACGGGAACCAACATCGCCCCGGGCGGCGCCAACGTCGGCTTTCTTCGCCCCAATGCCGCGCTGGCGTTGATTGTGATCACCGACGAGGACGACAGCAGCTACGGAACCCCAGACCACTTCGCGCGGGTGTACCGGACGGCGAAAGGAAAGGGCAACGAAGCGCTGGTGACCTTCAGCACCATCGCGGGTTCGACGCCGGTGGGCTGCACGCCTCCGGGAGAGTCGA
>JAYVCD010000394.1:0-11974 GCA_043750125.1 Archangiaceae bacterium | reverse complement strand
CCGACGATGTCGAAGGTGATCGCGGTGGTCGAGTGCAGCTCTTCGGTGCCGCCACAGAGCATCACGTCCTGCGCTCCGGCTCGAATGGTCTCGAAGCCCTGGCCAATGGCCTGGCTGCTCGAAGCGCACGCGGCGACGGGCGCCCAAACGCGGCCCTTGATGTGGTGCATCAGGGCAACGTTGGTCGCTGCCGAGTGCGACATCAACTGCAGGAAGGTCGTCGACTTCAGCCCGCGCGGGCCCGATTCCCTCAAGGTGTCGAAGTAGACCTGCATCGCCGAAGGACTGCCGACGGTCTGCCCGATCGACAGCCCGGCCCGGTGCGAGGCGAGCAATTCAGGGGTCAGTTTGGCGTGGGCGATCGCCTGCTTCGCCGCCAGCGCCGCGAGGATCGCCACCCGCGCCATCGACCGGCGGTATTCGCGGGGAATGCTTTTTTCGTCGATGTCGGTGACGACTCCGCCGACGCGGGTGTGGAGGTCCTTCCACTTGTCCCACTCGGGCATCGCGCGAACGCCGCTCTTCCCGTGCTCGAGGGCGTGGGCGATGGAATCGGACGAATTGCCAATCGGAGAGAGGGCCCCGAAACCGGTGACGACGACGCGTTTCATGCCACGGCCACCCGGTCGAAGATCGCCTCAAAGCCCAACAAGTAGGAGCAGGTCACGAAGCCGCCGATGGTGGTGCCGACGATGCCGGGCATCAAGATGCTGTGGCCGGTGAGGTAGAGGTTGTCGATCTTGGTGCGGGAAGCCAGCGCGTAGCGGCCCCACCGTTCCATTCCGTGGCGCAAGCCGTAGAGCGAGCCTTCGGGCGTGGCGGTGTAGTCGCGATTCGTCAGCGGGGTGGACGTCTCGATCGCAGTCAGGTGGCCAGCGTGATCGGGCAACAGCTTCTCGATCTGCGCCTGCAGCTCGCGGGTGTTTCGATTCTTGAACTCTTCATAAGCCGCGGGGCGGTCGCCGCTCTTCGAGTTTTCCCACTGCTTGACCTCGTTCCACCCCATCAGCCCCAGCGCGAGAACCACGCGGGGGTGATTCCAGTCTTCTTCGCGGTCGGACGGGAAGGTGAGGAACAGGCCCCGGTCGGACGAATCTTCGGGCCCGCGCTCGAGGTACATCTGGTCCACGTCCAGAGACGGGAACGAGTAGATGTTGTGATCGCGCCGCACCGGGCTGGGCGAGGTCGATTGGAAGTAGACCGCGCTGCACCCGATGCTGTTGCGGCTCTCTTTGACCCGCGAGGTGAAGGCGGGACGGAAGCTGTTGGGGGGAAGCAATTCGAGCGTCGACTGGGGGTGCGCGTTGCTGATCACGCAGCGGGCAAACAGCCGTTCGAGGTGAGGCGCGTCGCCGACCCGGCCGGCGCGTTCGGTCATCACGCTGTCCAACAGCCCGGCCTTGGTTTCCAGCGCCGTGACCTTGGTGCGGGTGCGCACTTCGCCCCCGTGGGCCTTGATCGCATCGACCATCACCTTCGCGAGGGCATCGCCGCCGCCGTTGAGGCCGACCGGACCCTGCAACATCGAGTCGAGCACCAGCGCGTGAAGCTCGAGCGGAGTCGTCGGGGGATCCACTCCGTACAGAAAGCTCTGGCCGGTGAGTACCGCGTAGAGCCGCTCGTTCTTGGTCAGCCCTTTCAAGAAAGGAGCGAGCGCGACGTTGGTGTATTCGCCACTGACTTCGGGCGGCTTTTGAAAGCTGTAGGCGAAGCTCTCGGCGCAGATCTTCTGACACGCCTCGGCGTAGGTGTTGATCGCCCCTTTCTCGCCGGGGAATTCCTCGTGCAACCGCTTCGTCAGCGCGGGCCAGCCGGCAGGGACCTTGAACTCGTAGTCGGGAAACCTAAGGATGTCGAAGCCGTCGGGATCCAGGTCGTGCCACTTGAGCTTCTCGGCGACGCCCAGAAAGCGCAGGTACTTCGCCATCGTGCCGCCTTCCCCGACGCCGCCCAGGTAGTGAAACCCGGTGTCGAACGGAACGCGTTCGCGGAAGAAGCGGTGCAGGCAGCCCCCCGGTCGGTAGTGCTGCTCGAGCACACAGACCTTGAAGCCTTCCTTCGCCATGATCAGTGCGCAGGTGAGTCCGCCCATCCCTGATCCGACCACGACCACGTCGAAGTGGCCTTCTGGAAGTGAAGCCTGTGGCTGAAAGCTGTCTTTCATCGCGCGGCACTCAAATCATTTTCCCGTCGCCCGCGTACCCCATCAGCGTGGCCTCGGCGATCCTTTGCGTACCGGCGGTGACTTTTCCTTTTCCCGTCAGCGTGCCGAAGCGTTCTTCACCCAGCGTCACTTCGTAGGTCACTTCTTTGCCCGGCTCGATCATCGAACGAAAGCGCGCGCGATCGATGCCGACCAGAAAAATGCGCGGCGCCTTGCGTTGCAGCAGCGCGTAGTACGCCATCGTCTGCGCCAGGCCTTCCATCAGCAGCACGCCCGGGACGACGGGGTGGTCGGGAAAGTGGCCTTTGAAAAACGGCTCGTCCTCGTGAAAGGTCCGCACTCCGACGACCCGGGTCAAGGTCAGCTCGACGATGCGGTCGACGAACAGGAATGGGGGCCGATGCGGAAGCACCGAGATGACTTCCGGCAAACTCATGTCAGCGCGCGCAGGAGGACCGAGCCGTTGGTTCCACCGAAACCGAACGAGTTCTTCATCACCGTGCGCGGACGCACGTCGAGCGTCTTCCGGGGCAAGTGGAGCCCTGCACAGGCCGCGTCTGCTTCGACCAGGTTCGGATTTCCGGCGATGAAGCCATCGCGCATCATCAGCGCGCAGTAGACGAGTTCGCTGGCGCCCGCCATCCAACACTCGTGGCCGGTGAGGCCCTTGGTGGAAGACACCGGCACCTTGTGGCCCTGGAGCACCGCAGAAATTGCCTTCGCTTCGACCGCGTCACCTGCCGGGGTCGAAGTCGCGTGGGCGTTGACGTAGTCGAGCTCGCTGGGGTGAACGCGGGCCGCTTTGAGCGCCTGTTCCATCGCGCGTCGTGCCCCGTCGCCCGAGGGGTTGGTCAGGTGCGAGCCGTCGCAAGAGAACGCGTAGCCCAGCACTTCGGCGTAGATGTGGGCGCTGCGGGCGCGGGCGGAATCGATCGACTCGACGATCAACGCCGCGCCGCCGCCGGAAGGGACGAGCCCATCGCGCCCGGTATCGAAAGGACGCGAGGCCTGGGTCGGATCATTCTCGCGGGTGGACAGCGCACCCAGCGCATCGAAGGCCGCCATCGATTGCCAGCCCGTTTCCTGCGCGCCGCCGCAGATCACGATTTCCTGCATTCCCTGGGCAATCATCATCGCGGCCTGACCGAGCGCGTGAAGCCCTGATGCGCAAGCGGCCGACAGCGACCAGCAGGCGCCTTGAACTCCGAACATCGAACTCAGGTTCATGCTCACGGTCGAGTTCATAACCCGGATGATGTGCCCGGTACCCAGTGCGCTGGTCCGCTTGGTTTTCTCGAGCGAGGCGAAGAGCTCCTGGGCCGCCGCGCAGGTCGAGTCGTTGCCGAAGATGACGCCCACGTCCGGCTGGGCCAGGCGCTCGCGGGGAAGCCCCGAGTCGGCGACCGCGTCGAGCGCTGCGGCGCACCCGTAGGCGGCCGCGGAGCCCATCGTCTTTCGCTGCTTGCGGTCGAAGCGGGCAGCAGTGTCGAAGCCTTTGACGATCCCGGTGAGCGACGAGCGAAAGCCGCGGGCTTTGCGTTCAGGATCGAGCCCCACACCGCTCTTCCCCTCTCGCAGCGATGCGCTGACCGTAGGAAGCGTCAGGCCCAGAGAAGAGATCGTGCCGATACCGGTGATGACCGCGCGACGCATGAAGGCCGATTCGGATAACACGGACAAGTTTGAAATGGAATTGACCCGGAGCCTTCAGGTTGGTAGCGAGCCGGCCGAAATGTCGGATCCTTCCAAGTCGCAAATCGCCCAGAAGATCGTCATCGATACCCTTTCGAGTGAGTTCGAGCTCGAGCGGGAAAAAATCGTTCCCCCGGCTCGCCTGCGCGAAGATCTCGGGCTCGACAGCCTCGACGGGGTCGACCTGATCGTCGCGCTCGAAAAGGCCCTGTCGGTTCAGATCCCCGAGACTGATGCCCGACAGATGCGCACCGTGGCCGACATCTTTGCCTTCATCGACAAGGCAGTGGCGGCTTTGGACTCGGCGCAGCAGACTCCCTCTGCCGGTTAGTTGATCGCTTCGCCTCCCGCCGGCAACAGGTGTGGACGATGACTGCTCTTCTTGCCTTGTGGGTTCTCAGCCAATCTCCCAACACCGATGCCGAGATCTTCGTGGATCGCGGCGAGACGTACATTCGGGCGGGGCAGGCCAACGGAATGGAAGTCGGCACCGGTCTCGAGGTTCTGGACGCCAAGAGCCGGCAGCCGATTGGCTCGGCGCTGGTGATGGAAGTCTGGGAATCGCTGTCCCGCGTGAGCCTCGACTCGAAGGCGGCCGCGTATGCGCCGCTGAAGGTTGCAAGGGTCGGCAGGCGCTCGGAGCCGATCGTCGAGGCTCCCCCCGCTCAAGCCCCGGCTCCGGCGGCCACCCCCGCGCCCCCGCGGACCGCGACCTCACCCCACACGGGCCCGGGACCCTGGCTGGACGGCCAGGTGACGGTGATCGGCGCGGGGGCAGGTCGTCGGGTGATCATCCGCAATCGCGCCAACCGCGATTGGCACAACTGCGACGTGCGGCTGCCAAGCGGGAAGCACTACCGGATTGGTGACCTGGACGAAGGCGAGGAAGACGGAGTGATGATGTTCCGCTTCGACTACGACGGCGCGGTGCAGGAACCGCGCGCGGAAGGAATCACCGTCATCTGCCGCGAAGGCACCGGCCACTTCCAGATCAGCCTGTAACGGTGGGCGGCTGGGCGAGCGGAAAGACGACGCAGTCTTCCTGGCTGTCGTCTTCCCAAACCAGCATCGCGAACTGGGCCGGAGCATCGAGCACCACCAGGGGGTGATGCCACGTGCCCGGGTGGTAGTTGATCGCCTGGCCCGGCAGACCGATGAACGCCATGAGCTCACCGAGCACTGGCGCGCCGTCATTCCCGGTGGGAGCCACGCAGACCAAGTACCGACTGCAGAGCATCGGAATGAACGTCTGCGACGAATGCGGGTGCTTCTCGAGCAGCTTCAATTTCAACGGCAACGAGACGGGGACGCAGGCCACGGTCACCAGGTTCGCGCGCGCAGCGGAGCGTCCGTTGTGCAGCTTCGCGGTGTAGTCGAAGCGCTGGGCGGTGCCGCCATTGGCCGAAGCGCCCCCCTTGGCGGAGACCGAGACCAGGTCCCCGAACGGAGCGAACGCTTCAGCGGTCAACGTCTGCGCGGCGATCGTCATCACGAGCCCCGGTAGGTCGAATAGCCGAACGGATTGAGCAGCAGCGGCACGTGGTAGTGCTCCTGGGTCGCGCGGACGGCAAAGGTGATGGTCACCGAGGGGAAGAACGCCTCGAGCTGCTGTCTTTGAAAGTAGTCGGCGACCTCGAAGTGAATCCGGTAGGTGCCCGCGGTGGGAATCGTCTCGAGCAGCGGCTTGACCCGCCCGTCGTCGTTGGTGACGCCTTCACCGAGTTTCCGCCAGGTGTTTCCCTCGAGGAGCTCGAGCCGAACGGCGACGCCGCGGGCGGGTTTGCCCAGTGTGGTATCGAGAATGTGGGTGCTGATTCCCACTTACGCCCCCTGAGAGACGAGCCACTTCTCGATTCGCAGCCGGGTGATCTTCGCCTGCTCGCGCGCCGCGTTCTCGAGCTCGACTTTCTTGCTGCCGCGAATGCGCTCTTGAAGCACTTCGAGCAACTGTCCGGCCGACTTGTCGGTGGCGCAGACGATGAAGATGAAACCGAACTTCTTCAGGTAGGCGTCGTTGAGCTCTTGCAGCTGACGCTTCACCTCGGCCTCGCCCGCGCCGACTTTCTGCTGCTCGCCCCTGGACCAGGCGGCAGACTTCGCGGTCGCGGCTTTGGCTTTCTTCTTCTCTCCGATGCGCGGGTGGGCGGCGAAAGCCTCGAGCCAGTCTTTGGGGGTCAGTGAGAACCAGACGTCTTCGGCCAGCGCAAACAGCCCACGGGTCGAGCCGATCGGGTGAGTCGCCAGCTGCTGAATCCACGTCGAGCTGCCGCAGAACGACTGCAACAACTTCGGGTCCAGCGATGCCAGCGCGGCGGTTTCCTGCGCGGTGTCGAGCGCGTGTCCGAAGAAGCGCATTCGATTGACGCCCCCGTGCGGAAAAATGTGAACGCGCACGTGGGTGACCGGCATCATTCGCGAAGGGTCCAGCTGGTGCCGGCGATGCTGAACCAGCGGGTGTTTCTCGATCAGCGTGGTCCAGCCTTTGGGCGAGCGCAGGACGCCTTCGAGCTCGTCGGTCGGCACCTGAGTCACGTCGAGCGCTTCGACCAGGCAGGCCTGGGGTGCGTTGCCCTTGAAGAAGTGGGTATCGAGCTCGATGCGATCGACCACCCCGCGGCGGCCGAGGCGGACCACCGCCCAATCGCTTCCCGGAGTGCGCCTGCGCCGCGTCTCCCACCCGTCGCCCATGTTCATCCCCCGACCGGGCAACAGCAGATTCGAAGGCGGCCCGAAGAACTGGTCGCTGACCTCGGCGACGGTTCCTCCGTTTTCCACCGCGCCCAGGTCGACCGAGCCGGTGCGCCAGAAGGTCCGCAGGTCAGGCAGCACTTCCCCGTAGATCCGCAAGCGCGCCACACCGCCATCGGGAAAAATTCGCAGCCGCACGTGGCTCACCCGCTCTGACACCTCTGAGAGCTTGAGCACGTTGGCGAAGTCCGGCTTTACCGCGGTCTGGGCGATCAGCGGCTTCCAGCCATCAGAGGCCAAAAGCTCTTCGGCGGTCGAGGTCCACGAAGCATCGATGCCTTCCAGCGACACGGCCTGGGGCGCGTTGCCCTTGAAGTGGGTGGTGTCGACCAGCGCGCCGTGAATCAGGCCCGGCAGCCCGAGCCGCAACAACACGAAGTCGTGGCCCTGGGTCCGGCGGCGCTGTGATTCCCAGCCGTCCATCCACTTGCCCTTGTCGGTGTACTTCCCCTCGACCCACTCGGCGGCGTGGGGCTTGAGCAGGTTCTCTTTCTCGGCGAAGTACTCGTCGGTCGCGTGGACGACGAAGCCTCCGGTGATGTCGGCGGCGAGGTCGACCAGGTGGGCGAAGATTTCCGGAACGGGGGCGCGGGCGGACATGGGTCAGTGGCCTTCAGGTAGAGAGAAAACGACCGTGGGGACGGCTGAGGCCGGCCTTGCAGTCGTAAGCGAGGGTGCCGCCGACCCAGGTCTGCTTCACGACTCCGAAGAGGCGCTGGCCGGCGTACGGAGTGAGCTTGTGGCGGTGGCGGATCTCTTCCGCTTTTACTTCGAAACTTTCGCGCTCGTTCCAGACCACCACGTCGGCATCGAAGCCCGGAGCGAGCTGGCCCTTGCGGTCCCCCAGGCCTGCGAGCCGAGCGGGGTGCAGCGCGTTCCACTTGAACAGCTGCTCCAGCGAATGGCCGCGCGCGGACGCCAACGTCCAGAGCACGGACAGGCCCAGCTGCAGCGAAGAGATGCCACCCCAGGCGCCCAGGAAGTCACCGGTGTCGAGCTTCTTGAGCTGCGGGGTGCAGGGGGAATGATCGGACACCACCATCGAGATGACTCCCGACTCGACTCCGAGCCACAGCGCCTCGCGGTTGGCGGCCTCCCGAATCGGAGGGGCGCACTTGAAGTGGGTCGCTCCGGCGGCGATCTGCTCGGCGGTGAACGACAGGTAGTGGAGGCAGGTCTCGGCGGTGATCGGCACCCCTTCGGCCTGGGCGGCCCGCAGCAGGGGAATCGCCGAGGCGCTCGAGAGATGAACGATGTGCGCGGGACAGCGGTGCTGGCGCGAGAGCGCGATGATCAAAGCGATCGCTTCGTCCTCGGCGGCGTTGGGACGCGAGGCGAGGTAGGTCGCGTAGGCCCGGGGGTCGGCGTGGGCCTGGGTCAGTCGCGCCTGGGCGGCGTCGCAAGGGCCGGGCAGCTCGGCATGGACCAGCAACGTGACCCCGAGATCGCGCAGCACCGGCATCGCCAGGTCGAGATCGGCGCGGCTGACGTTGGGGAATTCGTCGACCCCCGAGGGGCACAAGAAGCACTTCGCGCCGTGGATCCCGAACTGCTCGAGGCCTGCGAGCTCGAAGGTGTTGCCGGGAATGACTCCGCCCCAGAAGGCGATGTCGACGTGGGCTTGATCGCGCAGCGCCTCGCGCTTGAGCTCGGCGTTCGCGCGTGAGGTGGTGGCTGGAATGCAGTTGAGCGGCATGTCGACGACGGTGGTGATCCCCCCCGCGGCCGCCGCCTGGCTGGCAGTCAAAAAGCCTTCCCACTCGGTGCGGCCCGGCTCGTTGAGGTGGACGTGCGAGTCGACGACGCCGGGAGTGACCAGATCGTCGCCTGCCTCGTGAACCCGGACTCCGGGGGGGACCGCCTCGAAGGCCGTCACCGCGACGATTTTCCCGTTCGCCACGTGGACCGCCGCGGGACCCAGACCCGACGCCAACAGCACGCGCCTGCCGCGAATGATCGAAGTGGGCTCGCCCATTATTTGTTCTCGAACCCCCGCACCATCTTGACCAGCTCGAGGATCACTTCGGGCTTGTCCTCGAGCGAGGGGTTGGGAGGCATCAGCGGGCTCTTTCCGACCGCCAGCCCTCCTTTGAGAATGATCGTCCGCAGCTGCTCATCGGTGACTGTCGCCTGCCACTTCGCCTCGTGGAAGTTGCGGGGCTTGACCGGAAGCGCCGACGCCGCCAACCCGTCACCCGCGCCGTGCTCGCCGTGGCAGGCAGAACAGACGGTGGCGAAGTGCTTTTGGGCGAGCTCGGCCGGCGGAAGGTCCGGCTCGATCGCAAGCTTCTGCAGCCCGGGCAGCGAAGCGGGGCCGGCGGCATGAACGTCGGCGCCCTGGGCGAACCAGGCTCCGAGCAGCTCGCGCTCGGGAACCGTCATCTGGGTGAGGTTCGCCAGGGGCATCGTCTGGGTGGCGACGGCGCGCATGAACATCCGTTCGGCATGGGCGAGTACGTGATCGGGGGTGTCGAGCAACACCCCGTTCGGAGCGGCGGCGAACAGCGGGCTCGACGGAGTCGTCGAGTGACAGCTGGTGCACCGCGTCTGCAAAATTGCGCTCACCGTCGCGTAGGAGACCGGGGGCGCCTGCCGGTACCGGGTCATCAGCTCGCGCGAAGGGCCTTCGGGTTGGGTGAGGAAGACCACCGTGCCCAGCGCTGCGATCAAGGTGGCGACCACCGCAGGGTGAGACTGCCGGCGAAAATTCATCACGTACTTCACCGTGACGCCCACGATCGCCAACAGCGCCCAGACCAGCCACGCGTGCGGGTTGGAGTAGGTGCTCGGGAAGTGGTTGCTCAACATCGTGATGAGCACCGGAAACGTCATGTAGTGGTTGTGAACCGACCGGCCCTTGGCGCGGATCCCATAGCGGGTGTCGACCGGGGTGCCCGCCTTTGTCGAGGCGATCATGTGCCGCTGCGAGGGGATGATCCGGAAGAAGACGTTGAACGTCATCACCGTGCCCATCACCGCGCCCAGGTGGAGGAACGCTGCGCGCCCGCTGAACAGGTGGGTCAAGCCGTACGCCAGCGCGACCAGCAGCCCGAACCAGATGGCGGCAAAGACGCGCTGGTCTTTGGCCAGCGGCGTGCGCCACAGCGTGTCGTAGACGAGGAACGAGACCGGCAACAGGCACACGCTGATCGCGACCGCCTGCCAGTACGGAAGGTCGTAGACCGACTTGTCGATCAAGAAGGCGGCGCCGCCGAGGTAGTAGACGATGCCCAGCAGCAGCACCCCGGTGACCCAGGTGGTGTAGCTCTCCCACTTGAACCAGTAGAGCGTCGGGGGCAGCTCGGACAGCGACTTGCGTTTGACGACTTCGTAGAAGGCGCCCGAGTGGGTCATCCACAGCTCGCCGGCCACTTCGCCTTCGCGTTTTTTCGTCGCCGGGCTGATGTGACTGTCGAGCCACATGAACAGAAACGAATCTCCAACCCACAGGATCGCAGCGATCACGTGCGCCCAGCGGACCAGCAGGTTGAGCCATTCTTGTAAAACTGCCGTCATGGGCCACAGGTCTTACAGCGTGGCGGTGCAGTCGTCAGCGCGGATCACGCCTTTCGCGACGATCACTTCTGAACGACATCCCACTTCGAGCGCGCATGTGTCTTGCGGAAGGCCGCCTCGTCGCTGACCACCACCGTTCCTTCTTTTTCCCGACCGTCGACGAAGGCGACAAAGTCGAGCTGGTGGTCGGGCTTGTCGAGCTCTTTGTCGAACAGCTTCACGAAGTCATTGGCGGGCAGCGTGCGTCGGCCCGCGACGTCCACCAGTTCGATCTTCAGCCCTTTCATCTCGAGGGCCGGGGCGTAGGACTTGTAGACGAGTTCGGAACAGACCAGCGAGGCGTCGGAGAAGAAGTCGAACTCGAAGTCGTAGGGGCGGCCCTGGTACTCGAACGCCCGGAGAATCGCCTTCGCCTTCTCGAGCTTCGAGCTGCGCAGGCGCATCACCCCCAGGTAGTCGACCGCGAAGGCATGTTCGCTGGCGGTGAAGCTGACCCCTTCGCTGATCGCCTCGATCACCCGAATCGGCGCGTGGCCCTGAAAGTCCTTACCCCCGTACTTCTTCCGCTTCTCAGGGTAGCGGGTGGCCAGCAGCTGGCTGAAGGTGGCCGATTTCTCTTTTTGAGCCTGCGCCCAGGCCATCACTTCGAGGTCGGAATCGAAGTATTTTTTCAGGTCGTCGGCCGTGCCCAGGTAGAGCTCGGCGTGCGGCCAGAAGCCGGGCAGGGCGATGTTCGACAAGAACCAGTTCTGACGGACGACGATTAGATCGCCCGGCTGCATCAGCCCCAGCACCTGGCCGAGCGCGGCGGCGGTCATCAGCGGTTTTCCGGCGCGCGCGACCCGAGTGTCACCGAACCATTCGGCGAAGGACTTCTGAGCGGGGAAGATCGCCGCGGTGGTGTTGTCTTTGAGGATGTCGAGCGCGTTGGTGAGGAAGAGTTTCTGGCCGCTGTGCGCCAGGCACTCGCGCGCCTTCTTTCCGCAGCTGTCGAGCTCCGACACAGCCCATTGCACGTCGGGGTCTTTGTCTTTTTTCAGCGACGGAAGCGCGACCCTCGACCACGCGTCGCCGCCCATCAACTGGGTGGCCGTGCTGACGTGAATCGCGGTCGACTTGAACGCGGCGTACGAGCCCTGCGGGACGCCGAATTCGGCATTGGGTTCGTCGAACAACGTCTCGAGCTGTCGGTTCCCCTGGGTCGTCTCGGCGAACTTCAGCCCGTGCGAGAGCAGGGTGGTCAGCGCGGTGTGGGTGAGCAGGAAGCCCCACGGGTGGCGTTCGTCGGTGGGAGAAAGGGTGACGAAGTTCCAGTACCGCTGGCGGATCTGTGAACAGGCTGTACTTCTCATTCACCTGAGAGGCGAGTCGATCGAGCCCGGCGGAATACATCTTCAGCGTCGCGAGGTCCTTTCTGGCTTGAGTCGCGAAGTCCTTGCCCTTCAGCGAGTACACCGAGGTGGGGCTGGGTTCCCCGGCAGCACACAGCAGCACCGCAACGATCAAAGCGTTCATGGGCGCGCCGACGATACGCGCGTTATGCGTGACCCATGGCGCGGATCATCGACGACGAAGCGGGCATCGCACAGCTGGTCCAAAGCATTCACCGGGTGGCCGTGCTGGGGATCAAGACCGAAGAGCAGCGCGATCAGCCGGCGTTCTACGTGCCGGAATACCTGGCGCACGCGGGTCTCGAGGTGGTGCCGGTGCCGGTGTACTACCCCGAGGTCCAGCAGATTCTCGGGAAGAAGGTGTTCCGGAAGCTCACTGACATTCCCGGCGAGCTCGATTTGGTCGATGTCTTTCGTCGACCCGGTGATGTGGCGCTGCACCTCGACGACTTGCTCGCGAAGA
>JAYVCD010000393.1:0-9297 GCA_043750125.1 Archangiaceae bacterium | reverse complement strand
CTTTCCACTTCGCGCCCCCCACCCGGTAATTGAAGAGGACCGTGCGTGCGAGCTTGAGAGGATCCGATTTCACTTCGACGGCGATCTGGCTGATCCGTCCGCTCTTCATCGCTGGCGTCGCGGGAACAATCTCGAGCGCCCGAGCAGTGGCCTTCGCCTCGGTAAAGACCTTCACCACCAGCGCGGGCCCTCGTCGGTTCAGGGTGAAGCCAGGAGCGAGGCTCAACAGCTTTTGAAACGCGAGCTTTGCCTGGGCCGTCTTCTTCAATCCCGCGTTGCACACGCCCTGCAATTCGAGCAATTCGAGCGTCGTTTCAAGATCGTTTCCCGCCTCGGCGGCCGCCTTGTCCACCAGCTTCAAGCCGGGAACGAACTTGTTTTGTCCGACCAGAGTTCGCGCCTTCTTCAGGTTTTCCTGCGCGGTCTGCGCGGAAACGGTGGTGGTCAGGATCATCAGCAACACACCTGCCGACCACTTGAGTCCTGACATAGGGTGCACCCTACTGCGCCGGTGAAACCTCTGCGAAAGATGAACCTACAATGAGCAAACATGTGGCGGTAACCGGTGCAAACCGGGGAATTGGTCGGGCGATCGCCGCCCGTTTTCTGCGGGAAGGTTGGGACGTGTGGGCGTTGGTGCGCGCGCCGGCCTCTTTGAAAACCGAAAGCTCGGGAAAGGGCACCCTTCACCCCGTCGAGTTCGATGCACTCGACGAAGCGAGCGTGCTCGCCGCAACCTCTCGACTGGGTAAAGAGGCTCCCCGGCTCGACGTCCTGGTGAACAACGCGGGGATCTCGCTCGCGGCTCCCCTGGCGAAGACCTCGATGGTGGCTCTGCAGCGGATGATGGCCGTCAACTTCACCGCTCCTTTCCTGCTGTGCCAGCAGCTGATGCCCGCGATGGCGACCGCCGGCGGCGGCCGGGTGGTGAACATCGCCTCGACGGCGGCGCTGAAGGGCTTCCTCTACACCTCGGGCTACTGCGCCTCGAAGCACGCCTTGCTCGGCATGACCCGGGCGCTGGCGCTCGAATTCGCCGCCAAGAACGTCACCGTCAACGCGGTCTGTCCGGGGTGGACGGACACCGACATGCTCACCGCTTCGGTCGACAACATCGTCAAGGCGTCCGGTCGAAATTCCGACGAGGCGCGCGACGCACTGCAGAAGATGAATCCCCAGGGGCGGTTCGTGAGCCCCGACGCGGTCGCCGACGTGGTCTGGTTCCTGGCGGCAGTCGAAGGCGCGCGCGCCGTCACGGGCGCCACGTACGTCGTCGACGGAGGAGAAACCCTTTGACCTCAAAACAACTTCCGACCGCCGTGCAGCCCGAAGGGTGGGCCCGCCCCAGGGGGTACAGCAACGGAATGGTGGGGGAAGGCCGAATGCTGTTCGTGGCCGGCCAGGTGGGGTGGGACCCGAGCCTTGCCATTCCAACCTTCCCGGCGAGCTTCGCCGCGCAGTTCGGGCAGGCGTTGGCCAACGTGATGGCGGTGGTGAAAGCCGCCGGGGCCGGGCCGCAGCACGTCGTTCGCCTCACCGTCTACGTCACCGACAAACGCGAATACCTGATCGCGCTCAAAGAGGTCGGTGAGGCCTGGCGCCAACACATGGGCAAACACTTCCCCACCATGGCGTTGGTGCAGGTCTCCGGCCTTCTGGAAGACGACGCCAAAGTCGAGATCGAAGCGACCGCAGTCCTGTAACGGCGCTTCTCGGCAGCGACGGCGGGTGGTATCGGCGCTCTATGCAAGCGCCCACGTCGTTTCGTTTCGAGGTGCAGGGAGCCGTCGGGGTCATCACTTTCACCCGGCCTGCGATGCTCAACGCGCTGACCTTCGAGGTCTACCGCGAGCTGACCGACCTGTTCTTCGCGCTCGAACGGGAACCGTCGGTGAAGTCGGTCGTGATCACCGGGGAAGGCAAGGGGTTCTGCTCGGGGGGTGACGTGAACAACATCATTGGCGAGCTCTTCTCGCGCGACATGCCGGGGCTGGTCGAGTTCACCCGGCTGACCTGCGATCTGATCAAGAACATGCGCGCGCTGCGCAAACCGATCATTGCCGCCCTGAACGGAACTGCGGCGGGCGCCGGTGCGGTGATTGCGCTGGCCGCAGATCTTCGCATCGCCAGCGAGAAGGCGAAGATCGCCTTCCTCTTCGTGAAGGTCGGGCTGGCGGGCGCCGACATGGGCGCGGCCTATCTGCTGCCGAAGATCGTCGGGCTTTCGCGCGCGACCGAGCTGCTCTACTTCGGCGACGCGATCGATGCCCCGACCGCCGAACGGTACGGGCTGTTCAACAAGGTGGTCCCGGCCGACAAGGTCTTCGAAGAAGCCATGGTCTGGGCGATGCGGCTGGCCGATGGGCCGAGCTTCGCGCTCGGAATGACGAAAGAATTGCTCAACGCCGAGCTCAATTCAGACCTCAACGGGGCGCTCGACAACGAAGCCCGGGCCCAGGCCGTCTGCATGCAGACCAAGGACTTTCGCGAGGCGTACGAGGCGTTCGTGGCCAAGCGCCCACCGCGGTTCACCGGCCGATGAAGCCCTCGCTGTTGACCCCAGAGCACCACGCGCTCGCGACCCAGGCGCGGGCGGCTTTTGCGAAGATGGAACCCGGGGCTCCCATCGATGACCCCACCCTCGTCTGCAAGGTCGCGGGGCTCGGTTATTACCGGTATCTCGTGCCAGGGCAGTTCGGGGGAAAGTTGCCGAAGGTCGATGTCCGAAGCCTCTGCGTGCTGCGCGAAGAGCTCGCCTATCGAAACCCGGCAGCCGATTCGGTCTTCGCCGTCCAGGGGCTGGGCAGCCACCCGGTGCTGCTCGCAGGCTCACCGGAGCAGAAGGCCGCGTTGCTTCCCAAAGTCGCCGACGGAAGCGCCCTGTTTGCATTTGCGCTGACCGAGCCCGACGCCGGCAGCGACGTGGCCGCGATCTCGACCGTGGCGCGAAAGGACGGTGAGGGCTGGGTGCTCGATGGGCACAAGCGGTTCATCTCGAACGCGGGGGTGGCGACCCATTACACGGTGTTCGCCCGAACGGGGGACGGCCCTCGAGGCCTGTCCGCATTCCTGGTCCCGGCCCAGGCAGCGGGGTTTTCATTCACCTCGATGCAGCTGATGGGCGATCACCCGATCGGTGAGCTGAAGTTCGTCGGCTGCCGGGTGGGCCCCGAGTCGCGGGTGGGCGAGGAAGGTGCAGGAATGAAGCTGGCGCTTTCGACGCTCGACGTCTTTCGCAGCACCGTCGGCGCCGCAGCGGTGGGCATGGCCCGACGGGCGCTCGATGAAGCCCTGGGCTACGCAAAGACCCGGCGCCAATTCGGAGCGCCGCTGTCCGACCTGCCCGCGGTGCAGGCGCTGCTGGCAGATTCGGCCGTCGAGCTCGAGGCCTCGCGGCTGTTGGTCCACCTGGCCGCGGCGACGAAGGACGCAGGGCAGGACCGCGTCACCTACGAGGCGGCGGTCGCCAAGCTGTTTGCCACCGAGGCGGCCCAACGGATCATCGACCGCTGCCTCCAGGTTCACGGGGGCAATGGCGTGATCCGCGGCACGCCGATCGAACGGCTGTATCGCGACATTCGGGCGTTGAGAATCTACGAAGGCGCCAGCGAAGTTCAGCGCCTGGTCATCGCCCGGCACCTGCTTGCGCCGTGAGCTTGCCTCCCGGACTTGCCCGTTATTACTATTGTAATAACTTTGTTTCCGAGGCCCGCTGATGTCCTACACGCTCAAACTCACCCAAATCGGCAACTCGGTCGGAGTCATTCTTCCCAAGGAGGCGCTGGCCGACCTCAAGCTCGACAAAGGCGATGTTCTATTTTTGACCGAGTCGCCCGAGGGCTTTCGACTGACTCCGTACGACCCCACTTTCAAGAAGCAGCTCGATCAGGCCGCTGCGATCATGAAGCGACGGCGAAACGTGCTGCGTGAATTGGCAAAATGAAGTTCGAGTGGATCGAGGAAGCGGTGGTCCGAGCCATTCACGAAGAGCAACTGGCTGAGCATGGGGGCCTGACAGGCGTACGAGATGCGGGACTGCTGGATTCGGCGCTCGCGCGGCCACGAAATCTTGCGGGCTACGAGAAGCCCGATGCGGTGGCGTGCGCGGCAGCGTATGGATTTGGCATCGCCCGAAACCACCCTTTCATTGATGGAAACAAGCGAACCGCGTTCGTTTGTACCGAGCTCTTTCTGGAGCTCAACGGCCTCGAGTTGACCGCGGACGACCTGTCCTGCGTCACCACGATGCTGGCCGTCGCCAAAGGAGCTCTCGACGAACACGCATTCGCCGCCTGGTTGCGCGCGCGCATCCGGCCGCTTTAGAGCTCCCGTCAGGAATGGGTCTCTTCGGCCCACTTCCCTTTGCGTTCGTAGGCCTTTTCCAGCTGCTCATCGAGCGCGGCGATCATCTGCTGGTTGCCGTCCTGGCTGTACCCCTTCAGCGCTTCGGCGCACTTCGGCACCCGGGTGAGGAACTCTTCGAGCACCGGGCGATCGAGCGCCTTGGCGTACATTCCGTACCCGAGCTGCTCGAGGTAGAGCGCGTTGATTTCCTGTTCGAACTGCCCCACCACGGGCACGGTGAGCAGGGGCTTGTGCAGGTAGACCGCCTCGCTCATCAGCGTGAACCCGCCTCCGGCCACGACGGCGCGCGCGGTGCGCAAATCATCGATGAACCCCTTCTCTGAAAACGGCTGGAAGGTCAGGTTCCCCTCGACCACCGGCTCTTTGAGGTCGCGTCGCATTCCGTAGATCCGGCACGGCAGCCCGCCCGCCTTCAGCCCGTCGAGCAGCCCGGTGTTGGTGGTGCTCGTCTGGTACACGATCAGATGTTCTCCGGGCTCGCTCTTCGCGCTCAAAATCTCAGGGCGCAGAATCGAGGGCAGCAGCGTCGTTCGTTCCTTCCGCAGCGGAGGGTAGAAGAACGTCGTAATCAGGTAGTGGAAGGCGCCAGGCAACTTCGACTTCACGATTCCCCGGGTCAGCTCGAACGCATCTTCGTGACCCGCGAGCAACGCCGGCTCGTGCTTGCACCGGTTGATGACCTGCATGTTGTCGACGCTGATCACCGGGATCATGTGGTTGCGCGCGAAGAGGTAGCTGAAGGTCTCGAAGTCGCTGATCACCACGTCGGGCTCGAACGATTCGACGAGCTCGAAGTACTTGCGAATGTTTTGCGGCCAGCCGGTCACCGCTCCTTTCAGGTTTTGCAGCAGGGTGTTCCACTTGCTGACCGAATTTCCTTCGTAGTTGATCGTGAAGCCCCAGATGTTGTGGACGTTCGCAAACCGCTTCGACAGAAAATCCTTCGCCCGCCCGGACACCACGATGTGCACGTCGTGCTTCTTCGTCAGGTGCTCGAGCAACACCGTCGAACGCGTCGCGTGCCCCATGCCCTCACCGACCACGCCGTAGAGGATTTTCATGAACGCGAACGTAACGCTTCGGCTTGCTATACGGACGGCTGATGTCGTCCCCCCGCCCCGCCCTGGTTCAGCCCGCCGCGATCGGCCTTTCCGCGGGGATGATCCTCGGGGCGGTCTGGCTTGCGGCGAAGGCCGTTCTCGTCTCGCCGTCCGCGTGCGCCGCGGGGGCGACGGCCGAAGACTGCGGCCTCGAGCGTGAGATCGCCGGCGCCTCATCGAGGTTCTTCGCCTTGTTCTCGGTGGGCCTGCTGTTGGTCGGCATCGGGCTGTTCGTCATCTTCCGCCCCAAGAAAAGAGGACCGCCATGAGCCTTGATCCCTTCGCGCTTCCCGACAGCCTCAATCTCACCGAAGTATTTCTCTACGCACAGGCGCGCACGCACCCGACCCGCGCTGCGCTTTTGTTTGGAGACCAAACGATTACCTACGGGGGCCTCGTCGAGCTCACCGACCGCGCGACCGCCGTCTATCGGGCCCTGGGTCTCGAGCAGGAACAGCGGGTGCTGCTGATGCTGCCCGACGTTCCGCAGTTCGCGTCGGCCTGGTTTGCCGCGGTCAAAGCAGGGGCCGTCGTCAGCGCGGTGAACCCCGACCTCAAGGCCGACGAAGTCCGCTACTACTTGAACTACACCCGGGCGAAGATCCTCGTCTGCGACGCGAGCACCGTCCCTGCGCTGAACGAAGTGCGCGCCCAATGCCTCCACCTCAAGCACGTGCTCGTGGTCGGACATTCGGCGACGACGGGGGGCCCCACGCTCGACTACGACGCAGAGCTTCAGCGCGCGACGCCAGATTCCACCTTTGCGCCGACCCACAAAGACGACGCGGCAGTCTGGCTCTACACCTCGGGCTCGACCGGCTTTCCCAAGGCCGCCGTCCACAAGCACCGCGACTTCGTCTTCAACGCGCTCACCTACGCCTTGCCGCTGGTGGGCTACTGCGCGACGGACATCTGCGTCTCGGTTCCCCGCCTGGCGTTCGGGTACGCCCTGGGGACCAACCTGCTCTTCCCCCTGCTCGCCGGCGGAACCACGGCCCTGTTTCGGGAAAAGCCGACGGCTGAAAAGTTATTCGAGGTGCTGAAGAAGCATCGACCGACGCTGTTCACCGGCGTCCCTACCGCGCTCAATCAAATCGTGAATGCTCACGGGGTGGACGGGGTCGATTTCTCGAGCCTGCGCCTCGCGCTGTCAGCGGGCGAGGCGCTGCCGGCTGAGCTCTACACCCGGTGGAAAGAACGCACCGGGGTCGAAGTGCTCGACGGCATCGGCTCGGCCGAGATGTTCCACATCTTCATCACCAACCGACAGGGCGACGTGAAGCTCGGCTCGCTGGGCCGGGTGGTCGAGGGCTACGAAGCGAAGGTCTGTGACGACGAGGGCAACCCGCTGCCCGACGGGGACATCGGGACCCTATGGATCAAAGGCGACTCGATGGCGCTCGAGTATTGGCAGCAGCACGAGAAGAGCAAGACCACCTTCCGGGGCGAGTGGTGCGTCTCGGCCGACAAGTTCCGCCGCGACGAGAAGGGGTACTTCTTTTTCTGCGGCCGCGGCGACGAGATGTTGAAGATCAACGGGAAGTGGCTCTCGCCGATTGAAGTCGAAAACGAGCTGCTCAAGCACCCGGCCGTTCGCGAAGCCGCGGTGATTTCTTTTCAGGACAAGGACGGCCTCGACAAGCCCAAGGCTTTTGTGGCGCTCCACCCCGGTCAGTCGCCTTCCGAAGAGCTCGGCGAAGCGCTGAAGAAGCAGGTGCGCGACGCTCTGGCGGCCTACAAGGCGCCCCGGCAGGTGGTGTTCCTCGACGCGCTGCCTCGAAGCGATCGCGGCAAGGTGCTCAAGGGAGCGTTGCGCGGATGACCCACCATTTCGCCAGCCAGCTGGCCTGGCCGAAAGTGAAGTCCCTGGCTTCCAGCGGCGCGGTGGCACTGCTTCCCATCGGCAGCACCGAGGCGCACGGCCCGCATCTTCCGCTCAGCGTCGACGTGGTGATCGCCGAAGAGGTGTGCCGTCGCGTGGCCCACCGGCTGTCGGCCATCGGCGGCTCGAGCGTCACTTTTCCGCCCATCGCCTACACGCTCACCGACTTCGCCGCCGGCTTCTCGGGAACCGTGAGCCTCAACGCCGACACGGCGCGCGCCCTGATGCGCGGGGTGATGGAAGGAATCGTTCAGGCCGGGTTTTCCCGGGTGCTGGTCTGCAATCACCACCTCGAGCCCGCCCACTTCAAGCTGGTGCACGAGGCGGCCCGACTGGCGCGCGAGGGGACCCCGGCGAAGATCGCCGTCGCAGATCACCGCCGTCGCCCCCATGGGCCCCGGCTGGGAGAGGAGTTCATGCATGGAGGCAGTCATGCCGGAGGCTACGAGACGTCGCTGATGATGGCGGTCGCGCCGCACCTGGTCGACGAGGCCGCTCGCCGCGCTCTGCCCGACCTTCAGGTGGACCTTCCGGCGAAGATCAAGGCCGGCGCGACGGACTTTCTGCAGTGCGGCGGGCTCGACGCCTACTTTGGGACTCCCGCCAGCGCGACCGCCGAAGAAGGGCATCGGCTGTTCGAGATTCTGGCTGAGGTCAGCCAGGCCGCACTCGAGGAACCGTGATCCGGCGCGCGGTGCCCGCATTGTTGTTGGTGTGGGCTGTCACCGCCGAGGCGAACAGACCGGTGCCGCCGACGCCCCCCGAACCGCCGCCCGTCGAGGACGACGCCGCGGTTCCTGCCGAAGACTTCACCACCGACGACGAGGTGGACCCCGACGACCCTGCCGCGGACGACGTGCCGCCCCCGCGCACCCGGAAAAAACCAGCCCTTCCCAGCAAGAACGAGCTGACCGACGAGCAGGCCGGCGCGCTGGGCATCGGCTCGCTGTGCTGTTGCTCGCTGTTCCTGGCCGCGCTGCTGGGCTTGATCGTCTGGCTCGTCAAGCGCGGCAGCCGAACGCCCCGGCCCATTTCGAGTGCCTCGTTTCAATCGCCCGCTTCGATTCAGCTGTCGATCTTTGCGCTCGCCCTCGAGCCCCGGGCGCGTGAGCTCATCGAACTTGGAGTCTCGCGGCTGGATGATCCGCTTCAGGTGAAAAACGCTCTGGAAGACCGGCTGCAGGTCCTCGACGCCGAGCTGCTGGGGGCCGAGCTGCTTTGGGCGCCGACGCAACTTTCGGCTCAAATCACCGAAGCCGAAATCGCCCTCCGCTTCCCCGAAATGATGCCCCTGGGCCCAAGGTAATTAGTGGCCACGCCCCTGATTGAGACGGCAAGATGCGCCCCTTGATGCGACGCGCACTGGGTGCATTGGCAGTGGGAGCTTTGTTGTCTGGCTGTCCGGGAAATCTGGATCGCCCCGAGCGCTTCTTCATGGACGGAGGTGCCGACGGGGGCGAGTGCTCAAACATAGAGACGACCCTGTTCATCCCCACGTGCGGGGGCGCGGGCTGCCATGAGAACCCGGGCGCCGCGAGCAACCTGGACCTCGTTTCATCGGGCGTTTCGGCTCGAATCAAGGCAGCCACCAGCACCTGCATGTCGAAGCCGATGTTGAGCTTCATTCTCGAGAAGGTGAAGCCGGGGCCCGGTTGCGGCTCGCTGATGCCTCTGGGCTCTCCTGCCCTGCTTCCCAACGAGCTCAAATGTCTTACGGCCTACCTGGGCAACCTGGCCGACGGAGGCATCTGATGAGAGCCGCGATTGTGCTCGGATTGCTGCTGGCCACCACCGCGCTGGCGGCGAAGCCGAAAGTCATCGTCGACGCCTCCGGCCCGATGAAGGCGCTGCTCACCCGGGCGCTGAGCAAGAAGTTCACTCCCGTTTCACCCAGGTCTGACTTGCCCGACGAGCCGAGCTCGAAAGCAGTGAAGCAGGCCGTGCGCGAGG
>JAYVCD010000392.1:0-4435 GCA_043750125.1 Archangiaceae bacterium | reverse complement strand
CGTCGGGATCATCTCCCTGCCGTAGTCGCAAGAAAGCCGCCCCGAGCGAAGCTCAAGGCTTGCCACTGCCCTCTTCGCCCACCGCCATCGTGGTGAAGGTCGAAGGCCTGGACTTGCCCGGCTTCGGGGTGCTGCCCGCTTCCTCGCCGACCGCGAGGGTCGTGGCGGTGTTCTTCTTCTTCTTCGGTTCGGCCTGCTTGCCTTCCTTGTCGGTGCTCGGCTTGGGCGTCGCGTACTTCACCAGCCCTTTGAGGATCTTCGAGACCATGGTTTTCCAAGCCTCCCGCCCGAGGGCAATGGGGATTCGCCGAGATTGTCCCAGAAGCCGAAACGGGTGTGTACATTCTGCGCAATGCGCGTTGGCATTTTTGGCTCGGACGACGACCTTCAATGCCAGGCGATCGCAAAGGCCCTCGAACGATTGGGGGTCGACAACATCCTGCTGCGCGACGACGCCCTGGACCAGGGCCTTCCCGTGTCGATCGTCGAGGGTAGATACCTCTACCGGGGAGCTGACCTGGAGGATGTGAAGTCCTTCTATCTGCGGACGATTCCGGCCGCGTACGCACCCGCGATGGACCACGACGGCGAGCTGGTGCTCTACGAAGATTGGTTCGAGCGATACATGCACCAGCGCGAGCGCGCGACCTTCTACGTCGCCTGGCTGCTCGCGCTGCAACACCGCGGCTGCCGCCTGGTCAACGGACCGCATGCCGCGAGTGTGTTGCAATACAAACCATTTCAGCTGCACGCGCTGCGATCGCTGGGGGCACGGGTTCCTCGCACTCTGATCACCAACGATCCCGAGGCGGTCCGCGCCTTTCACACCGAAGTGAAGGACGTGATCTTCAAACCGCTGATGGGTGGAGCGATGACCCGCGCGCTCGACGACGAGACGCTCACTGACCTTCCGAAGGTCGTCACGTCGCCGGTGATCTTCCAGGAAAGAATCGAAGGAGACGACCTTCGGATCATGATCGTCGACGACGAGATCGTTTCGTCGGTCGCGATCGTCACTCCCGAGCAGCACCTGGATTTCCGCGCTGACCCGGCCTACTCGGGCGGCGAAGCAGCGTACCGACCGGTCGAGCTGCCCGACCCGGTGAAAGCCTTCTGTCGCCAGGCCGCGCGCGAATGCGGGCTGTTGTTCGCGGGCATCGACCTCAAGCACAAGGCGGGAGGCGAGTGGGTCTTCCTCGAGCTCAACAGCTCGCCGATCTACCTCGACGTAGAGCTCAAGCTGGGCCACCCCATCTCGGCGGCGGTTGCGAAGCTGCTCGTCAAGGCGTGAGCTTCAGGGCCAGACGATTCGACCGGGCGCAGACTCTCGCCCCTGCTCGGTGTGACACGAATTGCAGTCGCCGTTCATCTGCGCCGCACCCATCGCCCTGAGCATCCCGTTGGATCTCACCCGTGCGCGGTAGGGCAGCGAGAGCCCGGCATCGACGCTGTTCGACCTGAAATTTCCGGCGGCATTGACCGGAAGGGTGAGGACCAGCGCTCCGGTCGAGTCGAGAATCTCGACCACCGTCCCCGCGGGGACGGACTTCGCCAGGCACAGGTTGGCCTCATTGAAGCCGCTGTACACGGTGCCCATGAAAAACATCGCCCATGACTGATTCGATTCGAGGTTTGGGTTCTGGCCCATGAAATTCTGGCCCAGATGGCAGGAACGACACGCCAACCCCGGGTTCATTCCTTCGTTGCCCTGATTCCCCATGGTCCATTTCACGTTGCTCACGCAGGTGACGGGCAGAATTCCAGTGCCCGCATCGAAGGGGCCAGCGTCGGGAATGACGGGGCCGATGGGGCCACAGGCCGCCAGCACCAGGGCCGCGACGAAGACAGACGAGCGGATCAATGAATGAGACTCCCCAGCGCTTCCTTCAGCGCCGGCTTGAGGGTGAGCAACGGCGCCATCGGGTCGCCACGCTTTTCGAGTCGTTCGATCGCGTTGCGAATGGTGAACTGGGTGGGGGTCAGGCCCGGCTTCACTTCGTCCCACACCAGGGACATCGAGACCGGGGCACCCGGCTTGGCGCGGACACAGAACGGAGCGGCGATGAGCTTGTTGTTCCCGTTCTGGTAGCAGTCCAGGTACACGCGGCCCTTCCGCTTGGCGATGGTCCGTTCGACGGTGGCGATGTCCGGGTGGGTGGTGACGATCATCTGCGCGAGCATCTCAGCCAACTGTACTGCGAAGCCATTGTCGACCTGAGCGCCAAGCGGAATCATCACATGGAGCCCCGAAGAGCCGCTGGTCTTGGGGAACGTCGGCAGGCCGGCCTTGTCGCAAATCTTCCGCAGGGCAACCGCGAGCGTGATCACGGCCGAGAAGGGCGCGTCCTTGGGATCGAAGTCGACCACGCACCAATCGGCCAACTGCAGATTGGGCAGCCGGCTGGCGGGAAGGTGCAGGGGCAGCGTGCCCATGTTCGCGATCCACTCCAGGGTGCGTACGTCGTCGCAGACGACCTGTTCGAAGTCGCGGTGATCATCTTCGTTGTGGACGTGGGTGGTGCGGACCCAATCGGGCGCTCCTTTGGGCGGCTTGGCTTTCTGAAAGAAGTTCTTCCCGGTGATCCCATCGGGGTAGCAGGTCATCGTCAGGGGGCGGTCCTTCAGGTAGGGCAGCAACCAGGAAGAGACCGCGCGGTAATAGTCGAAGACGTCGCGCTTGGTGATCCCCTCGCCGGGGAAATAGAGCTTCTGGGGGTTGCTCAGCTTGACCTGCGGAGCAGCGGGTACGTTCGAGGGGCGGACGCATTCCTCGGCAGTCAGGTCGTCCCGAAAGCGCAACAGCACGGGCTCACGCGGGGCCAAACCGGGCATCCAGTTTTTGTAGCGGACTTCGGCGACGAGGTCCGGCTCGGTCCACACCACGTCTTTGTCTTCGGTCAGCGGGCCGCGGCAAGTGGGGCTCTTGCGTTTGGCGGCGGTGAGTTGGGCACGCACTTGTTTTTGTTGTTTGGGTCCAAACCCGGCTCCGACCTTCCCGGCGTAGACGAAGCCCTGGTCGTCTCGCACTGCAAGGTGGAGCGCTCCGAAGTCAGCGGCGTAGCCGACGACCGCGAAGTCGGAAGTCGCGGTGAAAGCCACCTTCACCCAATCGGGTCCCCGGCCTGCGCGGTAAGGCGAATCGGCGCGCTTACCGACAATTCCCTCGAGGCCCTGGGCGCGCACCGCCTCGAGAAAGGCTTCGCCCTGTTGGTCGACGTGGTCCAGGGCACGAACTCGTCCTTGCTTGGGGAGCAGCTGGTGAAGCAGGGCTTTGCGATCGCGCAGCGGCAGTGCGCGCAGGTCTTTGCCGTCGAGTTGCAGCAGGTCGAACGCGAAGTACACCGCGGGTGAGGACCCGGCGAGGTGGCGAATGTCGCGGCTGCGGGTGACGGTCGAGCGCTCGAGCAGCTTCTGGAAGATGGGCATCCCCTGCGGGTCCTGAATGACCAGCTCGCCATCGAGAATGAAGCTCTGGGCGGGGACGGCGCAAAGCGCCTCTGCGATCTCGGGGAACTTGTCGCTCGCGTCTCGCCCGCGGCGAAAGAGGATGCGTGCCTTTGCCTGGTCGAGGGACGCCAGCGCCCGGAAACCATCGAGCTTGAGCTCCCATAACCACCCCGGGCGGGTGAAGGCGGTGGGCCGGGGCTCACAGAGCTGTAGCTCGAGGTCCTCGACCCGGACCGTTTGGTTTTTGGCAGGCATCGTCGCTTGGATCTACCGTACCCATCACTATGAGCGCGCGCGCAATGGGTTCAGGTGTGATCACCTTCGGGCTGGTCAACATTCCGGTGAAGGTCTATTCGGCCAACGATTCCTCGGGGAAGATCAGCTTCAACCAGCTGCACGCCGAGAAGAAGACCCGGCTGAAGCAGCAGATGTACGACCCGGAGACGGGCGAGATCGTCCCCCGAGACAAGATCGTCAAGGGCTACGAGTTCGCGAAGGACCAGTACATCGTCTTCGCCGAGGACGAGCTCGACCAGCTGGAGCTCGCCACTTCCCGCTCGATGGACATCACCGAGTTCGTGCCGCTCGAGACGGTGGACCCGCTCTACTTCGAGTCTGGGTATTACCTGGGGCCCGACAAGGGAGCCGAGCGCGCCTTCAAGCTGCTCACCGCAGGAATGGCCGAGATGAAGCATGCGGCGGTGGCGAAGTACGTGCGCGGCGGGAAGCAGAATCTGATTCTGCTGCGGCCGTTCGGGCCGGGAATGGTGATGCAGATGTTGAGATTTTACGACGAGCTCAAGGCGCAGGACGAAGTGCCGATTCCGGAAGCGACCATTTCTGAGGCTGAGCTCAATCTGGCGCGGCAGTTCATTCAGCAGCTCTCGAAGCCGAAGTTCGACCCGACGCAATACAAGGACGAGTACCGCGAGAAGCTGAAGGATTTGATCGACCGGAAGGTGAAGGGCGAGACGGTGACGTTGACGCC
>JAYVCD010000391.1:0-4694 GCA_043750125.1 Archangiaceae bacterium | reverse complement strand
GGGAAGCTGAAGACGTAGCCGCAGAAGTCGCCGTTGCCGATCTTGATGTCGGCCAGCTTCGCGCCCTTGTCGTCGAACACCTTGATCCCGATCCGGTAGAGCTCGACGAAGCCGCGGACCACTTCTTGAAAGCTCGCCACATCGAGCATCTCGGAAAGGCCCAACCGTTTTTGAAGTACCGATTCGCGGGTCATGACGGTCAGGACCTCTCCACTTTGCGCGGAGGAAACTCTTTCTCGAGCGCGGTGCCGGTGGTGTCGATGTTGGCGAACACCTGGGTGAGAAATTCCTTCTCCGAGAGGCCGATGTTCTTGTGCAGCGCAGCCCGCTGATCCAACGCGCGAAAGGCCTGCTGCAACACCGCGTGCAGGGTTTCGAGCACTCCTTCGCCGCGAATGGCCACCGCTCCGATCACCACCTCTTTGCCTTTTTTCTTGGTGTCTTCGATTTCCTGCAGCGTCTTGCTGTCGGGAAGATCTCGCTTGTTGAACTGGATCACCACCGGCACCTGCAGCGGGTCGAGCCCGTTTTCGCGCATGTTCTCTTGAAGGTTCTTCCAGTACGAATTGTTGTCTGGCCCCGCGGTCCGGCGGCTGTCGGCGATGAACGCGACCGCGTCGGCACCCTGCAACACCACGCGTCGGGTGGCGTTGTGAATCACCTGGCCCGGCACGGTGAACAGCTTCACCTTCACCTTGAAGCCCGCGGCGGTGTTGAAAAACACCGGCAGCAAATCGAAGAACAACGTTCGGTCGTCGTGGGTCTCGACCGTAAGCAGCCGGCCCCGAACGTCGGACAACGTGCGCTGGTGGATCAGCTGAAGGTTGGTGGTCTTTCCGGAAAGACCGGGGCCGTAATAGACGATCTTCACCGTCAATTCGCGCTGGGCGTGGTTCAGTTGCACAACCCCGGAATTTGCACCGCGGAGCGGCAATGGCGAAAGGGGAAGTTTGATCCAATCAAGGAAGAGTGAATGGAAAGGTAGGTCACCCAAAAGGCTCAAACGAGGGAACGAAGGAACCCGTGTGGGGTTGGGAATTAGCGGTTAGAATCAGATGGCAACCGTTAAGGCCGCCGCCACACACCTCAAAAGGAGGTTGCATGACGACGACGAACCAGGTGGACACGAGCAAGCAGGCGATTCCCCCGCTCGACGATACGCAGCTCCCGAATGATTTAACTGGGCAGGTGAAGTTCGCAACTCCGACAGACGAAGACATGGGGCTGCTTGCAGCTCTGCGTTCGAGCTCTGTTCCCTGGAAAGAGCGCCACGAAAAGGTCGAAGAGAGCCTCGAGGCACTGACCAAGTTGCGGCCCTTCATTCAGGTCGGCAAGTTCAACGGCAGCATGGTCGGGTACGTGACGATCGAGCGCGATGGACCGGTGCCGGGTGCCGCGTACATGCGCAACATCGTCGTCACTCCGCCGCTGCAGAAGCGGGGAGTCGGCACCCAGTTGCTCAACCGGTCGCTCGAGGTCGCGCGCGACATGAACCGCAAGACGCTCGCGCTTCGGGTGGATCCCGCCAACGCTCCGGCGGTTTCCTTCTACCGGAAGGCCGGCTTCACCACCGTCGCCACCGTCGTCAGCAAGAAGAGCGGCAAGCTCCGATTGTTGATGAGCCGCGAGCTGTAGAGCCGCCCGCCCGCCATCGCCGCGCAGCCATCGAACTTCAATGCGCTGGCTCCTTGCAGTGATGGCGGTGGTGGGACTGGTGGCCGCGGGATTTTTCCTCGGCAACCGCCGCGAGACTCCCTCACCCTCACCGACGGTCGTCGAGCGGCTTCGCGCTGTCTCTCGGCTGCAGGTGCTCGACGTCTCGGTGACGCGCAAGGTGACGCTGTTGCCCGACCCGGTGGCTCAGCCGACCGTGACCGCCGCAGTGGTGCAGTGGGCGCGGTTCGCGGTCGCTCCGCCTTCGGGGACGGCGCTGGTCGCTGCGGAAGCGCACTTCGCGATTGACCTTTCCCGGCTTTCCTCCGACGCCGTTCACGTCAGCGACGACCGGGTCGAGATTTCGCTGCCCGACGCCGAGGTGTCGATCGAGCTCACTCCGGCTCAGACCGAAGTGTTGGTCTCGAACCTCGATTCACAGCAGACCACCGACTTGCTGGCCAGGGCGCAGACGCAATTGGCGCAGTCGCTGGCTCGAGATCCCCGGCTGCTCCAGAAGGCCCGGACTTCGGCCGAGCGGTCCCTGGGCGCGTTGATCCTCTCGCTCGGGTTCAAGGAAGTTCGATTCAATCAGGGCCCGCCGTCCGTTTCTGCGCCGCGCTGATGGGCAGTGCCGGGGAAGTGGCACTGATGACGGTTCGACGGCACTGAAGGCGGCCGTTCGGTGCGTCCCCCGGGCATTGGCGAAAACCGACAGTTCTTCCGTGGGCGTTGTTGGCTTTCTTGTCGAAGACGAACCCGTCGATGACCGCGCCGGTGTGATCATCGACGCCCTCGATGGTGTAGCCGCCGCGCCGGCCCTTGTAGTCGGGCGGGCAGGTCAGCCGGGTGGGGTGCTTCCAGGGGTTGCGCTCTTTGAAGGACGCGTCGTAGCCCCCGAGCATCGAGATGTGGGTGGTGTCGATCTTCCACTGGCCGGCCTTCAGCTTGCCGAAGTACTCGCCCTCGGCGACGTGGACGAAGTCGCCGGCTTCGACTTTCTCGAGGGCCTGCCAGGGATCTTTGAAGGGCTTGTCCTTGGTGCCGTCGCCGCCGGTCGCTCCGGCGCGCACGAACCAGTCTTTCCCAATCTGCCGGGCGGCCACCGTCCCGGCGCCGGTCTGCTCTTCGATGCTTTCGATCAGGAAGGCGGCCTTGGGCACCCACAAGGTGGCGTAAGCGACGCCCTTCACTACCCAGACCCGGTCGGGCTTTCCGGTGCCCTGCCAGTACCCGGTGGCCGCCGAGACGGTGCGGTCGACGTTCGAGCCCTTCTTGTAGAAGCCGACCATTTGTTCGTAGTTCCCGTCGGGCTGGTGGAGCCGAACGCCTGCATGGTCGTCCTTTTTGTACTGGGCCGGAATTCCCCCGATGTGGGTCAGCCCGCTGAGGCCGACCAGCATCTCGAGCGGCTTGCCATCGACTGCGCCCGGGTTTGCGACCCAGCTCTTCGGCTCGACCTTCTGGTAGTCGCGTTGGATGGCCGCGGCGGCCGCCCCCTCTCGTCGAGCGTCTCGGGAATCAGCTGGGCATTCGCCGCCGCCTGCGAGGTGATCCACGTCAGCAGCGCATCCGCGCGCGCCACGTTGCCGCGGTGCGCCGCATCGCGATCGCTCTGCGCAAATCGGTGAAGGTCCACTCGGCGCTGTCGTACTCGCTGCCCCACGGAGACAGGTCGGTCTTCCCGGCGTGATCGCTTCGATCGTCGTTTCGCGACCACCCGGGCCCCGCGGTCGCGCGGGCGATCCGGCCGTCGGGTGCGAAAAGTCCCATAGCGATCGCATCGAGCACGGCCGCGTCGAAGTAACCGGCTCCGCTGCCCAGCTCTTTGAAGGCTTCGACTTTCCTGGCAAGAACCACGCGCTGCCTTTCATCCTTCTGAAAATCGGGTGCCGGTTGACTTGCTCGACGATGACTTCAACACCGGGGTCCAATCGAGCGGCTACAATTCCCCGCTGCGCAGAGGCGAGACAATCGATCTGTCGCCCGCAGACGCCGCCCGGTTCGGGGTCAGCGCTGGCGAGCGGGTGCGGGTCCGGTCGCGGCGGGGTGCCGTCGAAGCGCCGGTGCGACTTGATCCTTTGCTCAAGCCGGGCCTCGCTTTCATGACCTTTCACTTCCCCGACGACGTGGACGTCAACGTCTGGACCATCGACGCCACCGACCCGAAGTCAGGGACGGCCGAATTCAAAGCCGCCGCCATTCGGGTCGAGAAGCTGCCGGTGACCCACTACGCAGAGTTCCTCCGGGTCATTCCTGGCAGGTCAGAAGCGACTCACGAGGACGCGCTGACTCGTGCGGACGTGACCGGCTCACTCTGAGGGGGTAGAGGTACGTTCCGTGCACTACCCCAATTCGTGAGCGCCCCGAGCCCGACGGACCAACGTACTCCCGAGTTTCGCTCGACGCTGTGCGCTGCGGCAGCCCTGGCGGTCGTCGCCGGGTTCGAGTGGCACCGTGGGCGCGAAGGTGGCCTGGCGGTCGCGCAGCTCTACGGCGCGCTCGCGGTGTGGACCTTTGTCGCCGCTTTCATCTCCTATCGATGGCCGCACCGGGTCAGTCGTGTCATCAGCCATTTCAATGCGTTCACCTGCGGAGTCGCTCTGGTGGCCGCCGCCGCGCTGACGGGCGGACGGTTCAGCGACTACTTCGCCTACGCGTACGCGCTGCCGATGGCCTTCGGAGTCCTCGCTCCGAGGAGACCGTGGATGGGGGCGGCCTGCGCGATCGGCTCGACGCTCGCCGCGATCCCCGTGCTTCACACGTCGACCGGGCTCGACACGCTGCTGACGTCCGAGCTGCTAATCCTCAGCTCGGGCGTCTTCTCGGTCGTCGGAACGCACCTCTACCGGCGCCTGGCGGAAGCAGAGGCGGCCAGCTCCGAGGCACGCGAGCACGCGCTGTCGCTGCTGGCCCAGAGCGAAAAGGCGCGCGCGTCACAAGAACGCTACGCGTCGATCGGCCGGCTCGCCGCGGGCGTCGGCCACGAGATCAACAACCCCCTCGCGTTCGTCAAATCCAACCTCAAGTACCTCGCCGAA
>JAYVCD010000390.1:0-3517 GCA_043750125.1 Archangiaceae bacterium | reverse complement strand
AGGTAGCCCAGCTGGGCCAGGGCCTCGACGATTTGTCTGCTGCTGGTGGGGTTGTCTTCGTAGACGTCGATGCGCTTGTTCAGCACGGGCACTGCGGTCGGCCGGGCCGGCGCAGAATGGACCGCGTCGCGGATCTTGTCGCGGACAGTCCGAATGTCGTCGAACGGCTTGACGAGGTAGTCGACGAGGCCCAGCTCGACCGATTGTTGGGCGGTGATCAGCGAGGGGTAGCCGGTCATCAACATCACCTTCACCTGGGGCCAGCGCGACCGGGCCCGCTGCGCCAGGTCGAGCCCCGAGAGGCCGGGAAGGTTCTTGTCGCTGATCAACAGATCAAACGTGCCCCGGGTCAGCTGTTCGAGCGCCTGCTCGGCGGTCTCGGCCTCGACGAAGTCGTAGTCCTTGCTGAGCAGATCCCGAAACAGCAGACGGATGACCGATTCGTCGTCGACGACCAGCACCCGGTATCGGCGCACGGGAGCTTCGGCAGTCGGGCGGTTGCTGAACGCGACCCGGAAGACCGTCCCCGGGGCGGGTGTCTCTTGCATCACTTCGGGCGGCGCCAGGTCGAGCTTGGCCTGATGCTCGGCCGCAATTCGCTGGCACACCACCAGGCCCAGGCCCGTTCCGGTGGACTTGGTCGTGACGTAGGGCTCGAAGATCTTTTCTTTCAGCTCGGCCGGGATCCCCGGACCCCAGTCGGCGACGTAGAGCGTGGGGCGCAACGACTCGCGGGTAATCTGAACCTTGATGTTGCCTTTGCCGCCCATCGCGTCGCGCGCGTTGTTGAGCAGGTTGAGGGTCAGCTGCTCGAGCAGCCTCATGTTCCCTTTGATCTCGCACTCGAAGATCACCTCAACGGAAACCGTCACGTCCTGGTTGGTCGGCATCGCCACGAAGTGGGCGACGGCATGCCGCACCGGAATCGACAGCTTGAGCAGGCTCAGCGGGGCAGGGCGATCATTGGTGAGGCGGTGGAAGTCCCCCACGATCTGCTCAATCCGTTCCACCTGTGCGAGCAACAGCGTCACCGGAATGACCCGATTCGGTTCGTCACGGACCATCTGGAGGTACGCCTTGAGGCCCAGCAGTGGCTGCTTGATCTCGTGCAGCACTTCGGCGGCAATTCCGACCTTCTCGGGGGCGGCCATGAAGGCGCGGAGCATCGCTGCAAACGCTTGCGAGGTCTACGCGCCCGGGTAAGTTTCGCCCTCTTTATCCACTGGCCGGTACATCACGAGGAATCATGCTCAAGCGTTTCATTTTTTCAGCGGTCGTCGTCGCCGTCTCATCTTTGGGTTCGTTCAGCTGCGGCAGCACCGGCACCCCGGTCGTCGATGCAGGCTCTGACCCCGAGCTCATCTGCGATGCGTCACCGCCCGCCACGACGTTCTCGAAGGTTTACAGCGACATCTTCACCCCGGCCTGCATCTCTTGCCACAAGATGGGCGCACCGGACGGCAGCGACAACTACGGTCTGTACAACACCGAAGTGGCGGCCTTCGGCCAGGTCGGTCACAAGAGCCTCTACGCCGGCAGCGATACGACCCTGAAGGTGGTCGACCCGAACAACCTGGCCACCAGCACGATGTACCTCAAGGTGATGGGCAAGAAGGGTCCGGGGGACAAGACGGTGGGCGCGCTGATGCCGTTGGGCGGGCCCGCGTTGAGCGCGGTCCAGAAAAAGCTGCTCAAGGACTGGATTTGCTCTGGCGCGAAGATGTAGCCCGGGCCCGGCGAAAATCTTTGGTGGCTGTCGAGAACTCGACGAAGTCGCACATCTCACAAAGCCGGCTGTAGACGCGCTCGCCCACGCGATCGCACAACAGCTTGCTGTCTTTCCCTTCGGCCTTCAGCTCGGCCGTGGTCGCATAACCGCTCGCCCGATTCTCTTCGGGCGGGCGCAGCGAATAGTTGGTGGCGAAGAGGGTGACTTTTCCCGCGTTGTACCGACGGGCGATCAGCTCATCGAGCGTCTCGAGCTCGAACGGGCTGCCGCGGCCCTTTCCCAGCTCGTCGATCGCCAGCAGATCGACCTGCGAGAGCGGGCCGATGATTTCCCCTCCGCTCTTCCCTTCGTGAAACCCGCGCCGAATGGTGGCGTAGAGCAGCGAGATTTCGATGTACGCGGCGCGAACGCCTCGCTCGGTCGTGACGAACTTCAGTGCCGACGCGAGCAGGTGGGTCTTTCCGGTGCCGACCGGCCCCGAGAGCACGAACCCCTTTGTTTTCGGCCACGAAAGCGCGAAGGCCTGCGCGGTCTTCAGTGCCCGGTCCTGCTCGGCGCTGTACGGGTTGAAGGTCGCGAAGGTCGCGGTGGCGTGGACTCCGGGCAGGTGGGCGGCATTGAACAGCTGCAGCCGGGCCTTGAGCTTCTGGCGCGCGCAGGGAGTGACCACGTCGTAGCCGCGGCCACCCTCGGTGATGGTCTGCGCGACCAGGCCGGTGCCATTGCAGTGCAGGCAGTCGGAGACTTGTTCTTCAGGGCGGGCGACAGCGAAGTCTCCCTGGCGATCGACGACGAACGACGGGGCCTGACAGGGTGACGAAGGAGCACTCAAAAGCAGTCACCAGAACGACGGAAGGTCGAGCAGTCGCTTGAGTGCGGCTGCGCGATGAAATCTTCTCGATTCACGAACCGCGTGCGCCGAGACGGGCTGCGCGTTTTGCACGAGGCGACGGGCTTGATGCAAGAGGGCTCGGCGTTCATTCCACGAAAGCGATCGCGTCAGCACCGCGAAGGCCAGCTCTTCTTGTCGGACCGCGGCGGCGTAGTCCTTGGGAATGGGGAGCCGGGCCTCGAGCCGGGTGGCCGCCGAAGTGGCGCTTGCGAGGGTTCGGGCGATCTTCCGCAGCGTGGCTTTGAGGCGGGTGTGCCGGGTGAGGTGCAGCGGTTCGGGTTCTTCGAGTTCCGCAGTGTGCTGCCCCGCGCTCTGGGCCGACCACTTGGAAATCTCAGCGTCGACCTGCCGGCGGCACGCGCGCAGTGACTTGAGGCCCCCGCCATTTTGCGCAGCGTCCCAGTCCGCGCCTTCCGCCGCCTTCCGCAGCCCGCGCGCGACCACCTCGAACGGTGCTCCCGTCTGCGCCCAGCGATCGAGCAGGTCCACATCCAGCGCAGACAGCTCGACCCCTCGCCCCCGGTAGGCGGTGAAGCAGTCCTGGACCCGCTCTTCGAAGCTGGCCGAATCGGGAAGAAGGCTCATCGCGACGGGCCTTCAGCACGTACGAACAGAAAGAGGAAATTGCTCATCGGTCGAGGGCCAAGAGGGAATGCGTCTTGACAGGGTGGATCGCCTGCGATTTATCCCGCGGCGCTTCAAAGGGCCTATAGCTCAGCGGTAGAGCACTACCTTGACACGGTAGGGGTCGCAGGTTCGAAACCTGCTGGGCCCACTCTCGATCACCCCACGCGGTAGAGGTTTTTGCCTCCCGCTTGTCGGCCCGTTGATATTGAAGGGCCCATGGCTTCCATCACCATCACCCTGCCTGACGGCTCGAAGAAAGAAGCACTCGC